>JAJZDV010000011.1 GCA_021846025.1 Pseudomonadota bacterium
GGCAAGACCCTGCATGACCTGGCCGCCGAGTTCAGCGTGTCGGCCGAGCGCATTCGCCAGATCGAGGCGCAGGCCATGAAAAAGATGCGCCAAACCCTGGCGCAATATGTCTGACGTCTGACGGACGGCCCGTGGCCTGAAACAAGGCCTGCGGGTGATCTTCCCGGGGATGGCTTTCCCGGGCGGCTGCGGGACCAGCGCCCTGCGGGGCCGTTCGGCCGCAGGCGTCGTTTCCCCGTCACCCTGTGCTTGCGGGCCAGGCTGCGCGACAGGCTCGAGTTCCCGGGCCCGAAACGGCTGGCCATGCGTGCAATCGGGTCCTTCGAGAGCTTCCTGCAGGCTGCCGGCACGGTCGCCGGCGACGCTGCAGCTTGTTCTCGGTCATTTGCCACGTGTTGGGATGCAGGGGGCGCCACACGGAAGCGGGCGCCTGGCTGCAACACGTTGTCCGGATTTCCTTGGGTCACGTCGGTGAGCCGCTCCGCAGGCGCTCTGCAGAACAGCGACATGCCCGGTGTGACCGGGCATGCGGAGCCGGTGGCGCCGAGGCCGCTCAGGCAGCAGCTTGCGCCGGTTCGTCCATGGCAGGGTAGTCGGTGTAGCCATGCTCGCCACCGCCATAGAACGTCGTGGCGTCAGGCTTGTTCAGCGCGGCACCTCGGGCGAAGCGCTCCGCCAGATCCGGATTGGCGATGTAGGCGCGGCCGAAGGCCACCGCATCGGCCATGCCCGAGGCGATGCGCGCCTCGGCGGATTCCGGGGTGTAGCCGCCGCAGACGATGATGCGTCCGCCGTAGGCTGCGCGCAACTGCTGGCGGAAGCTGTCGGTCAGCGCCGGCCCGCCGGCCCAGTCGGGCTCGGCGACGTGGATGTAGGCCACGCCACGGCGGTCGAACTCGCGCGCCAGGTGCAGGTGGATGGCCTCGGTCTCGGTGTCGACGATATCGTGGCGGGTGAAGTGCGGCGAGATGCGCACGCCCACGCGATGCGCCCCGGCGACGGCGATGATCGCGTCCATCGCCTCCAACACCAGGCGGGCACGGTTCTCCAGGCTGCCACCGTACTGGTCGGTGCGCTGGTTGCTGTTGGTGGAGAGAAATTGCTGCAGCAAATAGCCATTCGCACTGTGCAACTCGAGCATGTCGAAGCCCGCAGCCAGCGCGTTGGTTGCAGCCCGGGCATAGTCGGCGACGATGCCGGCAATCTCGTGGGTTTGCAGCGCACGCGGCATGTCGCAGGGCACACGCGCCGGGCCCTCGGGCGTCACGACAAACGACTCGCCGGTGTCGCTGCGAATGGCCGACGGTGCCACCGGCGCCTGGCCATTTTCCTGCAGCAGATGATGCGAAATACGGCCCACATGCCAGATTTGCAAGGCCATGCGGCCGCCGGCTGCGTGAACCGCATCGGTCACCCGTTTCCAGCCCGCGACTTGGGCGTCGGTGGAGATGCCGGGCGTCCAGGCATAGCCCTGGCCCTGGCGGGAGATTTGTGTGGCCTCGCTGATGATCAGTCCGGCGCCGGCGCGTTGGGCGTAGTAGGCGGCGTTCATCGCGCTGGGGATGTCGCCCGGCTGGCTGGCGCGAGAGCGCGTGAGCGGGGCCATGACGATGCGATTCGGCAGTTTCAGGGAGCCGAAGCTGACTGGAGAGAACAACTGGGGTCGTGAAGAATTCATGGACGGTCCTTTGGACAGGTTCGGGCTTTGCCGTGCTTGACGGGCAGAGGCTCGTGAAATGTTGCAGCGCAAGATACATCGTAAGTAAACCCGCGGGACGCTGCAGAAGGCGCGACCCGACGTGGCGCCTGAATCCGTGGTAGGCGATCCCGACCCAAGACACGGCGCACGATCTCCGATCAAAAAAAGCGGTGAACGTGAACCAAACATTGCGTTGGAAATGGCATGCCCGAGGCCCTAGGGTTGAGGGCAGAACCTTCACAAACCGTTGTCCGAGCCCCCATCATGTCCGGCCTTGCCACCCTGATCGACCGCATCTTCTCCAACGGTCGCGTGCTGCACGATCCCACGGCGCACCCGGCCGGCGTCAGCACCATCAAGTCCACCACCTGCTACATGTGCGCCTGCCGCTGCGGCATCCACGTGCATGTGCGCGACGGCGAAGTGCGCTACATCGAGGGCAACCCCAACCATCCGCTCAACCATGGCGTGATCTGCGCCAAGGGCTCGGCCGGCATCATGAAACAGGTCTCGCCCGCGCGGCTGACGCAGCCCCTGCGGCGCAAGCCCGGCGCCGAGCGCGGCGCCGGGGAGTTCGAACCCATCACCTGGGACGAGGCCTTGCGCCTGCTGGAGGAGCGCCTGCGCCACCTGCGCGCCACCGACCCTAAGCAATTCGCCCTGTTCACCGGGCGCGACCAGATGCAGGCCCTCACCGGCTTGTTCGCCCGCGAATTCGGCACCCCCAACTATGCCGCCCACGGCGGCTTCTGCTCGGTCAACATGGCCGCCGGGATGATCTACACCACCGGCGGCAGCTTCTGGGAGTTCGGCGGCCCGGACCTCAAGCAGTCCAGATTGTTCGTCATGATCGGCACCGCCGAAGACCACCACAGCAACCCGCTGAAGCTGGCGCTGTCGGACTTCAAACGCGCCGGCGGGCGCTTCATCTCCATCAACCCGGTGCGCAGCGGCTACTCGGCGGTGGCCGACGAGTGGATCCCCATCCGCCCCGGCACCGACGGCGCGCTGTTCATGGCGTTGCTGCACGAACTCTTGCGCACCGGCCGCTTCGCCGCCGCCGCCACCGCCCGCTACACCAACGCCGCGCAACTGGTGCGGGTGCAGCCCGGCCACCCGGACGACGGCATGATGGTGCGCAACCCCGACGGCGACGTGGGCGACCCCGCCGCGCCGCGCAACGCCTGGTGGTGGGACGCGATCACCCAGCAACCCGTGCCGGCCTGGGCCGACGATGCGCAGCCGGCCCTGTTCGGCCACTACCGCCTGCCCGACGGCACCCCGGTGGCCACCGCGCTGCAGCTGCTGCGCGAGCAGGTGGCCGATTGCACGCCGCAATGGGCCGCCACCATCACCGGCATCAGCGCCGCACGGATTGCGCAGCTGGCCGAGGAGATGGCCGAGGCCGCCATCGACCAGGCCTTCGACGTGCCCCAGGACTGGACCGACGCCTGGGGCCGCCAGCACAGCCACGTCACCGCCCGGCCGCTGGCGTTTCACGCCATGCGCGGTCTGGCGGCGCATTCCAACGGCTTCCAGACCATCCGCGCCCTGGCGGTGTTGATGAGCCTGCTCGGCACCATCGACGCGCCCGGCGGTTTCCGCCACAAGCCGCCGTACCCCAAGCAGACGCCGCCGGGGGTGCGCACCGCGCGCTCGTGGAGCGACGTCAGGCCCAACACGCCGCTGCACGGTGCGCCGCTGGGCTGGCCCGCCGGGCCCGAGGACCTGATGGTGGACGAAGCCGGGCGCCCGATGCGCATCGACAAGGCCTTCTCCTGGGAGCATCCGCTGGCGGTGCACGGGTTGATGCACAACGTCATCACCAACGCCTGGCGCGGTGACCCCTACCCCATCGACACGCTGCTGATCTTCATGTCCAACATGGCGTGGAACTCGGCCATGAACACCCAGCGCGTGCGCCGCATGCTCACCGATCGGCGTGCCGACGGCGAGCACAAGATTCCCTTCCTCGTGGTGTGCGACGCCTTCCAGTCGGAGATGGTGGCCTTCGCCGATCTGGTGCTGCCCGACACCAGCTATCTGGAACGCTTCGATGCGATGTCCATGCTCGACCGCCCGATCTCCGAATTCGACGGCGCGATGGACTCGGTGCGCGTGCCCGTGGTGCCGGCCCTGGGCGCCTGCCGCCCGTTCCAGGAGGTGCTGATCGAGCTGGCCTCGCGCCTGGGCTTTCCGACGTTCACCGCCGCCGACGGCAGCCGCAAGTACAAGGGCTACACCGACTTCATCGTCCACTATGAAACCGCGCCCGGCTCCGGCGTGGGCTTTCTCTCCGGCTGGCGCGGCAAGGACGGCAGCAAGACGCTCAAGGGCGAGCCCAACCCCGAGCAGTGGGAGCGCTACGCCGAGAACGACTGCGTGCACTACACCCCCCTGCCCGAGAACCTGCGCTACCTGCGCGGCGTCAACCGCGACTACCTGCGCTACGCCAAGGAGATGGGCTGGAGGCGTCGTGACGACCCGGTGGTCATCGCCATCTACAGCGAGGTGCTGCAGAAGTTCCGCCTGGCCGCGCATGACCGCACTGACGCGGCGGCCGCCAGCCCAGCGCCGCCGCGTCGCCAGCCACCGCCGCATCTGCGCGCGCGCATCGCCCACCATTTCGATCCCTTGCCGTTCTGGGAGCCGCCGCTGGAGCAGGCGCAGACCGATGCCGCCGCCTTTCCGCTGGCGGCCGTGACGCAGCGGCCGATGGCCATGTACCACGCCTGGGACGCGCAAAACGCCTGGCTGCGGCAGATCCACGGCCACAACCCCTTGTTCGTCCACCCCCGCACCGCAAGCCAAGCCGGGGTGGAAGACGGCGCCTGGCTGTGGGTGGAGTCCCCCTGGGGCCGGGTGCGCTGCGTCGCGCAGTATTCCGAGGCGGTGGAGCCCGGCACGGTGTGGACCTGGAACGCCATCGGCAAGGCCAGCGGCGCCTGGGGCCTGCAGCCGGGCGCAGCCGAGTCGCGCCGCGGCTTCCTGCTCAACCACCTGATCACCGACGAGCTGCCCGGCCGACCGGGCGCTCCCGGCCCCCTGTCCAACAGCGACCCCATCACCGGCCAGGCCGGCTGGTACGACGTGCGGGTGCGCCTGCTGCCGGCCGACGCGCCCGAGATGACCCCGGGCGACGATGCCTACGCCGAGGTCCACGGGGCTGCCCTGCCGCAAGCGGCCGACGTGCTGCACGCGGTCGATGCCGATGCCAGCTGGCCCCGCCACGCCGCGCTGCCGCGCACCCCCGGCCAGCACGCCGGGCTGCCATCGAACCCGACGTCGCGCGAGCAGGTGCTGCGCTACTTCGCCGGGCGCCAGCACAACCCCACGGCTTCTCAACCCAAGGTTCGCCCATGACCCAACTCGCCCTGGTCATCGACCTGGATGTCTGCGTCGGCTGCCATGCCTGCGTCACGTCCTGCAAGCAATGGAACACCTCGGGGGCAGCCGGCCCCTTGAGCGACTTCGACCCCTACGGCGCCGACACCGCCGGCGTCTTCTTCAACCGCGTGCAGACCTTCGAAGTGGGGCAGTTTCCCAACACCCAGGTGGTGCATTTCCCCAAGAGCTGCCTGCACTGCGAGGAGCCGCCCTGCGTGCCCGTATGCCCCACGGGCGCCTCCTACAAGCGCAAGGAGGACGGCATCGTGCTGGTGGATGCCGACAAGTGCATCGGCTGCAAGTACTGCGCCTGGGCCTGCCCCTACGGCGCCCGCGAGTTCGACGAGGACCGCGGCATCATGACCAAATGCACCCTGTGCGTGGACCGCATCTATGACGAAGCCACGCCGCCGGAGCGCCGCAAGCCCGCCTGCGTCAACGCCTGCCCGACCCATGCGCGGCTGTTCGGCGATGTGCACGACCCCGAGTCCGAGGTGTCGCAGGCCATCCGCAGCCGGGGCGGCTACGCCCTGATGCCCGAACTCGGCACCCGTCCCGCCAACCACTACCTGCCGCGCCGGGCGATGGTGGCCGCAGGTCTGCAGGACGGCGCGGCAGGCGGCCCGGCCGCGGTCCCGTCCCGGCCTGCCACCCATGCCGCAGCGCAAGCCGCACCACAAGCCGCACGGGCCGACACCGGCACATGCGTTGCCGCCACCGCCTTGCTGCGCGACAGCGAAAGCTTGCTGGCACGTCTCTTCAAGCGCAGGCCGGCGCGCGCTGCCGGCAAGCACCATGCCGGCGGCTGCGGTTGCCACGCGCCGCCGGGCACGGCGGTGTTGCCGTGGCCTGCCGCCCCCTTCGCAGGGCGTTGAGCATGCGTCCAGCCTGGTCTGTTTTATTCCTGACGACGTGGATCGGTTGCGCTCAAGGCCTGGCCGTGGCGCTGACCCTGGTGGTTCTGGGGGCCTTCGGCGGCGTGCCGATGGCCCTGGGGGTGGTGCAGCGCGGCCTGCTCCTCGTGCTGCTGCTCGGCGCCGGGGGGCTGATCGCCTCGTTCCTGCACCTGGGCCGGCCCGAGCGCGCCTGGCGCGCCGCGGCGATGTGGCGCACCTCCTGGCTGTCGCGCGAGGTCATCGCCCTGCCGGCGTTTCTCGGCATGGCCGCGCTCTGCTGGGCAGCGCTGCGCTGGGGCGGCAGCCTGCCGCAACTGCTGGCCTTCGCGCTGCTGGCGCTGGCCGCGGCCGTCTTGTGGGTCTGCACGGCGATGATCTATGCCGGGGTGGGTTTCATCCGCGAATGGGCCACGCCCTGGACCCTGGTGAATTTCGTGCTCATGGGCCTGGCCTCGGGTTTCATCCTCGCCGCGCTGCTGTTCGCCTGGCAGGGCCTGCCGGCGCGCGCCTGGGTGGCCTCGGCCCTGGTGCTGACCCTGGCGGCGGCGCTGGCGCGCACCGCGCTGTTCCTGCGCAACGCCCGGCTGCAGCCGGCAGGCAGCCTGGCCACGGCCATCGGTGTGCGCTCGGGCGTCATCCGGCAGATCTCGCGCGGCTTCACCGCCGGCAGCTTCAATCTGCACGAGTTCACGCATGGCGCCAGCGCCGCGTGGGTGGCGGCGGTGCAAGTGGGGTTCGCCGTGCTCGGCTTCGGCCTGCCCCTGGCGCTGCTGGGCGCGGCCGCCGGCGCGGCACGGCCCACGGGCTGGCTGCTGGCGGCCTGGCTGCTGCACATGGCCGGGCTGGTGCTGGAGCGCTGGTGGTTCTTTGCGCAGGTGAACCATCCGCAAAACCGCTATTACGCAGCAGCGCATTGATGCTCGCGATGGCGCCGCCGCGGCCCCGCAGTGAACCAAGCTTGTGCTCGGGATTCTGAGTAGGCATTCCAACGCCCACGGAGTTGCCCCGATGTCTGGATTTGATCGCGCGGTTGCAATGGTCGCCGCTTGCGTGCTGGGTGTGTCCAGCGCCCTGGCACAGACCCCGGCGGTCTCCGGCGCCACAGTCCCGCTTTGCGATCCTGCCTGCCTGCATGCGCTCAACCGGCAGATGAGCCAGCTCTACCGCGCCGAGTTGGCCCGTACCCAGGGCACCATCGGCGAGCGCAGGCTCGTCCATGCGCAAAACCTCTGGCGCCGCTACACCAACGCCGATTGCATGTTCCGCCTGGGTCCGCAACGCACGGGTGGGCCCGATTGGGTGACGCAGGAAGACCGTTGCCTGGCCGTGCACGTGCAACGCCGTATCGCCGCCCTGCAGGGTTTCGACGATTGCCGCGCACACGGCAATTGCCCGGCCATCGGGCCGGTGTGGGGCGGGGGCGCGCCCTGATGCCGTGGCCCAGGGCGCGCGACGGCGTCAGTCGGTCTCAGCGATCGATGCCGCCCAGGCAGAGGTATTTCATCTCGACGTACTCCTCGATGCCGTGGTGCGAACCCTCGCGGCCCAGGCCCGATTGCTTGACCCCGCCGAACGGCGCCACTTCGTTGGACATGAGTCCGGTGTTGACGCCCACCATGCCGTATTCCAGCGCCTCGCCGACGCGGAAAATACGGCCGACATCGCGGCTGAAAAAATAAGCCGCCAGGCCGAATTCGGTGGCGTTGGCCGCAGCGACGACATCCTCCTCGGTCTTGAAACGGAACACCGGCGCCACCGGGCCGAAGGTTTCCTCGCGGGCGCACAACATGTCTGCGTTGGCCTCGGCCAGCACGGTCGGGGCGAAGAAACGGCCGCCCGCGCCGCTGTCCAGGGCCTTGCCGCCGGTCAAGACCTTCGCCCCCTTGGCCACGGCGTCGTCCACATGGCGCTGCACCTTGGCCAGTGCCTGGGCGTCGATCAGGGGGCCGACCTGCACCCCGGTATCGAACCCGCCGCCCACCTTCATGGACGCCACCTGCCGGGCCAGTTTGTCGACGAAGGCGTCGTACACGCCATCCTGCACGTAGAGGCGGTTGGCGCACACGCAGGTCTGGCCGGCATTGCGGTATTTGCTCTGCATCGCGCCTTCCACCGCCGCGTCCACATCGGCATCGTCGAACACGATGAAGGGCGCATTGCCCCCCAACTCCAGGCTCAGCTTCTTGATGGTGGGAGCCGACTGCGCCATCAGGATGCGTCCGACCTCGGTGGACCCGGTGAACGACAAATGCCGCACCACCGGGCTGGCGCACAGCACACCGCCGATCTCGACCGAGCCCTCGGCATCGCTGGTCAGCATGTTCAGAACCCCCGGCGGCATGCCGGCGCGCAGCGCCAACTCGGCGGCGGCCAGGGCGGTGAGCGGCGTCTGCTCGGCCGGCTTGATGACCACTGGGCAACCCGCGGCCAGGGCGGGGGCCACCTTGCGGGTGATCATCGCCAGCGGAAAATTCCACGGCGTGATGGCCGCGCAGACGCCGACCGGCTGACGTATGACCAGCAGGCGCTTGGTCGCGTCGGGGCTGGGGATGGTTTCGCCGTACACGCGCTTGGCTTCTTCGGCGAACCATTCGACGAAACTGGCGCCGTACACGACTTCGCCCTTGGCCTCGGCCAGGGGCTTGCCCTGCTCGGCCGTCATGATGCGGGCCAGGTCGTCGGCATGCTGAATGAGCAGGTCGAACCAGCGGCGCATGACCGCCGCGCGCTGCTTCGCCGGCTGCGCGCGCCATGCAGGCCAGGCCCGATTGGCGGCGGCGATCGCGGCTTCGGCGTCGGCCGCGCCCAGGCGTGGAACCCGGGCCAGCAGCCGACCATTGGCCGGGTCGTGGACAGGCACGGAGCTGGCCGCATCCATCCAGCGGCCATCGATCAGGGCCTGGGTCTTCAGCAGGCTGGGGTCTTGCAGCAGGGCAAGAGGCGAGGTAGCAGTATCCATGGTGTTTGTCGGGTGCGTGAACGGAACCAGACACCAATTTAGTCCTGCAAGGGCCGGCTTGCACAGCGCCACATGGTGGGAGATCGGGCAACCACCGCCCAACCCGGGCATGGCCGGCTGCCGCAGCGCCTGCCGAAGATGGGGCGGCGCCTAAAATCACCGTTTCGTCGGTGCGGGCTTGCGCGTGGCGGCCCCGTGTGCACCGACTCCACTCAGGTGTTTCGATGAACGTTTCCGACATCCGCGAACAATTTCTGGCTTATTTCGAGTCGCAGGGTTCCACCCGCGTGGCGTCGTCTTCGCTCGTGCCGGGCAATGACCCGACGCTGCTGTTCACCAACTCCGGCATGGTGCAGTTCAAGGACGTGTTCCTCGGCCAGGACAAGCGTCCCTACACCCGGGCCACCACGGCGCAGCGCTGCGTGCGCGCCGGTGGCAAGCACAACGACCTGGAAAACGTCGGCTACACCGCGCGCCACCACACGTTTTTCGAGATGCTGGGCAACTTCAGTTTTGGCGACTACTTCAAGCGCGACGCCATCCGTTACGCCTGGGAACTGCTGACCACGGTGTACAAGCTGCCGGTCGACAAGCTGTGGGTCACGGTCTACCAGGACGACGACGAGGCTTATGCCATCTGGGCCGACGAGATGAAGGTGCCGTCCGGGCGCATCGTGCGCATCGGCGACAACAAGGGCGCGCGCTACGCCTCCGACAACTTCTGGCAGATGGCCGACACCGGCCCCTGCGGCCCCTGCAGCGAAATTTTCTACGACCACGGCCCGGACGTCTGGGGCGGACCACCCGGTTCGCCCGAGGCCGATGGCGACCGCTACATCGAGGTCTGGAACCTGGTGTTCATGCAGTTCGAGCGCAGCGTGGCCGAGGAAACGAACTTCGCCAGCGAGGTCGAGGCCCAGGCCGCCAAGGCCGATGCGGAGCGTGCCGGCACCATCGCCCTCGTCGCCCGCCAGGGCGACGCCTGGAAGCTGACCACATACGCCCAGAAACCGTTGCCGCGGCCTTGCGTGGACACCGGCATGGGGCTCGAGCGCATTGCCGCGGTGCTGCAGCATGTGCACAGCAATTACGCGATCGACCTGTTTCGCAAACTCATCCAGGCTGCCGGACGCGAAACCGGTTGTGCCGATCTTGGCCATGTGTCGCTGAAGGTGATCGCCGACCACATCCGCGCCTGCGCCTTCCTCATCGTCGACGGTGTGATTCCGGGCAACGAAGGCCGCGGTTATGTCCTGCGCCGCATCGCCCGTCGCGCGCTGCGCCATGGCTACAAACTGGGCCAGCACCAACCGTTTTTCCACAAACTCGTTCCCGATCTGGTGGCCGAGATGGGCGCTGCCTACCCCGAACTGGTGCAGGCTTCCAACCGCATTCAAGACACTCTCGAAGCCGAAGAAAAACGTTTCGGCGAGACGCTGGAAAACGGCATGCGCATCCTGGAAGCCGAACTCGACGCCATGCGCGCACGCGGTGCATCCACGCTATCGGGTGACGTCGCCTTCGCGCTCTATGACACCTACGGCTTTCCGCTCGACCTGACCGCCGACGTCTGCCGCGAACGCGATGTGGCGGTGGACGAAGAGGGTTTCGACGTGGCGATGGAGCGGCAACGCGAGCAGGCGCGCGCCGCCGGCAAGTTCAAGATGGCCGGCAATCTCGACTACAACGGTGCCGCCACCCAATTCCAGGGCTACGACCATCTGCAACTCGACGCCTGCACGATCCTGGCGCTGTATGTGGGGGGAACATCGGTGCAGCGTATGGAGGAAGGCGAGGAGGGCGTTGTGGTCCTGGACCGCACGCCGTTTTACGCCGAATCCGGCGGCCAGGTGGGCGACTCCGGCGTGTTGTTCGAGGGCGACGCCTGCGGCCTGCGCTTTCTCGTCGCCGACACCCAAAAAATCCAGGCCGATGTCTTCGGCCACCATGGCCAGCTCGAAGTGGGCAGCCTGCATGTGGGCGAAACCGTGGCCGCGCGGGTGGACGCGCAACGCCGCCACGCCACCATGCGCAACCACAGCGCCACCCACCTGCTGCACAAGGCGCTGCGCCTGGTGCTGGGCGAGCATGTGCAGCAAAAAGGCTCGCTGGTCGATGCCGACAAGACGCGCTTCGACTTTGCCCACGACGCGCCGATTGCCGCCGAGGACATGCAGCGCATCGAGCGTTGGGTCAACGAGCAGATCCTGCTCAACACCGCCACTCGGGCGCGGGTGTTGCCCATCGAGGACGCCAAGAAAACCGGCGCGATGATGCTGTTCGGTGAAAAGTACGGCGACGTCGTGCGCGTGCTCGACATCGGCGACAGCCGCGAGCTTTGCGGCGGCACCCACGTGGCGCGCACCGGCGACATCGGCAGCCTGCGCATCATCAGCCAGAGCGCGGTGGCAGCCGGCGTGCGACGCGTGGAGGCCACCACCGGCATGAGCGCATTGCAACTGGGCCAGCGCCAGAGCAGCGAACTGGCGGCATTGGCCGCCCTGCTCAAGACTCCGGAACACGCACTCGACGCCCGCGCCACGCAGTTGCTGGAACAACTGCGTGCACTGGAAAAGGATCTGGCCGCGCTCAAGGCACAGCAAACAGCCATGCGCGGCGTGGAATTGGCCACGCAGGCACAGGACATGGGTGGCGTCAAGTTCCTCGCTGCCCGTCTGGATGGTGCCGACGCCACGGCGCTGCGCCGTGTGGTGGAGCTTCTCAAGGTCAGGCTCAAGTCCGCCGTGGTGCTGTTGGCCAGCATCGAGGGCGACAAAGTGCAACTGGCCGCGGGCGTGACCCAGGACCTGACGGCGCGTATCAAGGCGGGCGAACTGGTCAGCATCGTGGCGCAGCAAGTGGGCGGCAAGGGCGGCGGCCGGCCAGACTTCGCCATGGCCGGCGGCAGCCAGCCCCAGGCGGTGGAGGCCGCGCTCGCCGTCGGGCACGCTTTCGTCGCGCAGCGCCTGGTGGTGCAATCGGCCTGAGCGTGAGCAACCCCGGCATGAGTACCTCCATCCAGCCATCGCGCCACATCCTTCTGGGTGTGAGCGGCGGTGTCGCGGCCTACAAGGCCTGCGAACTGGTGCGCCTCCTGACCAAGGCCGGTCACACCGTGCAAGTGGTGATGACCACGGCGGCCACCCATTTTGTCGGGCCGGCCACTTTGCAGGCGCTCTCGGGCCGCCCGGTGGCTCTGGACCAATGGCAGCCGTTGGTGGCCAACGGCATGGACCATATCGACCTGGTGCGTGCGGCCGATGTGCTGGCGGTGGTTCCGGCCAGCGCCGACTGCCTCGGCAAGGCCGCCAACGGTCTGGGCGACGACCTGCTCTCCACCCTGGTGCTGGCGCGTGGCGCCGTGCCCACAATGTTCGCCCCGGCGATGAACCGCGAGATGTGGGCCAACGCAGCGGTGCAGCGCAATGTGCGGCGCCTGCGTGATGACGGTGTGCACATGGCCGGCCCGGCCAGCGGTGCGCAGGCCTGTGGCGAGGTGGGCGAGGGCCGCATGCTGGAGCCCGGGCACATCGTGCTCGAACTCGAGGCCTTGTTCCAGCCGCGGCAACTTGTCGGGCGCCGGGTGTTGATCACCGCGGGTCCGACGTTCGAGCCCTGGGATGCGGTGCGCGGCCTCACCAACCGCTCCAGCGGCAAGATGGGCTGGGCTCTGGCGCGGGCCGCCTGGGAGCAAGGGGCTGAAGTCACCCTGGTGGCTGGGCCCACCGCCCTGCCGCCGCCCTATGGCGTGCGCCTGCTGCCGGTGGAAACGGCCTTGCAGATGCGCGCCGCCGTGCTGGCCGCGCTGCCCGCTGTGGATGTGTTCATCGCCGCCGCCGCTGTGGCCGACTGGCGGCCTTCCCAAGCGCATGCCGGCAAGCTGAAGAAGCAGCCCGATCAGCCGCCGCCGGTGCTGCAGCTCGACACCAATCCCGACATCCTGGCCGAGGTTGCCGCTCGGGCGGATGCGCCCTATTGCGTGGGCTTCGCCGCCGAGGCGGACGATCTGCTGGCCAACGCCCAGGCCAAGCGCAAGCGCAAGGGCGTCCCGCTGCTGGTGGGCAATCTCGGCCCGCAAACCTTCGGCCGCGACGACAACGCCTGTGTGCTGATCGACGCCCACGGCGCCACCGACCTGCCTCGTGCCGGCAAGCTCGAACTCGGCCGCCGCATCGTCAGTGAAATCGCGCTTCGTCTTCTCACTGGTTCCAATCCCCGTCCATGACCCTGCCGATCGAAGTCCGACTGCTTGACCCTCGCCTGCGTGAACAACTTCCCGCTTACGCCACTCCCGGCGCTGCCGGCATGGATCTGCGCGCCTGCATCGACGCTCCTCTGGTGCTCGCACCCGGCCAGGCGGAGTTGATTGCAAGCGGGTTGTCCATCCACGTCGCCGATCCGGGGTATGCCGCTTTCATCCTGCCGCGTTCCGGTCTGGGTCACAAGCACGGCATCGTGCTGGGCAACTTGGTGGGCTTGATCGACGCGGATTACCAGGGCCCGCTGATGGTGAGCTGTTGGAATCGTGGCACGTTGCCCTACACCGTGCAGCCCTTCGAGCGCATCGCCCAACTGGTCATCGTGCCGGTGGTGCAGGCGCAGTGGCGGGTGGTCGATGCCTTCGCGCCGAGTGCGCGCGGCGAAGGTGGTTTCGGCTCCACCGGCCAAGGCTGAGCCAGGCGTCGGCGCTTCGCATGGCCCGCAAGTACGCTCGCGCGATGGCTGCACGTTTCGACGCGATGCGCGAGCACGCGCTGCTGCGGCCATTTGCCAGATATCTGGCGCATCCTGCGCTGTGGAGCCTGCATCGGCGCAGCGTTGCGCTCGCCGTGGCGGCCGGCATGTTCGGTGGGCTGATTCCCGGACCCCTGCAAATGCTGACAGCGGGGATTCTCGCCGTGCTGTTGCGCTGCAACTTTCCGATCGCCCTGGTCACCACGCTGTACTCCAACCCCTTGACCATCGTGCCGCTTTACCTGGCGGCCTACAAACTGGGCAGTTGGGCCACCGGTTCGGGCGGCAAGACCGCGCTGCTGCCCTTGCCACAATTTGACTGGACCCGGATGGCCGATTCCACCCGCGCCATGATGCAGTGGGCCATCGGCCTGGGTGAGCCCCTGCTCGTGGGATTGCCGCTGCTGGCGGTCTTGCTCGCGTTGGTCGGGTATGCCGTGGTGCGGGTGGGTTGGAACTGCTCCATACGCCGGCAGTGGCGTCGGCGCCGCGCCGCGCGCCTCAGCCGCTGAGGCCGGCGGGACTAACTGACGTCGCGCGGCATGCCGGCGAAGAACATGCCGTTGTCGACATCATCGAGGTGGGCGCTTTGTGCCTCGCGTTCGTCCGGGTCCGGCTCACGCACTTCCAGAATGGTGTAGCGCACGCGCAAGGCCATGCCGGCCAGTGGGTGGTTGCCATCGAGCACCACTTTGTCTTCGGCGATGTCGGTCACGGTGTACAAGGTGCCCGGCGCACTTGGCGCGCAGCCTGCGGGCAAATGTTCGAACTGCATGCCGGGCTCGAGCACGTCCGGAAACAGCGTGCGCTCTTCGAGTCGCAGGAGATCGGGCTCGTAATCGCCGAATGCGTCGTGCGGTTCGATTTGCAATTGACCACTGTCCCCGGCCTGCTTGCCGATCAGGTCTTGCGAGATGGCTGGCAGAAGATCGGCACCACCGACGTAAAAGTCGGTGCCGCCTTCCTGCTCGGCAATGGGTTCGTTCTGAGCGTCGGTCAGATGCCAGGAGAGGGACACAACGGTATCGGGAGCGGCTTGCATGACGGAAACGTGCGGAATGCGGGCTGTCAAAATGGATGGCACGAGGCGCGCACGGGCACAGCCACAACAGGTTCAGACTGCAAGCTTAGCGTCTGCTCGCCTGAAAGCTAAACTCGAACGCAGAAATTCTGGGCGGGAGGTCAACCCGGCCGCATCAGCCTCCACGCACCACCTCAGTACAGTCCGGCATGCATCACCACATCCAACCCGCATCCTGGCCCATGGCCGGCATCGCTCCCGAGCGGTTTCTGCAGCACCATTGGCAACGCAAGCCGTTGCTTGTGCGCCAAGCCATCCCGGGTTTCAAACCCTTGTTGAGCCGGGCCGAGTTGTTCGATCTCGCCTGTGACGACGCGGTCGAGTCGCGGCTGATCCGGCGCCAGGCTTCCGGTCAATGGGACCTCCGCCACGGTCCTTTCTCCCGCCGCAATCTGCCCGTCTTGCGACAGCCCGACTGGACTCTGCTGGTGCAGGGAGTCGATGCACTGGATGATGCAGTTGCCGAGTTGCTCGCCAGGTTTCGCTTCATCCCCGATGCGCGCCTGGACGACGTGATGATTTCCTGGGCAAGCGACGGGGGTGGCGTGGGCCCGCATACCGATGCCTATGACGTGTTCTTGCTGCAGGCCGAAGGGCGCCGCCGCTGGCGCATTGGTCCGGTTCGCAAGCCACGCTTTGAGCCCGACCAGCCCTTGAAGCTACTCGTGGACTTCACCCCCGACACCGACTGCCTGCTCGACCCAGGCGATCTGCTCTACCTGCCCCCAGGCTGGGGCCATGATGGCATTGCCGTCGGCCCCTGCATGACGTACTCCATTGGCTTTCGCGCACCACCTGCCGATGAACTGCTGCGGCAACTGCTCTGGAAACTGGCGGATGACCTCAAGCCCGGGCCGCGCTACAGCGACCGGGGCCAGATCGACGCGCTTGCAGCAAGAACGCCCGCGCGCTTGCCGGGGGCGATGGTCGATTTTTTGCAGGCCGCATTTGCCCAGCTCAAGCCTGGCAAGCGCGAGTTCGAAGCCGCGCTTGGCGAATTGCTCACCGAGCCCAAGCAGCAAGTCTGGTTCGATCCCAGCAGGCAGTCCGCTGCACAACTGGCCCGCGCTTGCCGTCGCGGCGGGCTGCGTCTGGATCGATGCAGCCGCATGCTCTATGCCTCCACGAGCGTGTTGATCAATGGCGAGCGTCTCGCATGGCCGCTGGCCCGATCCAGCCTGTTGCGCCGATTGGCGGATCGACGCCAACTCAGCTCGCAGGAATGGAAGAACGCTACCGCACCCGAGCGGGCGGTGCTGCTGCAGTGGTGCGAGCAAGGATGGGCCCACCCGCTGACGCTGGCGGCGCACTGATCGCTGCACGGCACAGAGCATGAACTTCGACGAGACCATCATTTCAGGCCGCAGCGCCTGGCAGCAGGCCATCACCGAGCTGTTGATGGCACCAGGGCCGACCGTCAGCATGTACAGCCCTGACTACGCCGATTGGCCGTTGAACCAACTCGAACTCATCAAGGCCCTCGACGCCTGGGGCCTGCAGCGCCAGCATCCGGCCATCCGCATGTTGGCACGCCGCTTCGACGTCGTGCAGCGCGACCAGGTTCGCTTTGCGCAGTGGCGTGTGCGGTTCTCACACCTGATCGACTGCCGCGAATTGCCGGAAGACCTTCCCGCACCCGCCGAGTGTCTGCTCTTGCCTGACCGAGGACTCGAAGCAAGACCCAGTGACGGCCACCGCCGCGCATCGGTGTGCTCCGGAGGACGTCTTCATGCGGCGTTTGAACGGTTTGACCAAGTCTGGGTCCTGTCGAATCCAGGTTTTCCGGCACATGTCCTTGGGTTGTGAATTTTTCACAACAACATTGATTTTCTCAAATCGAGCTACCGGGGGAAACCCGAGGACGCGCTATACTTCCGATTGAACTTGACATGGCCCTTGAGGCATGAGGGTTCATGCGTTTTACCATTCCCGGAATCCACCGATTTCAATCGCCCGTTTGATCTGTCTGACGCTTTGAGGAAACAAATGAAAAAGTCCCTTCTGTTGGCTTCCATGATCGCTGCCCTGGCCCTGGCAGCTTGCGGTAAGAAAGAAGAAGCTGCTCCTGCTGCTTCGGCTCCTGCCTCGGCTGCTGCACCTGCTGCTGCTTCGGCACCTGCTGCTGCTTCGGCACCTGCTTCGGCTGCTGCACCTGCTGCTGCTTCGGCGCCTGCTGCTTCGGCTCCTGCCAGCGCTGCCAGCAAGTAAGCAACCTCGACGCGATTCTTTCGCATCGAACAAAAGCCAGCGCAAGCTGGCTTTTTTTATGGGTGCTTGCTGCCCCATGACGGGTTTCTCCGGGGCGTGGCCACAATTCGCGCCCATCTAGGCAAGCTGCAGGCAAGAAAAAAGCCCGCGTCAATGACCGCGGGCTATTTTTTGCCGAGCCGTTGGCCCGGTGGGCAAGATCAAGATTTATTTGATCTTGCCTTCCTTGTAGGAAACATGCTTGCGCGCTACCGGATCGAATTTCATGATTTCCATCTTTTCCGGCTGGATGCGCTTGTTCTTGGTGGTTGTATAGAAGTGGCCGGTTCCAGCAGTGGATTCCAGCTTGATTTTTTCACGTCCGCCCTTAGCCATGGTGATCAGTTCCTGTCCTGTTCAGTGCTCAGACTTCGCCGCGCGCGCGAAGATCGATCAGCACGGTGTCAATGCCGACTTTATCGATGAGGCGCAACCCGGCATTCGAGATGCGCAGGCGCACGAAGCGGTTCTCGCTTTCGACCCAGATTCTGCGGTATTGCAGGTTGGGAAGGAAGCGACGCTTGGTTTTGTTATTGGCGTGGGAAACATTGTTACCCACCATCGGCGCTTTGCCAGTGACTTGACAGACCCGTGCCATGGAGCACTCCGCTTGTATGGATGAAAATAAACCATCGATTGTACAACGGTTCGGCTCCATTTCAAAGACGGGTCCGGCCGAGCGCTAAAGAGGCGAGGGCTTCAGTGCCCCGGGGCAGGGAAAAGCCCAGGTCTGGAGCCAGTTTTGTCCCGTTGCAGGAAGTTGGATGGCGGTGAGACTGCCGCCCCACAGGCAGCCGCTGTCCAGGCACAGAGCATTGTTGGACCAGTGCAGTCCGAGCGTGGACCAATGACCAAAGGCGATCGGAGTGTTGGCCGTGCGCCGTCCGGGCGCCAGGAACCATGGCAGCAGGCCGGGTGGCGCACGGTCGGCGTCTTGTTTGAAGTGAAAGTCCATGCATCCTTCGGCATGCACCGAGGTGTCGATGAAGCGCAATCGGGTCAAGGCGTTGATGGTGATGCGCCAGCGCTCCGGGCCCTGCAGATTGTCGCTCCAGCGGTCGGGTCGGTTGCCAAAAATCTCGTGCAGAAAGCCCGACAGGTCGCGTCCTCGCAGTTGCTCCTGCACCTCGCTGGCGAGTTGAAGGGCCTGTTCGCAAGTCCACTGCGGCAGCACGCCGGCATGCACCAGAAGCCAGCCATGCTCGAACAAGGCCAGCGGCCAGCGACGCACACGCTCGAGCAGATCGTCGCGGTCAGGCGCATCGAGGATGGGCTGCAAGGTGTCCGTTCGATGGGCCTTGCGCACACCATGGGCCACGGCCAACAGATGCAGGTCGTGGTTGCCCAGCAGACACTGTGCGGCATCGCCCAGCGTCATGAGGCGTCGCAGCACGGCGAGGGAGCCGGATCCGCGGTTGACGGCGTCACCCAGCACGATGAGGCGGTCATGTCCCGGATCGAAGGCAATCGAGTCGAGCAGGCGAGCGAACGCTTGGTCGCAGCCTTGCAAGTCCCCGATCAGATAGATGGCCATGGCTTCCTAGAATAGCTGCAACTGTCCGAGCAGGACGATGGTCGGCATACCGATGGTTGCGTGATTTCGGTCTAGCCGTGTTGGTCAAATCCTCTCCCTTGTCTGTTCCCGAAACGACCCGCCATGGCGCAACTCGACCCCACCTTGTTCAAGGCCTACGACATTCGCGGCATTGTTGGCCGCGGTCTGACCGAAGAGGCGTGTGGGCACATGGGCCGTGCCTATGCCACGCTGGCGCGCGCGAGGGGCCAGTGCGCGGTGCACATCAGCCGCGACGGCCGCAATTCCGGGCCGGCGCTGGCTGCTGCACTGGCCGTCGGCCTGCGCGCGGGCGGGTTGGATGTGATCGACATCGGCATGAACGCCACGCCGATGCTGTACTACGCCTGCGCTGCTGGCGACGTGCCCAACGGCATCCAGATCACCGGCAGCCACAACCCTCCTGCTTACAACGGACTGAAGATGGTGCTGGGTGGCGACGCCCTGCACGGCGAGGACATCGCCCGCCTGCGCGAGTTGACACAGTCCGAGCAGTACGCCACGGGCGCCGGAGGTTTGCGCCATGCCAGCGTGGTCGAGCCCTACCTGCAGCGCATGGTGCAGGACGTGAAACTGGATCGTCGGATGACTGTGGCGGTGGATTGCGGCAACGGCGTATCCGGGGCTTTTGCGCCCGATCTGTTGCGTCGACTGGGCTGCGAGGTCACCGAGCTGTTTTGCGAGGTTGACGGCAGCTTCCCCAACCACCATCCGGATCCTGCCGACCCGCACAATCTGGAAGATCTGCAGCGCGCGCTGCGCGACACCGAGGCCGAAATCGGTCTGGCTTTCGATGGCGACGGCGACCGGCTCGGCGTGGTCACGAAGCACGGGCATGTCATCTGGCCCGATCGCCAGCTCATGCTGTACGCGGCCGATGTGCTCACCCGGCACCCCGGTGCCCCCATCATTTACGACGTGAAATGCACCGCCAATCTCGCACCCTGGGTGCGCAGTCATGGGGGCGAGCCGGTGATGTGGCGCACCGGGCATTCGCTCATCAAGGCACGCATGAAAGAGGTCCAGGCGCCATTGGCCGGTGAAATGAGCGGGCATATTTTTTTCAAGGATCGCTGGTTCGGCTTTGACGATGCGCAATACGGCGCCGCCCGTTTGTTGGAGTTGCTCTCGCGCGTGACCGATCCCGAAGCCCACTTGCTGGCCTTGCCCGATTCCGTCTCGACCCCCGAACTCAAACTCGAGACTGCCGAGGGCGCCAACGTCGTGCTTTGCGAACGTCTGTTGAACGAGGCCAAATTTCCTGGCGCACTCCAACTGCACACCATGGACGGCGTGCGTGCCGAGTATGCCGATGGTTTCGGCCTGGCCCGACCTTCCAACACCACGCCCTGTGTGGTGCTGCGCTTCGAGGGCCAAACCGCAGCGGCTCTGGCGCGAATCCAGGACGAATTTCGCGCAGCACTGCTGCGTCTAGACCCTGGACTATGCCTCCCGTTCTGAGCTTCAGTGCTGCAGGAGGTCGGAGTAGGCCGCCTCGCAGGCGTCGGCCATGGCGGCCAGGCTGAAAGTCCGCTGCGCCCGCGCGCGGCCTGCCTCGCCGAAGCGAAGACGCATCTCGGGGTCGCGCCACAGGCGGTCGATCGCTGCGGCCAGCGCCTGCGGGTTGGCGTGGGGTACGAGCAGTCCGCTGATGCCGTCGTCGATAACTTCATCGATACCGGGCGCGGCGCTACCGATGGCAGGCTTTCCGAGCA
The DNA here is from genome assembly GCA_021846025.1 of Pseudomonadota bacterium. Taxonomy (GTDB): domain Bacteria; phylum Pseudomonadota; class Gammaproteobacteria; order Burkholderiales; family Burkholderiaceae_C; genus Thiomonas_A. Next base: position 20,292 of record JAJZDV010000011.1, read on the forward strand.
GTGCGGCCTCGATCAGCCCCAGCCCCAGCCCCTCCTTGGAGACTGACGGAAGCACCGACACGTCGGAGCAGTCGGTCACCGCGACGGCGTCGTGGCGGAAACCGAGGAATCGCACACGGTCGGTGATGCCCAGGCGCGCTGCTTCACGCCGGAGTTCGGCCGTGGCCTTTGACGTGCCTTCACCAACCAGCAGGCAACGCAGTTCGGGGATGGCTTCGCGCAGCAGGGCGATGGCCCGCAACAGGTGGATCTGGCCTTTGCGTGGGGTCAGGTGTGCGACGCAGACGAGCACGAAATCGTCGGCCTCAAGTCCCAGCGCGGCGCGCGTCTGCGCGGCCGCCGGCAGGCCCTGCAGCCGTGCCAGAGGAATGCCGTTGTAGACCACGCGGACCCGCGCCGGATCGCCGTTCTGGGCCAAGACCGCGCGCCGTACTCCGTCCGAGCAGGTCAGGTTGAGGTCGTTGAGGCGGTAGTACAGGAAGGTGTTGATGGCGTGGACATGGCCAACCCCCGGAATACGGGCCAGGCGCGCGCCCAGGCCGCCCCACAAGCTGGCGGTGGAGAGGTGGGAGTGGATCAGGTCGGCGCCCCAACCCCGCGCGATGGCAGCGATCAGCCAGGGGGCGAGCAGGTTGAGCTTGCCGAAGATCGGCGGCGTGCGCGTGGCGATGCCGCGGAGCGCGGCCTCGGCCGGGAGATCGCCCGCCGGCTTGCACAGCAGCAGCACGCGGTGGCCGCGGCGCTGCAACTCCTCACACAGGTCGAGACAGACGCGTTCGGCGCCTGAATAGCGCGACTGGCTGATGATCTGCAGGATGGACGGGCGCTCAGACACGCGCGCCTCCGGCGAGGCGCAGCAGGGGAAGGGCCGCGGCGAGCACAGCCTCGGGGGTGATTGAGCACGCGCAGACCGCGTCTCGAACGCAGGTCCCCCTCCAGCATGCCGAGCAGTCCAGCGGCGCCTGCACGATGGCATGGCGCGGGCCGAAGGGCCCGTTGCGACGGCCGTCGGTGCAGCGGTAGATCGACACTGTCGCGGTCCCGGCAGCCGCCGCCAGGTGCAGCGGTCCGGTGTCGGGTGCCACCGCGAGGGCGCAGCGGCCGAGCACCGCGGTCAGGGGCTTGAGCCCCAGGCGCGGTAGCAAGCGGGCCCGTGGTCCCAGCGCCGTGGCGATGCCCTCGGCGCGAGCGCGCTCCTCGGCGCCGCCCCATGACAGCAGCACGGCTGCAGTCGGCAGTTGCTCAAGCAGGGCGCGTCCGAGTTCGATCCAGCCGGCGTCGAACCACAGCTTGCTGCGCCACGAGCTGCCGCCGTGAAACAGCAGCCAGGGTCCGGTGCTGTCGCCGAGGGCCTTGTCGGCCGTCACCTCGTCGGCCGTCGAGGTCGCGATCCGCGGCTGCTGGCGTACGGCATCGGGCTCGACTCCGAAGGGCGTGGCGACCACGCGCAGGTAGCGCTGCACAGCGTGGACGTCGCTGGCGTCGAACGGTACGCCTTCGTCCGTGGCAAGCGCGGCGATGCGCTCCTGCAGGTTCTCGCGTGCAAAGCCGATCTTACGCGGCGAGCGCGCCGCGACACAGATCAGCGCACTCTTCGCGTTGCCCTGGAGGTCGAACACGAGGTTGTAGTTGGTCGCTCGCAAGCTGCTCAGGAAGGCGGCGAGTTCGCGCCAGGTGGCACCCGAGACGAAGTGCCTCTTCCACCGCCGCAGCGCGGCCACGCGAACCGCGTGCAGCGCGGGGTGGCCAGCAACCAAGTCCTCGAAGGCCTCATCGATGACCCAGTCGATGCGCGCGTCGGGGACGACCTCGCGCAGGTATTCGAGCACCGGTAGAGCGTGGACCACGTCGCCGAGGGAAGACGTTTTTATAATCAGGATATTCATTCGGGCGGGCGAGCTGCAGCAGCCCTGCATCCCCCGCGTCCAAGTCGAGGAGTTCGCGAAATCGATCGGATTCTGTATTCGGTGCTGCTGCGGCTGCTGTTGCCGGCCATCATAGCTCGGCTGTTTTGGCGCTCGCGCCGCGAGCCGGCCTACCGGTATCGCATCGCCGAGCGCTTCGGCCTGTACCGCGTCAAGCGGTCGGAATGCGCCGGGCCCCTGCTGTGGCTGCACGCCGTGTCGCTGGGCGAGACGCGCGCCGCGCGACCGCTGCTCGAGACTCTGCGCGCCCAGCGTCCCGACCTGCGCCTGCTTCTGACCCATATGACCGCGACCGGACGCGAGGCGGGTGCCGGGCTACTGCGCCCGGGCGATCTGCAGGTCTGGCTGGCCTACGACATGCCGGGGTCGGTCGCCCGCTTCCTTGATCGATTCCGGCCCGACATCGGGGTGCTGATGGAGACCGAGGTCTGGCCCAATCTGGCCGCCGCCTGTGCCCGGCGCGGCATCCCGCTGCTGCTGGCCAACGCGCGAATGTCGGCGCGCAGCGCCGCGCGCTGGGCGCGCTGGCCAGCACTCGGCGGACCGGCTTTCGCCGCACTCGATGCGGCAGCGCAGACCGAAGCCGACTGCGAACGCCTGACCCGCCTCGGCGTGCGCGACTGCATCGTCGCCGGCAACGTCAAGTTCGATCTGCATCCCGCCCCGCGGCTGCTCGTGCAGGGCGCCGCTTGGCGCCGCGAGGCGGCGCGACCGGTGCTGCTGCTGGCGTCGACGCGCGAACATCGCGGTGTGGCCGAGGAGGACCTGCTGTTCGACGCCTTGCCGCCCGGCCTGCTCGACCGGGCTCTGGTAGTTCTGGTGCCGCGGCATCCGCAGCGCATGGACACAGTGCACGCCATGCTGCTGGCGCGGGGCTTCGACGTGCGGCGCCGCAGCGCCGGCGGCCCCGCTGGTGCCGTCTGGCTTGGCGACAGCATGGGCGAGATGGCTGCCTACTACGCGATGGCGGACTGCGCCTTCGTCGGCGGCAGTCTCGTGCCGCTCGGGGCGCAGAACCTGATCGAGGCATGCGCCGCCGCGTGCCCGGTGGTTCTCGGGCCGTTCGATTTCAATTTCGTCCAGGCCGCGCGCCAGGGCCACGAGGCCGGCGCGGTGGTGCGAGCCACCGACGCGGCACAGGTGTGGGCAGCGCTGCTGGCCTGGCTCGACGATGCTGCCGTGTTGCGGTGCGCGCGCGAGGTAGCGACGGAATTCGCGGCTGCCCACCGCGGCGCATCTGCGGCGCAGGCAGACTGGATCGCTCGGCGCCTACCGGAGGCGGGGAGCGATCGAGGCTGATCAGTAAGTCGGTACCGAAGGGTCGATTTCCCGCGACCAGGCGGTGATGCCGCCTTGCAGGTTAAAGACCTTGTCGAAGCCGTTTTGGAGCAGGAAATGGGCCACTTGCGTGCTGCGGCCACCCGTACGGCACATCACCAGGATATTTTTGGATTTGTCCATGTCCTGCTGGCGCAACGGCACGGTGGCCATGGGAATGTGGGTGTGCTGAAACTTGGGATGCTGGATCGAGGCGCGTTCCAGTTCCCAGGGTTCACGCACGTCGATGATCTGCCAGTTTGCCAGTTGTTCGGGCCGTTCGTCGAGCAGCGTGGACAACTCGCTCACACTCATTTGCTGCATCATGGGGTCCTCAAAAGCGAAAATGGGGCACATCGGGAAAACCGTGCAACCTCGGGGCCATCGTGTCGAACAGGTCGACGACTTTGGACTCCATGGCGCCGGTATGCGAGAGCCGTTGAGCGCGCATCATCGGCGCCTGACCGACGATGGCGCACAGGCGGCCGCCCGGCTTGAGCCGTTGGATGAGCGCATCGGGAATCTGTGCAACTGAACCCGACAGCATGATGGCGTCGAACTCGCCCGGGGGCAGTTCCTTCGAGGCGTCCATGCAGCGCACGCTGGCATTCATCACACCAGCCTGGCGCAGCCTGTGCTGGGCGGTTTCGGCCAGCTCGGGGTGAATCTCCAGGCTGAGCACATGGGCGCAGCGATGCCCGAGCAGGGCGGCGAAATAGCCGCTGCCGGTGCCCACCTCCAGTACCCATTCGTGCTTGCGCACGCTGAGTTCCTGCAGCAACCGACCTTCAAGCTTGGGCGAGAACATGCTCTCGCCACAGGGCAATGGAATGTCCATGTCGGTGAACGCCAGGCTTCGATAGGCCGCAGGCACGAAGTCTTCGCGCTTGACGGCGCCCAGAAGGTCCAGAACGTCTTGATCCAGCACGTCCCAGGGGCGAATCTGCTGCTCGATCATGTTGAAGCGGGCGCGTTCGAAGTCCATGGTTTCAAGTTGCGGGCCAAAACCGTCATTTTAGATGGCGCAAGCAGGCGCTGTTTGCAACATGCGCTCGGGCGTTGCTCACAGCCTGTCCGCTGCTTTCGACGGTGGAGGCCCGCGGTTGCAGCGGGGTCGCTACGAAGATCAGGATCGGACAGGGAGCAGGAGCTGGAGGTAACGGAAGGTAATACCGCTAGCCCACCAATCAAGAACAATTATCATTTGCGTGAAAAGCATCCTGCCCGAACAACCCATGAGTTCTCCCCTCGTTGCAGATACACCCCGCCCAGGCCTGCCCACGACGCGCTGGAGAATCTTTCTTGCCGTGCTGGGCCCAGGCCTGGTTGTGATGCTGGCCGATACCGATGTCGGCAGCGTGCTCACCGCAGCGCAAAGTGGTGCGCAGTGGGGTTACCAACTGCTCAGCCTGCAACTCATCCTGATCCCCATTCTCTATGTGGTGCAGGAACTCACCGTGCGCCTGGGCATTTTCACAGGCAAGGGGCATGGCGAACTCATCCGCGAAACGTTCGGCCCCGTGTGGGCCTGGATCTCGGTCACGGGGCTTGCCGTGGCCACCGTTGGCGCCCTGCTCACGGAGTTTTCCGGCGTAGCCGGAGTGGGGGAACTCTTCGGTGTGCCGCGCGTCTGGAGCTTGGCCCTGGCGGCCAGTTTCCTGCTGGTCATTGTGTGGACGGGAAGTTATCGCCGGGTGGAACGGGTGGCCATCGCGCTTGGTTTGTTCGAACTGGTGTTCATCTGGGTGGCGATACAGGCGCCGATCGACTCGCATGCGTTGCTCGCGGGACTGACGCATGTGCCATTGCACGCATCGAGCTTCTGGTATCTGGTCGCCGCGAATATTGGCGCCGTCATCATGCCGTGGATGGTGTTCTACCAACAGTCCGCCGTGTCCGACAAGGGTCTCAAACCAGAACAGTACACGGCCGCGCGCTGGGACACGGCTTTCGGCGCCGTGCTCACCCAGGTGGTGATGGCAGCTGTGCTGCTGGTGGCAGCAGCCACGTTGTGGGCCGGGCACATCAGCCCTTCGCTCAACACCGTCGGGCAGGTGGCGCAGGCACTCACGCCGTTCCTGGGCCAGACCTTGGGCCACACGCTCTTTGGCCTGGGTATCCTGGGTGCCGCCATGGTGGCGGCCATTGTGGTCGCCCTGGCGGCAGCCTGGGGCTTTGGAGAGATCACCGGCTACAAGCATTCGCTCGAATATCACCCGCTGGAGGCGCCGTGGTTTTACATCGTGTTCACGCTCGGCGTGGTGGGTGGGGCCTTGATCGTGGCGCTGGTGCCTGATCTCGTCGCGCTGTCGGTGGGTGTGGAAGTCATGAACGCATTGATGTTGCCTCTGGTGCTGGGCTTCCTGGTGGCCTTGGCCGTCAAGGCCCTGCCACCGGAGCACCGCCTGCGCGGCTGGTATCTCTGGCTGGTGTTGGCGGTGGTGACGCTGACCTCCGGGCTCGGGGTCTATGGCGGTTTGAGCGGGTTGTTCTGAACCTGGAGTTGCTGAGCCGTCCAGCGCGTCGGGCAGACCGTTCTGGGCGCGGCTGCGCCGCCCGTGATAATGCAGGCTTTAGCTTGCAAGCCACATGGATCCCCACACTGCATCCGTCGCCATCATTCTCGGCTTCGTCGAGGGTCTTACCGAGTTCCTGCCCATCTCATCCACCGGTCACCTCATCCTTGCCGCCAGCCTGATGGGCTGGGTGAGCGATAAGGCCAAGGTGTTCGAGATTGCCATCCAGAGCGGCGCCATCCTCGCCGTGATGTGGCACTACCGTCAACGTCTCATCGGTGTGATGGCGGGCCTGGCCTCGCGCCAGCTGGCGCGGCGCACTGCTGCCTGGCGTTTCAGTCGCAACCTGCTCGTTGCGTTTCTGCCTGCGGCCTTACTGGGTCTGGTGTTTGCATCCGCCATCAAGCGCCATCTGTTCGCTCCCGTGCCCGTGGCACTGGCTTTTGTCGTCGGTGGTCTGGTCATTTTCTGGGCCGAGCGGCGGCAGATGACCCGGGTGCATGCCATCCGAGTGCAGACGGTGGAGGCCATGACAGCGCTCGACGCCTTGAAAGTGGGTGCAGCTCAAGCCTTTGCCCTCATTCCGGGTACCAGCCGTTCCGGCGCCACCATCATCGGCGGCATGTTGTTCGGGTTGAGCCGTATCGCTGCCACCGAGTTTTCCTTCTTTCTCGCCATTCCCACCCTCTTGGCCGCCACCGGCTACGACCTGCTCAAGCACCGTGCGTTGCTTGGCGCTGCCGATGTTCCAGCGTTCGGCCTGGGCATGGTGGTGTCCTTCGTGTCCGCGCTGGTGGTGGTGCGCTGGCTGCTGCGCTACGTGGCTGGGCACAGCTTCGTGCCCTTCGCCTGGTACCGCCTGGTGTTCGGGGCTTCGGTGCTGTTGACCGCCAAGATGGGTTGGGTCAACTGGGCGGCCTGAGCCGATCCACGCCGGTCCGCTTGGGCCGGTTTCAGCCAGGGATGGGACGCTTTTCAAACACCAGATCCCACACGCCATGTCCCAGACGCAGGCCGCGCTGTTCGAACTTGCTCAGAGGCCGCCAGGCAGGACGTGGGGTATAGCCGGCGGCGGTGTTCACCAGGCCCTCGTTGGCGAGCAGCACCTCCAGCATGTGCTCGGCATACGGCCCCCAGTCGGTGGCGCAATGCAGGTAGCCGCCAGGCGCCAGTCGGCTGGCCACGAGATCGACAAAACCGGGTTGAACCAGACGGCGTTTATGGTGGCGTTTTTTGTGCCAGGGATCGGGAAAGTACACGTGCACGCCGGCCAGGGCTTCTGGCGCGACCATCTCGCGCAGCACCAGGACCGCGTCGTGCTGGACGATGCGTTGATTCGTCAGCCCCAGTCTTTCGATGTGCAGCAGCAACGCGCCCACACCTGGTGTGTGCACTTCCACCCCGATGAAATCGCGCTCAGGCTGAGCTTGGGCGATTTGCGCCGTGGCCTCGCCCATCCCGAAACCTACTTCCAGGATGCGCGGCGCCGTGCGGCCGAACACCGCATCCCAATGGGTTGCGTGCGATGTGCAGGGCAATACGAAACGTGGTCCCAGTTCCGCCAGCGCGCGCGCCTGCCCTGTGGTGACGCGCCCGGTACGCAGCACAAAGCTGCGAATGCTGCGCGTGCGCAGCAGGTCGGCCGGGGAGGAGTCGGCTACGGCCAGAACGAACTCGGGAGGTGCAGTGGCAGGCATGGGCTGAAACTCAGAGGAACAGGCGCGAAAATGGTAGGGCATTGATTGGAGGGCGTTCGGATCGCTCTTACCGTCCGCGCCGCAACCCTGCAGAGGGTGCGGGTCAATTTGTGCAGGCCGATTGGTCCGAGCCAGCTTCCATCACGCATGCCGTTGCCGCGGTAGGCGGCGGGATCGATGCGCTTGGCAAGTTCGCTGGGTTTCCCCCGCGCGCAGTCTCAACGCAGTCCAGCGCGTCAACTGTCTGGGGTTGCGCGGTCACACCGAGCGCCTGGATTCGAGGCGCCAATCTTGCCTGCGATGGCGGCATGTACGCCCACGTCCTCACGCCGATGCACGGCTTCGAGTGGATCATCGCCGAACGCCTGGCACCGGGCCGCGCCTGGAGCTTGGCAAGCCGGGTCGGCCCGGGATGACCGACTCCGGCTTGCTCCTTCCTGAAGGGTTACCCGCTTGCACGTCAGACGGGGATTGGTGCCTGAGTGCGCAGGTGGTCCGGGTGAGCAATCTCGAGCACCAGTTGCTTGAACCGATTCTGTGCTGCGGAACCCTCGCGCTGCGCATTCCACACCATCGACACCGGCCCCAGTCCTTCTTCTAACGGCAGCGGCAAGACGTGCAGCTGGTCGCGCGCAGCGTAATGTTGCGCCAGGGAGCATGGCAGCAATGCGATCATCGGCCCGTTGAACAGAAGCGTCAGGTTGGTGGATTCGATCACCGACTCGATCACGTCGCGCGGTAATCTGAGCCCGTGCAGCAGCAGCATCGACATCAGGTGCTTGTGCATCGGGGCGCTGGACATGGGAACGATCCAGGGTTGATCTTCCAGGTCGGCCCAGCGAATTTTCGACTTGCGCGCCAGCGGATGCCGACTCGATACCGCCAGGACGATGGGATCGTCGAACAGCGCCGCGCTGCTCAGATCCGGGCGGAGGAGTTCGGCCGAAACGCGGCCGACGATCAAATCGAGTTCCCCGGCACGCAACCTTGGCAGCAGGCGATCGAGCGTGCCTTCGTGCAGGCCGATGGTCACATGCGGCGAATGCCGCTTGAACTCGCTGATCACGCGTGGCATGAAAAAGGGAGCCGCGACATGCAGGACGCCGACGTCGACGCGGCCATCCACCCCATCATGCAGGGCCTGGAGTTCCTGCTGCGAGCGCCGTGCGCGATCCAGGATTTCGCGGGCGTGGCGAATCAGACTTTCACCATAGACCGTCGGACGGATGGCGTGGCCCTGGCGCTCGAACAGGACCAGGCCGATTCCGCTTTCAATCTCGGCAATCATTTTCGAGACGGCAGGCTGGGTCACATGCAAGGTCCTCGCCAACTTGCTCACGCTCTGCAGATCGGCCAGCGCCACCAGCAATTGGTGATGGCGCAACTTCATTTGACGGAAGAGGTAATGTTCGCTGGGCGTCATGTCGATAACCTTCACCTCATGTTCGAGGAGAAATTATTCAATTGACCTGGATCAAGTGCATCCGCAAAATCCATGGCGTTCCCATGTGGGACGGTCGCGTGAAACCGGAGGCATCATGCATACAACCCGCCGATTGCTGGTGACTTTGTGTATTTCCGCCATGTCCGCTGCAGTGGCGACTCCTTCCGCGCTGGCGGCCAACGAGATCGTTGCCGGTTCCATCACCAACAGCCCGCCCATGATTGCCTATGCGTCCGACGGCAGCACGTTGCAGGGCGTGATCGTTGATCTGGCTGCGGCCATGAGCCAGAAACTCGGCAAGCCCATCGTCTTCAAATCCATTCCGTTCAGTGGACTTATCCCGGCGATGGAGGCCAAGCGCATCGACATCGCATTCACCCTGATGAACGATACGCCGGAGCGCGAAAAAGTTCTGGACTTCGTGGATTTCTTCAACCTGGGGACGAAATTGCTGGTCCAAAAGGGTAATCCGGATCATGTGAATGGATTGCACAGCCTGTGCGGCAAAACCGTCTCCAGCGTGCAGGGCTCCACGCAGGTGCAACTGGTTGAGCAGGCCAGCACCAAGTGTGTCGCAGCAGGCAAGCCACCGATCCACAACCTGCAGTATGCCCAACCCGCGGATGCCCGCCTGCAGGTGCAGACCGGGCATGTCGCGGCTTTCCTCGGCAACTCACCGGTCATGGTCTATCTCGCCAAGCACGCCGGCGATGGCAAGATTTTCGACGTGGTGCAAGGCAAGGAATACCAGCCGGTGCCGCTGGGAATCGGCGTGTCGAAGTCGGACCCGAAGTTGCGCGATGCCCTGCAAGCCGCACTCAACGCCATCATTCGGGATGGCACCTACCTGAACATTCTCGACAAGTACGGCGTGCAAAGCGGCGCGGTGCAAGCAGCGACCATCAACGGCGGCAGCCATCTGGCGATGTGATGGCGGCGCACCGCAACGCTCGTCCTGGGGCGGCATGATGCGTGCCGATTCTCTGTCGCCGGCACAGGTCCCATCGCCTCATCTTGCGTCGGAGATTCGGGTCGTGCCGCTGCGCCATCCCTTGCGGATGATCGGCAGCGTGGTGGTGCTGGCCTTGTTGGCGTGGCTGGTCTGGTCGGTCTACACCAACCCGAATATCGATCACGCCGCGATTGCCAACTACCAGTTCGCCCCGGCCATCCTCCGCGGCTTGCGCGTGACCGTCGAGCTGGCAGTCTTGTCGGCTGCCATGGGCGTCATCCTCGGAACGCTCTTGGCCGTGATGCGCCTGTCCCCGAGTCTGGTGCTGCGGCTGAGCAGTGGCTTTTACTCGTGGCTGTTCCGCGGTACGCCGCTGCTGGTGCAGATCCTGCTCTGGGGCAATTTGGCGCTCCTGTTTCAGCACATCGGCCCTTTCGAGACGAACGCCGTGCTGACCCCGTTCGTGGCCTCGGTGGTGGCGCTCGGACTGAACGAGGCAGCGTATATGTCGGAGGTCGTGCGTGCCGGGATCATCAGCGTTGACCAGGGGCAACACAGCGCTGCGACGGCGCTGGGCATGCCGCGCATGCTGGCCATGCGGCGCATCATCCTGCCGCAAGCCCTGCGCATGATCGTTCCACCGGCTGGCAACCAGTTCATCTCCCTGCTCAAGGCCACATCCTTGGTGTCGGTGATTGCCGGGGGCGATCTCCTGACCCAGGCCGAGAACATCTCCTCGGCCAATCTGCACACCATCGAACTCATGTTGGTGGCCACCTTCTGGTATCTGGTGCTGACCACGATCACCAGCGTGGGGCAGTTTTTCCTGGAGCGGCGACTTGGACGCGCGGGCACGGGAATTCAGGCCAATCCCTGACACGTCGACACTGGCCCCGTCGGCGCCGCCCATGGTGCGTGCGCAGGGTGTGCGCAAGAGCTATGGCCGCGAACAGGTGCTCAAGGGTGTCGACATCGAGGTGGCCGCTGGAGAGGTGCTCGCCCTCATCGGCGCTTCAGGCTCCGGCAAGAGCACGTTCCTGCGCTGCATCAATCACCTGGAGCGCATCGATGCCGGGCGGATTTTCGTCGATGGCGAACTGGTGGGCTATCGGGAACGCGACAACGGCTTGCACGAACTCTCCGAGCGTGACGCATGCAGGCAACGCGCGCAGATCGGCATGGTGTTCCAGCGCTTCAATCTGTTTGCGCATCTCACCGTGCTGGAGAACGTGATCGAAGCCCCCATGCGGGTCAAACGCGAGTCGAGGCAGGAAGCGGTCGAACATGCCATGGCACTGTTGCAGCGCGTGGGGCTGTCGGCCAAGGCCGATGCCTATCCGAGTCGGCTCTCCGGCGGGCAGCAGCAGCGCGTGGCGATTGCGCGTGCTCTGGCCATGCGCCCCAAGTTGATGCTGTTCGACGAACCGACATCGGCGCTCGATCCCGAGCTTGTCGACGAGGTCCTGAGCGTGATGCGCGGTCTGGCTGCGGAAGGCATGACGATGATCGTCGTCACGCATGAAATGGCTTTCGCGCGCGACGTCTGCGACGGCTTGGCTTTCATGGACGGAGGCGTCATCGTCGAGCAGGGATTGCCCTCCGAGGTTTTGGTGCGACCGCAGTGCGAGCGCACCCAGGCATTTCTCTCGCGTGTGATTGGCAAATAGCCAAGGGGTGCGTTGGAACGCGATCGCGCCTCGTCGTGCATCGCATGGGCGGTTTGACGGTACGCGAGCATCAATTCAGGACAGGTTCAGACCATGACCGTTCGCAATCTGTTGTTCATCATGTTCGATCAGCTTCGTGCCGATCATCTGGGTTGCTATGGCCACCCCTATTTGCGAACGCCGAATTTCGACGCACTCGCGAAGCGTGGTGTGCGGTTCACGCGATCTTTCGTGCAATCCGGCGTGTGCGGACCATCGCGCATGTCCTCCTACACCGGGCGCTATGTCAGCAGCCATGGTGCGACCTGGAACCGCGTTCCACTGCCCATCGATGAGGTCACGCTGGGTGAATATCTTCGGGCTGGTGGGCTCGGGTTGGATCTCATCGGCAAGTCGCATGTGACGCCCGACCGCCATGGCGCAAGGCGCCTGCACCTCGACGAAGACGGTGATCTGGGGCGCTCCCTGATGGAGGGATCGTTTCGGCTCATTGATCGTTACGACGGACATCATGCAGAACCGCTGGGTGGCTATGCCGAGTCGTTGCGGCGCCGCGGCTACGACAGCGCCGACCCCTGGACCGATTTTGTGATCGCGGCCGAGACCCCGGATGGCAAGGTGGTGAGTGGCTGGCAGATGCGCAACGTGAACCTGCCGGCGCGTGTGCGCGAGGAGGACTCGGAAACCGCCTACACCACCGACGAGGCGATTCGCTACCTGCGCGAGCGTGGTGACACGCCCTGGGCGCTTCATCTGTCCTACGTCAAACCGCACTGGCCCTATCTGGCCCCATCTCCTTACCACAAGCGTTACCGATTGGACCAATGCCTGCCAGTCAAGCGCCACCCCGCGGAGCTGCAACAGGCGCATCCGGTTTTGAAGGCCTACCGTGCGCAGGAAGAATGCGCCAATTTCATGCGCGACGAAGTCATCGACAGGGTTCGTCCCGCCTACCAGGGGCTGATCGCGCAACTGGACGACCATCTCGGCCGACTCTGGGAGGAGCTCGATCGTCTCGGCCGTTGGAAGGACACGATCATCGTCTTGACCTCGGACCATGGCGACTATCTGGGTGACCATTGGCTGGGTGAAAAGGAACTGTTCCACGACACGATCCAGCGCGTGCCCTACATTCTTTACGACCCCAGCGACCAGGCCCAAGCCACGCGCGGCAAGGTGTTCGATCATTGGGTCGAGGCTGTGGATACGGTCCCGACTTTGCTCGACGCGCTGGGTTTGCCGATCCCGCAGCACAGACTGGAGGGGCGTTCCCTGCTTGGATGGACAAGGGACGAGCCCGCCGCTTCGCACGGCTGGCGCACGGCCGTGTTCTCCGAGTTGGACTATGCCTACCGCCAAGCCCGGTTGCTTCTGGGGCGTCGCCCCGATGCGTGCCATGCCTGGATGGTCAGGACGGCCGATTGGAAGTATGTCCATTGGCAGGGCTTCAGGCCACAGTTGTTCAACCTGCGCGACGACCCCGACGAATTCTTCGATCTCGGCGAAGAGCCTGCCCATGAGGACGTACGCTCAGCGATGCAGGCTCGTCTGCTGCAGTGGTTCGGCGATCTTCGACAGCGAACCTCGGTGTCCCTGTCGGAGGTGGAGCAGGGGACACACCGCTACAAGGAAGCGGGGGTTTTCTATGGCGTCTGGTAGCTCCGCATCGAAAATGGCGGCGTCACCGTGCAGACCTGCGTCTCATCGAGGAATGGGTTTCGGTTTTTGAGGAAACTTTCGGCCTGGAAAGGCCTGTGACAAGGTCTGGATGGCGCCGGAGTCCGTGAAGGAATAGCCCGGCAGGCGATTGACGCAATCCCGGAAATCCTGACTGCGGAGGATGTCGAGCAAGGTCTTGAACTGCGGCAGATCCAATGCATCCGCATGGCCAAGCAGGAAATAACGCTCGCTCGCAATCGGGATGAAGTCCAGCTTGAATTGCCGCGCGGGAGTTTCAACGCCGAGGCCCACGTCGGCCATGCCGCTGGCGACGTATGCGGCGACGGCAGCATGGGTGTACTCGCCATGCTCAAAACCGTGGATGGCCCCGGAGTCGATGCCCGTCTGGGCGAGCAAGCACTCAAGGAGCAGTCGCGTGCCCGATCCCCGCTGCCGATTGATGAAGCGGACGTCCGGACGGCAGAGGTCACGCACGTCATAGATCTTGCGCGGATTTCCCGCGGCCACGATCAGGCCCTGGCGGCGAACGACCGTGCAGATGACGCGGCAGGTGCGCGAGTCAAGCCAGCGCGCGTAGTCCTGCAGGACGCGCCCCTCGAAGTCGCCGATGGGGACATGAAATCCGGCCAGATCGCAGCCACCATCGTGCAGAGAGGCCACGGCTTCGAGGCTGCCGACGTATTTGCATTCCACGGGGACATGTTGCAGAACCAAGGCATCCAGCAGTTTTTCGACGGCGAATCCATGGCTGGCATGCACGCGCAGTGGGGCGGGATCGGTGGTGACGACGCGCCCGATCTCCACCTCCAGTTCCGACGACAGAGAAGCCAATGCCGGGTTCAGCCGCGCTGTGATGCGGCGGTCGGCCCAGACCAGTGTTTCACCCAGCGCCGTCAGCTTGGAACCTTTGCCGCGCTCCATGTCCAGCAAGGGAGCGTCGAACATCGCCTCGCCCGAACGCACCAACTCCCACGCATGCCGGTAGGAGGCGCCTGTTTGCCGGCATGCGGCCGAAAGGCTGCCATGTTCATGAACCTGGACCAGGAGCGCGAGCAACTTGGGCGACAGCATCTGGCCATCGGCCTGCTTGATCGTCCATTGAGGGCGGATGGAAACCTTGTGCATTTGGGTTTTCCCTTTAGGCTGCCCAAAGCATAGTTGACATGCCGCTGCAGACGCGATGCATGAGCCTGTCAGCGCTTATTGCAGAGGAGGTGGATGCCACGTAGATTCCCTCCACGTATTCCGCCCTGATCATGCCCCAAAAGCATATTCGTATTGGCTGCAATGACGCAGTGCTGAAGGTTTGAAAGCGGCATCCATGGAGACAACATGATCGCACCCGTTCGACACGCTCAGCTCGATTCCGAGGCTACCGCCAAAACGGTGCAAGCCCTGATCGCGCGGCACCGGAACCAACCTGGGGCCTTGCTGCCGCTTTTGCATGCTGTGCAGGACACGTTCGGGCATGTTCCAGCGGATGCGGTGGCGCAGATCGCCAGGGGCCTGAATCTGTCGCGCGCCGAGGTGCATGGCGTGATCACCTATTACCACCATTTCCGCAGCGAGCCGGCGGGTCGGCATGTGGTGCAGGTTTGCCGTGCCGAGGCTTGTCAGGCTTGCGGTGCCGACGCGCTCATCGACGCGGCCGAACGCTTGCTGGGCTGCGGCCTGCACACGACCCGCCACGCCGCCGCCGTGACCCTGGAGCCGGTGTACTGCCTGGGACTGTGCGCCGCATCGCCGGCGCTGATGGTGGACGGCGCGCCGCATGCGCGCGTCACGGTCGCGGCACTCGAGCGCATCGTCGCGCAACTGGAAATCCAGGCATGAACCAACGCGTCAAGGTTTTCGTGCCGTGCGATTCGGCGGCCCTTGCGGTCGGTGCCGACGCGGTCGCGCACGCGCTGCAGACGGCTTGCACCAGGCGGGGCGATGCCATCGCGCTGGTGCGCAACGGTTCGCGCGGGCTGTTCTGGCTGGAGCCCCTGATCGAGGTCGAGACACCACGCGGTCGGGTCGCCTATGGGCCGGTGACGCCGGACGATGTTGCACCCCTGCTGGACGCGGGCTTGCTGCATGGCGGCGTCCATGCGCTGAGCCTGGGCCCGACCGAGCAGATCCCTTTCCTCGCCAAGCAGGAACGCCTGACCTTTCGCCGCATGGGCGTGACCGATCCGCTCTCGCTGGACGACTACGCCGCGCACGAAGGCTGGGAGGGTCTGCGGCGCGCCCTGGCGCTGGATGGCGCGGCCATCGTCGAACAGGTGACGCAGTCCGGCCTGCGCGGGCGCGGCGGCGCGGCCTTCCCGGCCGGCATCAAATGGAAGACCGTGCTGCAGGCCGGCGCCGCGCAGAAGTACGTGGTGTGCAACGCCGACGAGGGCGATTCGGGGACCTTCTCCGACCGCATGGTGATGGAGGGCGACCCCTACATGCTGATCGAGGGCATGGCCATCGCCGCCCTCGCGGTGGGCGCCACGCGCGGTTACGTGTACATACGCTCGGAATACCCGCATGCCATCGCCACGATGCACGAGGCGATGGCCCGCGCCGAGGCGGCCGGGTTTCTCGGCGCGAGCGTGTGCGGCTCGGGCCGCGCCTTCCACCTGGAGGTGCGCAAGGCGGCGGGCTCCTACGTCTGCGGCGAGGAAACGGCCATGCTGGAAAGCCTGGAGGGCAAGCGCGGCATCGTGCGCGCCAAGCCGCCGCTGCCGGCCGTCGCGGGACTGTTTGGCCAGCCGACCGTGATCAACAACGTCATCACCCTGGCCAGCGTGCCGCTCATCCTGGCGCGCGGCGCGGCGTTCTACCGCGATTACGGCATGGGCCGCTCGCGCGGCACGCTGCCGTTCCAGCTCGCGGGAAACATCCGGCAAGGCGGCCTGGTCGAGAAGGCATTCGGCCTGACGCTGCGCGAACTGTTGCACGATTTCGGCGGCGGCACCGCCTCGGGCCGGCCCATCAAGGCGGTGCAGGTCGGCGGCCCGCTGGGCACCTACGTGCCGCCTTCGCAGTGGGACATCCCGCTGGACTACGAGGCCTATGCGGCGGTCGGCGCGGTGCTGGGGCACGGCGGCATCGTGGTGCACGACGACACCGCCGACATGAGCCGGCTCGCGCGCTACGCCATGGAGTTCTGCGCCATCGAGTCCTGCGGCAAATGCACGCCCTGCCGCATCGGCTCCACGCGCGGCGTGGACGTCATCGACAGGATCCGCAACAACCACAACCGCGCGCAGCAGGTGCATCTGCTGCGTGACCTGTGCGACACCATGGTCCACGGCAGCCTGTGCGCCATGGGCGGCATGACGCCCTACCCGGTGCTGTCGGCGCTGAACCACTACCCGCAAGACTTCGGCCTCGAGACGCCGAACCAACAGGCCGCCTGAGACACAAGGAGACACGCCATGCTCGACCACCTGAAACAAGACATCGACTACGGCACGCCGCGGCGCGAAGCCGAGACCGAGGTCACGCTGGACATCGACGGCTTCGAAGTGACCGTGCCGCGCGGCACCTCGCTGATGCGCGCCGCCGCCGAGGCCGGCATCCAGATCCCCAAGCTGTGCGCCACCGACAGCCTCGAGCCCTTCGGCTCCTGCCGGCTGTGCCTGGTGGAAATCGAGGGCCGCAAAGGCTACCCGTCCTCCTGCACCACGCCGGCCGAGGCCGGCATGAAGGTGCGCACCCAGACGCCGAAGCTGCAGGATCTGCGCAAGGGGGTGATGGAACTCTACATCTCCGACCACCCGCTGGACTGCCTGACCTGCAGCGCCAACGGCAACTGCGAGTTGCAGGACATGGCTGGCGTGACCGGCCTGCGCAACGTGCGCTACGGGGTGGGTGCCGCCGCCGGCGCCCACCACTGCGACGCGAAGAAGGACGAATCCAACCCCTACTTCACCTACGACCCGAGCAAGTGCATCGTCTGCAGCCGCTGCGTGCGGGCCTGCGAGGAGACCCAGGGCACGTTCGCCCTCACCATCAGCGGCCGCGGCTTCGGCAGCCGCGTCTCGCCGGGCCAGGACCAGCCCTTCATGGACAGCGAATGCGTGAGCTGCGGCGCCTGCGTCGAGGCCTGCCCCACCGCCACGCTGCAGGAAAAAAGCGTGATCGAACTCGGCCAGCCCGAGCACAGCATCGTCACCACCTGCGCCTATTGCGGCGTGGGCTGCGGCTTCAAGGCCGAGATGAAGGGCAGCGAGGTGGTGCGCATGGTGCCGTGGAAGGACGGCAAGGCCAACGAGGGCCACTCCTGCATCAAGGGCCGCTTCGCCTGGGGCTACGCCACGCACCAGGACCGCATGACCAAGCCCATGATCCGCAAGGCGATCACCGATCCGTGGACCGAGGTGAGCTGGGACGAGGCCATTGCCTACGCGGCGGGCGAATTGCGCCGCATCCAGTCCACGTATGGCCGTGACGCGGTCGGCGGCATCACCTCCTCGCGCTGCACCAACGAGGAAACCTACCTGGTGCAGAAGCTGGTGCGCGCCGCCTTCGGCAACAACAACGTCGACACCTGCGCCCGCGTCTGCCACTCGCCCACCGGCTACGGTCTGGGCCAGACTTACGGCACCTCGGCCGGCACGCAGACCTTCAAGTCGGTGGAGAAGGCCGACGTGATCGTGGTCATCGGCGCCAACCCGACCGATGCGCATCCGGTGTTCGCCTCGCGCATGAAGCGGCGGCTGCGCCAGGGCGCCAGGCTCATCGTGATCGACCCGCGCCGCATCGACCTGGTGCAGTCGCCGCACGTGCGCGCCGACCACCACCTGCAGCTGCGGCCTGGAACCAATGTGGCCGTGATCACCGCGCTGGCGCACGTCATCGTCACCGAGGGCCTGCTGGCCACCGATTTCATCGCTGAGCGCTGCGACGACAAGTCCTTCGAGACTTGGCGCGCGTTCGTCGCCCGCCCCGAGAACGCTCCCGAGGCCGTGCAAGACGTCTGCGGCGTACCCGCGGCCGAACTGCGCGCCGCGGCGCGCTTGTACGCCACCGGCGGCAACGCGGCCATCTACTACGGCCTGGGCGTGACCGAGCACGCGCAAGGTTCGACCATGGTCATGGGCATCGCCAACCTCGCCATGGCCACCGGCAACATCGGCCGCGAGGGCGTGGGCGTGAACCCGCTGCGCGGCCAGAACAACGTGCAGGGTTCTTGCGACATGGGCTCCTTCCCGCACGAGCTGCCCGGCTACCGCCACATCTCCGACAGCACGGTGCGCGGCGACTTCGAGGCCGCCTGGGGCGTGTGCCTCGACCCCGAGCCGGGCCTGCGCATTCCCAATATGTTCGATGCCGCGCTGGACGGCAGCTTCAAGGGGCTGTACTGCCAGGGCGAGGACATCGTGCAGTCGGACCCCGACACCCAGCATGTGGCGGCGGCGCTGTCGGCGATGGAATGCATCGTCGTGCAAGATTTGTTCCTGAACGAGACCGCCAAGTACGCCCACGTGTTCCTGCCCGGTTCGTCCTTCCTGGAGAAGGACGGCACCTTCACCAACGCCGAACGGCGCATCTCGCGGGTGCGCAAGGTGATGCCGCCGCAGGCGGGCCTGGCCGACTGGGAGGTGACGGTGCGGCTTGCCGAGGCGCTGGGCTACCCGATGCGCTACGACCACCCTGAGCAGATCATGCAGGAGGTTGCCGCGCTCACGCCCACGTTCCGCGGCGTGACCTACGCGAAAATCGAACGCTTCGGCAGTCTGCAATGGCCGTGCAACGAGTCCACCGACGAAGCCGGCACGGCCATCATGCACCGCGAGCGCTTCGTGCGCGGCAAGGGCCGCTTCATCATCACGCAATACGTGCCGACCGACGAGAAGGTCACGCGCAAGTTCCCGCTGCTGCTGACCACGGGACGCATCCTCAGCCAGTACAACGTCGGCGCGCAGACGCGAAGGACGCCGAACTCACGCTGGCACGAGGAGGACCGACTGGAGATGCATCCTCACGACGCCGAGGATCGCGGTATCCGCGACGGTGACTGGGTGGGCATCCAGAGCCGCGCGGGCGATACCGTGCTGCGCGCCACCGTGACCGAGCGCGTCGCACCAGGCGTGGTCTACACCACATTCCACTTCCCGGAATCGGGTGCCAATGTCATCACGACAGACAGTTCGGACTGGGCGACCAACTGCCCCGAGTACAAGGTCACGGCCGTTCAGGTGATGCCGGTAGCCCAGCCCTCGCTCTGGCAGCAGGAGTATGGGCGGTTCAGCACCATGCAGACCGTGCTGTACGCAGCGCGGCGAACGACAACGCCGGAGCAAGTCAAGTGATCGCCCTGGATGCTCCCCTGACGGCGGGTGCCCGGCAGGCACAGGTGCTCCGACTGCGTGCGGGCATGCGCCGTGAATCGTTGGATTGGCTGCCCGAGGAAGTGCCCGTGGCGCTGGAATTCAATGGTGTTTCGCACGCCGTGATGCTCGCGACGCCCATGGACCTGGAGGACTTTGCGCTGGGGTTCGGGCTCAGTGAGGGTATTTTCGACCGGCCGGCCGATCTGTACGACTGCGAAGTTGATGCCTGTGCCGAAGGCCTGACGGTGCACATGGAGGTTTCTTCCCGCAGCTTTGCACGCTTGCGGGCGATGCGCCGCACGCTGGCCGGGAGGACGGGCTGCGGGCTTTGTGGCACCGAGAGCCTGGCGCAGGTCTTGCGCCCCCTGCCGCGGGTCGTTGCAAGACAGGTGATGCATAGCGCCGCCATCACGCGAGCCATGGATGGCCTGCGTGACAGGCAGTTGCTGGGCCAGGCGACCGGCGCCACCCATGCGGCGGCCTGGTGTGATGGCACTGGCGACATTCGACTGCTGCGGGAGGACGTCGGCCGACACAACGCCCTGGACAAACTGATCGGTGCGCTGGCGCGTGCCGGAATCGACGCTGGCTCCGGGTTCGTGGCCGTGACCAGCCGCGCCAGCGTGGAGATGGTGCACAAGACCGTGGTCGCTGGCGTTCCGCTCCTGGCGGCGGTCTCGGCACCGACGCTGCTTGCGGTCAACACAGCCGATCAAGCGGGGATGTGCCTGGTCGGGCTGGCGCGGCAAGGCAATCTGGCGGTTTACGCCCATCCTCAGCACCTGTCATTGGGCCATGGGATCGACGGATGAATACGCACCACCTCGTCAATATGGCGAATCGCATCGGTCAATTTTTTGTGACGATGCCGGACCGCGATGAAGGGCTGATGGGTATCGCCCAACACATTCAGCGATTTTGGGAACGCCGGATGCGTGCCGAACTCTTGGCGCATCTCGAAAGCAACCATGGCGAAGGTCTCGATGCAATCGTTCTCGATGCATTGCGAGCACACCGCGATCGACTTTGATTCTGCATGGCGTCTCTCATGATCCAGCGGCCAGCCGGCATGGCGCTGCCATGAACGCAAGGGCGCTGATCGATCCAGCAGCAACGCTGATGCACGCCATCCCAGGTCAGCGAATGACCCCACGCCAGATGCGGGCCAGTGTGACACGACGATCTGACGAGGCCGGACAAGAAAAAAGCCGCACACGGCGGCTCGTTCTCAAGACTTGGCGGAGACGAAGGGATTCGA
>JAJZDV010000143.1 GCA_021846025.1 Pseudomonadota bacterium
ACCGTGGCGCTGGGCCGGACGATCCTCGGCAAACCGTGCGATGCCGTTGAAGCCGCGGCCATGCTCAGGCTGCTGGCCGGCCGTACCCACCGTGTGCTGACGGCCGTGGCGCTGCAATGGGCCGATGGGGCCGATGCGCCATCCCGGCGCGAGGCCGGGTCGTGCACATCCACCACGCGCCGAGCCGAGACGCTGAGCACCAGCCGGGTGCAATTCGCAGCGCTGTCCGACGCCGAGCTGGCAACCTACGTGGCCAGTGGCGAGCCCTTTGGCAAGGCTGGCGCCTACGGCGTGCAGGGTCGGGCGGCGGCGTTCATCCCGCACATCGGCGGCAGCTACTCGGGCATCATGGGGCTGCCACTGTTCGAAACCACGCAATTGCTGCGCCAAGCTGGGATCCCGCCATGAACAACCCCGGTCTGCAGGAAGACTTGCTGATCAACATCACACCGCAGGAAACGCGTGTCGCGCTCATCGCCCAAGCCGCGGTGCAGGAGCTTCACATCGAGCGCACGCTGGAGCGCGGCCTGGCCGGCAATGTCTACCTGGGGCGCGTGGCGAGGGTGCTGCCGGGGATGCAGTCGGCCTTCATCGACATCGGACTGGAGCGTGCTGCCTTCCTGCATGTGGCCGACCTGTGGCAGCGCATGCTGGGCAACAGCGGCGAAGGGCGGCAGAGCGCGCCGCCCGTGCCCATCGAGAAACTGGTGTTCGAAGGCCAGTCCTTGCTGGTGCAGGTGATCAAGGATCCGATCGGCGCCAAGGGCGCCAGACTGTCTTCGCAAATCAGTCTGGCCGGACGGCTGCTGGTGCATCTGCCGCAGGATGGACATATCGGCATCTCGCAAAAAATCGACGACCCCGCGCTGCGCGACGCGCTGCGCCAGCGCCTGGCGACGCAGGCCCAGGCGCACGACCCCACCGCCAGCCTGGGCTTCATCGTGCGCACCAACGCCGAGGACGCGAGTGACGCCGAGTTGCTCGACGACATCGCCTATCTGCGCAAGACCTGGGCCACGATCGACGCCCGCATGCGCCAGAGCCAGGCCCCTGCCCTGCTCTACCAGGAACTCAGCCTGGCGCAGCGCGTGCTGCGCGACCTCGTCACCGACGCCACGCGCAGCATGCAGATCGACTCGCGCGAGAACTTCGAGCACCTGCAGGCCTTCGCCGCCGAATACATGCCGCGCGTCAGCGCCCGGCTGCAGCTCTACCGCGGCGAACGTCCGCTGTTCGAGCAGTACAACGTGGACGAGGAAATCGAAAAGGCCCTGGGCCGGCGCGTGGACCTGAAATCCGGCGGCTATCTCATCATCGACCAGACCGAGGCCATGACCACGGTGGACGTGAACACCGGCGGCTTCGTCGGCGCGCGCAACTTCGACGACACCATCTTCAAGACCAATCTGGAAGCCACGCAGGCCATCGCCCGGCAACTGCGCCTGCGCAATCTGGGCGGCATCATCCTGCTCGACTTCATCGACATGGGCAGCAGCCAGCACCGCGCCGCCGTGCTCGAGGAGTTGAAAAAGTCCCTCGCGCGCGACCGCGTGAAAGTGTCGGTCAACGGGTTCTCGCAGCTGGGCCTGGTGGAAATGACACGCAAGCGCACCCGCGAGTCCCTCGCGCATCAACTGTGCGAACCCTGCCCCACCTGCGCCGGCCTGGGCCAGGTGAAAACCGCGCGCACCGCCTGCTACGACATCCTGCGCGAAATCCTGCGCGAGGCCAAGCAGTTCAGCCCCCGTGAGTTCCGCATCGTCGCCTCCAACGCCGTGGTCGACCTGTTCCTGGAGGAGGAAAGCACCCACCTCGCCGAACTGTCGGATTTCATCGGCAAACCCATCGCGCTGCAGGTGGAACCCGGCTACGTGCAGCACCAGTTCGACATCGTGCTGCTGTAGCCGGCACACGGCGCGAGCCGCGCTTCAGCCAGCCTTCGGCACGCGCCCCAGCATGTAGAACTCGGGATTGGGCATCATGCGCAGCAGCCCGGCCATGCGGTTGGACAGGGCGAAGAACGCCGCGATGGCACCGATGTCCCACACGTCCTCGCGGCTGAAGCCCACGGCATACAAGGCGTCGAGATCGGCGTCGTCCACCGCGTTGGCCTGCCGCGCCACTTTGCTTGCGAACGCCAGCATCGCCCGCTGCCGCTGGCTGAGATCGGCCTTGGTCCAGTCGGTGGCGATCTGGTCCGCGATCTGCGGATGCTTCTCGTGAATGCGCAAAATCGCCCCATGTGCCACCACGCAATACAGGCACTGGTTGGCGGCGCTGGTGGCGACGACGATCATCTCGCGTTCGCCCTTGCTCAGGCCCGATGGCTTGAGCATCAAGGCGTCGTGGTAGGCGAAGAAAGCACGGAATTCATCGGGCCGATGCGCGAGCGCGAGGAAGACGTTGGGCACGAAGCCGCTGCGCTCCTGCACGGCCAGAATGCGCTGGCGAAGATCGTCCGGCACCTCGGCGAGATCGGGGACGGGAAAACGGCTGATGGGATTGGCCATGACGGGACGGTTGAAAAGACGCTGTACAGCCCCGAGGCGCCTTGCCCCCCTCGTGGGGGCGAGGAGCAGCCCTCGTGCGGGGCACTCGACTGCAGCCACGATTGAAACCCGTGCGCCGGCTCAACGCAAGGACTCCACCGCGGAGCCGGAAAGTCGGGGAGCAGGGCTTGGGGTGAGCCCCGCAGCCCTGACCCGTCAATTTGCACAACTTGACGCCTGCCGGGCCTTGACGCGTCTCGGCAGATCGCCCAGACGCATCGCCTGATGGCCACACCTGGAGACAGGCCGGCAGTTGAGTTCCGGCCTCCGTCCGACCGTGCTCGGACAGAAAGGCCGCATGACCCGTTGGCCGCGCGGCCTTTCCCTGACCGCTCGAAGCCGGAGGGTTTCAGGACGGGCGACGCGGATGCAGCACCTTGTCCTGCAGGCGCTTGAAGCCGATGAGCTGCATCACGTATTTCTCGTAAATCGGCTCGGAGTTACCCGACTTCATCTTGCGGATGAAGTACTTTTCGAAGGCGATTTTGGCCAGATGCACCCATTTGCCGGAACCGAACCAGTTCACGTCGCGCGGGGGGATCTGCGGAATGGCAGCGAAGGCCGCACCGGTGGTGCCGAAATCCGCCAGGCAAATGGCCTGCCAGGTCCCCTGGTGGGAAGGCTGTCGCCCCGCCAGTTCCTCCTGGATGTTGTGGACGATGGCCGTGACCATGGACTCGATCATGTAGCCGGTCTTGGGCACGCCGCAGGGCACCGGGGTCGGGCCCACGGGAGGAATGGCGATGCAGACGCCGGCCGAATAGATGTTCGTGTATTTCGGGTTGCGCTGGAAACCGTCGACCGTGACGAAGCCACGCGGATTGCACAAACCGTCGACCTTGGCCACGGCATCGACACCCTTGAAGGCCGGCAGCATCATGGCGTGCTTGAAGGGCAGTTCATGCTTCTTCACGACATGGCCTTGCATGTCGAGTTCGTCGACCAACATCTTCCCGGCCTCGACCTTGGTGGTCCTGGCGTTGGTGATCCAGCGGATGTCGTGCTCGCGGTACTCGTGCTCCATGATGCCCTTGGAGTCGCCCACGCCGTCCAGCCCCAGGTGGCCGATGTAGGGCTCGGCCGTGACGAAGGTGATGGGCACCTTGCTGCGCAGTTTTTTCTTGCGCAAGGCCGCGTCCAGGATCATGGTGTACTCGTAGGCGGGCCCGAAGCAACTGGCCCCCGGCATGGCGCCGACGATGACATGGCCTGGGCTGTCGCACAGCTTCTGAAAATCCTCGTGGCATTTCTCGGCATGCTCGATGGTGCAAATCGACTGGGTGTATCCCCCATTGGGGCCGGAACCCTCGACTTCCTCGAAGGACAGCTTCGGGCCGGTGGTGATCAACAGGTAGTCGTAATGGACGGTGTCACCGTTCTGCAGCGTGATGGTGTTGCCGGCCGCGTCGATGCCGGTGGCGGCTTGCGCGATGAAGTCAATGCCCTTGCGCTCAAGATACGGACGCATCGGAAACACGACGTCCTCGCGCTTGCGCCAGCCCACCGCAACCCAGGGATTCGAGGGAACGAACTGAAAGTCATCCACGGCATTGACGACCGTGATCTTGTGTTCCTTCCCCAGCAGGGCGCGAGCCTCGTAGGCAGCCGGCATGCCGCCGATGCCAGCCCCTAGAACGACGATGTGTGCCATCGATTGCTGCCTCCGATACGGTCTTGGCCGTCGTCCCGAGCCACGCGCCACGGCACGCAGCCACCCCGGTCTTCGACGCAACCCGAACGGGGCACGGCCGGCCGACATCGCCGTCCCGTTGTTGCGTCTGCACGTTTGGCATGGCGCCCATCCTCGCGCTTGCCATCGTGTCCGCCACTCGGCCGATCGGCCGAGTCCGCGTCTTGACCGAGTTCAAGATCGACACGCCGCACCAGCATATCCAGACCGCACCCCGAGTAGCGGGTTCACGATGCGCCCGGGGATGGATCATTGACATGGGTCAATTCCATCGCACCTCAGTCCGTATTTGCCCTCCCCTGGACAAACCCTAATACTCCAGGAAGCATGACGGGAACCTATCTATACTCGACGCAGTTCCCCAAAGAGCCGGTTGAGTTCGAGGGACGATGACCCAACGCAATGCCGCACGCACCCCAGGAGGACGACACGATCATGCCTACACCACGCCCCCTTTGGAATCCCTACGTCGCCGGGGTGGTCCTCGGCTTGGGACTCCTGGCCAGTTTCATCGCCACCGGCAATGGCTACGGCGTGACCGGAGCGACCACCCTGGCCACGGCCGCCGTGGCTGGCCGGATCGACCCGGCCCTGGTCGCGCAGCACACCTATTTGCATGGTCTGTTCGACGCCGGTCTGAACCGCTGGATCGTCTGGGAGGTGGTTGGCCTGGCGATTGGCGCCCTCATCGGCAGCGTGCTGGCTGGGCGCTTCAAGTTCCAGGTTGACGGGCCCACCCAAGCCGGGCGCGGTCTGCGCCTCGTGCTGGCGCTCGTCGGGGGTGTTGCGGCGGGCTTCGCCGCGCGTCTGGCCCTGGGTTGCACCAGCGGCATGGGCCTGTCCGGCTCGGCCACGCTGGCTGCTGCGGGCTTCCTCTTCCTCATCGGGTTTTTCATCGCCGGCATCGTGTTCGGCCAACTGACGAAAGGACTGTGGAGATGAGCTTCCCTCTCGGTTACACCGGGCCAGTCTCGGGCATCCTCCTCGGCATCGTCTTCGGCTATGTGCTGGAAAACGCCGGATTCGGCAGCGGCTGCAAACTCACGGCGCAGTTGCGCTTCAAGGACTGGGCCGTGTTCAAGGTCATGTTCACCGCCATCGTCGTGGCATCCGGGGGCTTGTACCTGATGCAAGACCTGGGCCTGGTGCATGTCGTCAGCGACATGTTCGTGCCGTCGGTGTTCATCTGGGGCAGCACCCTGGGCGGCGTGGGCATCGGCGCCGGCATGGCGATCGGCGGCTACTGCCCGGGGACGTCGCTGGTTGCCCTGTTCTCCGGCAAGCTCGACGGCCTGATCTTCTTGCTCGGCATCGGCCTGGGTACGCTGGTTTTCAGTGGCTTCTCATCCTCCATCGAAAGCTGGGCCTGGAAACAGGTCGGTCCCGATTCCCTGACCGTGCCGCAACTTCTGCACCTGCCCGTTTGGGCTGTCTGGGCTTTGCTGTTCGCGATTCTGGTGGGGGTTGGCTACCTCACACGCACCCGCCCGGCATTGCCCACGGCGCCCATGGCCAACAAGGCAAGGGGCATGGCGGCCACGCAGCAGTCCTGAACATGCAGCAATCGTCCAGGCCCGAGGCTGGGGCCATGCACGGCTCTTTTGGCGATGCGCCCGGCGCTTGTGTACCTTTGCTTCGCTCGGGCGTTGAAGTTCACGCAACCAAGGTCTCATTGGGCTGCACCACGCC
>JAJZDV010000144.1:0-2348 GCA_021846025.1 Pseudomonadota bacterium
CGGGGTGCGGCGTGGAAGCGATGGAAGATCTGGTCTTTGCGATAGCGCTCGTTGCCGCCGAAGATTTCGTCGCCGCCGTCGCCGGCGACCATCAGCGTGACGCCATGTTGTGCGGCCAGCGTGGTGCAGTAGAAGGTGGGGATGGCGGAGGAGTTGCCAAAGGGCTCGTCGTACGCACGCACCAGTTTGGACAGGGCGGCAACGGCGTCGTCTTCGCTCACGCGATACTCGTGGGCTGCCAGGCCAAAATGCTGACTGGCAATGCGTGAATAGGGCAACTCGTCATAACCATTTTCCTGAAAGCCGATGGAAAAGCTGTTGACTGGGGCATCGTGCGCTTGCGACAGAATGCCCGAGATGCTGGAACTGTCGGTGCCGCCGCTGAGAAACGTGCCCCAGCCCTGGGCATCAGCGCAGCGGTAATCGCGCACGGTGCGCAGAATGGTTTCGCGCAACTGTGCCGTGCGCTGCACCTGCGGCAGCGCTAGGTTTTCCGGATAGCGGGCATCCCAATGGCGGTGCA
The DNA here is from genome assembly GCA_021846025.1 of Pseudomonadota bacterium. GTDB lineage: Bacteria > Pseudomonadota > Gammaproteobacteria > Burkholderiales > Burkholderiaceae_C > Thiomonas_A. Next base: position 524 of record JAJZDV010000144.1, read on the forward strand.
GTTGAACCCGCGCACCATTCCATTCCAGGCAGGTTCCGGCAGGCAGCTTGGCCACGCCCTCGATCGCGGTCAAAGGCGCAGGCACGTAGCTGAAGTTCAGGTACTGGTACACCGCCTGCAGCGATACGCGAGGTGCCAGCAGACCGGAGCGCAGGATGAGTCGCAAGTCACTGGCGATGAGCAGGCCGGCGCCCACTTGTGCATGAAAAACCGGGCAGGTGCGGAAGGCATCGGTGCAGGCCAGCGCGCGTCTGCCGTCGATCGACCACAGCACGTAGCTGTAACGACCGTTGCGATGCGGGTGCGCAAAGCGGCCATCGCGCACCCAAGTGGCGACCACGGCGTCGCGAGGGTCGATCGTTGCGGCCCGGGAACTGCCCCCCGGAGGTTCCAAAGCCAGCCCCAGTCCCCCAGCTGCGCCATGACCCATGATGCGGGTATCGCCACGCGCCCAGACATGCACATGGGGTGCTGGCATGGCCTGTCGCACGGGGGAGTCACTGGCGGCAGGGGGCCATAGCGCAGCGTCGGACAAATCGGCCATTCCGGTGGGCGGCCGCTCGGGGCCTAGGAGAACCAGAAAATCGCCAAGGATGGCAGACATGGATGGGCAGCGGCAGGAGTGAATGGAGGACTCAGGAACGGGGCGCGCACCGCAAGGCTGCCGCATCCTCGTACAGAGTTGCAAAGGCGGCCACCATGGCCGCCAGGCTGAAGCGACGCAGTGCCTTGTCGCGTGCGGCACGCCCCAGATCGATGGCTTGCTCGGGGTTGTCAATGAGGTGCTGGATGCAGTCGGACAGAGCAGCGTCGTCGCCGACATGAAACAGCAGGCCCGTGCGCTCGTGTTCGACCAATTCGACATTCCCCCCGGTGCGCGATGCAATCACAGGACGTGAGCACATCATGCCCTCGAGAATGACGTTTGACAGCCCCTCAACCAGGGAGGGCAGGACCACCAAGTTGGCTGCCGACATCAGCGCGGCGGTGTCGTTGCGCTGCCCCAGGAAGTGGACTTGCTTGCTCAGCCCCAGCAAGCCGGCCAGGTGCTCGAGCGCCGGCTGCAGCGGACCATCGCCGGCGAGGATCAGTCGTGCATGGCTGCTCCGCAGTCGGGCCATGGCGCGGATCAGCGTGGCGACGTCTTTTTGTGCGACAAGGCGGCCGGCGAACAGGATCAGGGGCGCGCTCGGCTCGATGCCAAGCTGCCTGCGCACGGTGGCACCGGTCTCGGGTGCAAGCACGGGCGCCGTCACGCCGTTGTAGATCACGCGGATGAGCCCGGGTGGCAGTTGCATGCGGCGCCGTGCGCATTGCGCGCCCGCCTCGGAGTTGGCCACGACCTGCCATGACCGACGCATCACCCAGTGTTTGATGTGGCGGTGCAGCGGGCGCTCCCAGTCGTAGGTGTTGCGGATGGAGCTCAGCAGCACGGGCTGGCGCCGGGCGGGGAGCAGGCTATGGACCACGGCGCCCCACAGTTCGCCGGTGAGGGCGAAGCAATGCATCACGTCGAACGCGCCTGCCGCCACCGTCTGGCGCAGACGGAGGATGAACCCCGGGTCGATGCGCGCACGTTTGGCGACAAGCACAACGGGCACCCCGGCCTGCTCGAGCTGGTCGACAAAAAACGAGCGGTTGCGGAAATACACAACCGTGGGTTCGAAACGCGAGCGGTCGAGCCCCAGCACCATCTGCACGATCTGGCGCTGCGTTCCGCCAACCTCCATTTCGTCAGTGACGATGAGCACGCGGATCCTGCGCCGCCTCCCGGTCGGATCCCGGAGGGCGTCCGCTGGCGGACGATCGGGGGCGCGCTCGGGCC
>JAJZDV010000144.1:2448-5901 GCA_021846025.1 Pseudomonadota bacterium
ATCGCCGGGCCGCCCCAAGGTTGGCCCGCCCCCTCGGGGGGCGTCCGCTGGCGGACGATCGGGGGCGCATTTACCCATGACCGGCTGGCGCGACAGCCCCGCTCGGCATGCCACCCGAGGCAATGGCGGCTTGCAATTTGGCCGCTTCGGTGGCGACGGAGAATTCGGCCACGACCTTGCGTCGCCCCTCCAGGACGCGGGCTTGAACTTCTGCCGTGGAGTGGAGTTGGTGTTCGATGCAGCGAGCCAGATCGGCAGCATCCCCGGGTTCGGCCAGCAGGCCGCAGATCGTGTCGGACACCAGTTCAGGGATGCCCGAGACGCGTGTGGACACCACGGGCGTGCCGCAGGCCATGGCCTCCATCAGCGCCACGGGAATGCCGTCGCGGTCGCCCTGGGGTGTGATCACGCAGGGGAGCACGAACACCGCTGCACGGCTCAGTAATGCGCGCACGTCTTCCTGTTTGCGCGCGCCCAGGAGTTGCACCCGGTGCTGCAATCCAGCCCTGGTGATTTGCCGGGAGAGAGGCTCGCGCAACGGGCCTTCGCCGATGATGCAACAGGTGAACTCCATCCCGCGTTCGGCCAGCAGGCCGCAGGCTTCGATCAGATGCCCGAAGCCTTTGATCGGATCCAGCCGGCCGACGGCCAGGATCAGCCCAGGCTGTCGGTCCTGCGGCGTGAAGGCGTAGTCCTGGGGACAGACCCCGCAATGAATCACGCGCATTCGATCGAGCAGGACGCGCGAGACTCGGCCGGCAAGAAAGGCGCGGTTGTATTGAGAGATGGTCACACTGAATCTGGCGTGGGCCAACTTGGGTGTCAGCAACTGATCTTCCAGGAAGATGTCGTGTGCATGGGCGGTGAAGCTGAAGGGAAGCTCCAGTCGGCGTGCGGCGAACATGGCTGCGGTCGAGGGATAGGTTGCCCAGTGGGCGTGCAGGTGGTCAGGCTGCAAGCGAGCGACGGCGCGCAGCATTGCCAGGGTGCGCCACCAGGTCACCAGGGTCTTGATCAAGGCCTGTGGCTGTTGTCGTAACCCGCGCATGATTTGCCCCAGCTCGGTGAAGGAGAGCAAGGGGTGGCGCAGGAGTTCGGCTCCCGCCAGCAGCATGGCGCGTGCCTTCCCGGGCGGGTAGATCACCCTGTCCAGCAGTGTCTCGGCGTCAGACTGCGTCAGGGTTTCACTGGGCGGCTTGAGCGAGACGATGTGGACATCCATGCCGAGATCGATCAAGGCGCGGATTTCACGCACGATGAACGTCTCCGACCAGCATGGGAACAGGGAAACGAAATACACCACCCGCATCACCGCGCTCGCTTTCTTATTTCGGGAATCGCGCCCGTGGCCGTTCGGGTGACGTTGCCGGGCCGGCGCGCCAGAGGTGGGCGTTACGGTTGGTGAGAAATTCGAAAAAACCGAGCATGGCGTAGCCGTTGAGGGCGATGAAGGTTGCCGCCAATTTCACCGGGCCGAGCTTGCGGCACGCCGGCACCAGTGCTCCAAGCGCTGGCAGCGCATAGAACGCCAGTTGCAAGGCCAGCAGCACGGCATAAAACGCGGAATGCAAGGCGAGCGCGACATTGCTCAGCAGGGCTGACAGCATGGCCCATGGCGCCAGCAGTCGCAGCAGCTTGTGGGACACGAACTGGATGAAGATGGGGTTGCGCCAGGGCAGCAGCAGTTGTGGATAGAGGCTGAGCAACTGGAAATTGCCAGCCAGGGTGCGCACCTTGCGGCGGCGTTCCTGCCGGGCCTCGGTCGAGGGGTGGTCGTAGGCCAGGGCGCGGCTTTCGAACACCACGCGCTGGCCCTGCATTGCAACGTGCATCGGGATGGCCACGTCGTCGAGGATGGTGCAGGGGGGTATCGGGCTGAAGCAGCTTTTACGCAGCGCATACAGCGCCCCGGTGGCGCCGGGCACGGAGTGGATGGCCGCTTGACTGCGGCGAATGCCTTTTTCATAGCGCCAATACGCGCCGATGCCGCTGGAGAAGGCGTTGACATCGTCGGCGACGAAGACCAATTCGCCGCTGACGGCGCCGACCCGTGGATCGGCGAGATTGAGCACCAGATAACGTACCGCTTCGGGACTGAGGCGCTGGCGCGCGTCGGTCAGGACCAGAACCTCTTCATCGCAGCCGGCGATGGCATCGTTCAGGCATGCGGCCTTGCCGCGGGACAGCGGAAAAGTGAGCAAGCCGACACGCGGTGTGGCGAAACGGCGCACGACATCGTCCATGCCATCGGTCGATCCGTCGGAGACGATGAGCACCCGCAACCGGTCGGGCGGGTAATCCTGCGCCAGACAGGTTTCGATCTTGGCCTGAATGCGTGCCGCCTCGTTGCGTGCCACCACGATCATCACCAACCTCGGCTGGTAGTGGGGCGATGTCGCCACGGGCCACGGCGCCAGTCGCGCCCACAAAGCCACAAGCGCGGGATAGCCGAAGTAGGTGTAGAGCAGCAAGGCGATGCTGGTCCAGAGCAACCATGCCGCCATTTCAGCGCCCGCCCGAGGCCAGACGCAACAGGCCGCGTCGCACACGCTCGTAATAGGTCTTGCCCAGCAACTGTTTGCCGGAGGTCAGGGCGCTGTAGCGCAACCGCTGGCGCAGCAGTTCCACGCGGTCTTGTGCGAGCCATTTTGAAAATTGCAAGGATGTCGTGCCACGCAACACCGCCAGACGTGGAATGTCATCGAACCGCAGGTCTCGCCACAGGGCGACGCGCGACGAGCAAATGGCCTTGTAACCCAGGCGCTTGGTGGTGAGGTGCATGCCGGCTGGCATGCGCCCGCCCGGTGGCGCAAACAGTTCCACCGGGCAGCCGAGCTTGTCTTCCAGCATGACCTTGGAGGTGTGCAATTCCTGCACGACCTCGACTGGGGTGAGTTCGTCCAGGTAACGATGCGTGTGTGCGTGCGACTGGATCGACATGCCCGCCGCAGTCATGTCTCGCAAGGCCTGCCAGCTCAGGTGCCCGGCCTTGCCGACGGTTTGCGTATTGACGAAAAAGTCACCCGAGCCTCCGACATCGTGCAACGCCTGCGCGGCCCATGCATTGCTGACGTCGCCGTCGTCGAAGGTGAAAGCGACGGCGGACGCTTGCGGGCACAGCAGCAGCGACTGCACGCTCCGGGGTCGCTGTCCGGCGTCACGGATGAGTTGGAGTTGCTCCAGAAACCGGGCCTGGCTGACCGAGTAGTGCGCATCGGCTCGCGAGCGTCCATCGTCTGCATCGGAGACTGCGTGATACATCAAGACCGTGGTTGGATGGGGTTTGATCATCGCAGTCAGGTGGGCAGAAATTCAGAACAAGCTGACGAACCTGCCGCTGTTTCGCCGTAGGGAACCTCATCGTATTCGTTGATGTATGAGTTGAAACCCTCGATTCATGGGGTTGGCCAGGCCATCCGGCAGGCGCGGAACGAGCCTTGAAGACCGGGCAGG
>JAJZDV010000145.1 GCA_021846025.1 Pseudomonadota bacterium
GCGACACACTGCGCGTGGTCCGGGTGAGCAGACGCAGGCCGAGTCGGGTTTCCAGCGCCCGCATGCGGTGGCTGAGTGCCGATTGCGACACGCCGATCTGCACGGCGGCGCGCGTGAAGCTGCGTTCCCGCGCCACCGCGACAAAGGCCTTCAGGTCGTTGAAATCCTCATTCGGCATTGATGAGCTCCGTTCATGGGCGCATGCCGATTATTCCATCTACACAACGTTGCCCGTCGGTCCTAGATTGTGAGGATGGCGAGCAAGGCTCCAACCTGCCCGTGACCACAACCCGATGAGAGATCGCACCATGCAAGACCAACAGGACCCCATTCAACACAAAGTCGTCGTCATCACCGGAGCCAGCAGCGGACTGGGCGAGGCCACCGCCAGGCTGCTGGCCGAGCGCGGTGCCCGCCTGGTGCTTGGCGCGCGCCGCACCGACCGCATCAACGCCCTGGCAGCGGACCTCATGCGCGGCGGCACGCAGGCCGTTGCGGTGACGACCGACGTGACCGACGCTCAGCAGGTGCAGGCGCTGGTCGACACCGCGGTGCAGACCTACGGGCGCATCGATGTCCTGATCAACAACGCCGGGTTGATGCCGCACTCCCCGCTGGATCGCCGCAAGATCGCCGACTGGGACCGCATGATCGACGTGAACCTCAAAGGCGTGCTCTACGGCATTGCCGCGGCGCTGCCGCCGATGCAGGCCCAGAAGTCCGGCCACATCATCAACGTCTCCTCGGTGGCCGGCCACAAGGTACGACCAGGCAGCGCGGTGTACGCGGCGACCAAGAGCGCCGTGCTGATGCTGTCCGAAGGGCTGCGCCAGGAGGTCAAACCCTACAACATTCGCACCACGGTGATCTCGCCGGGAGCGGTGGCCACGGAACTGCCCGACAGCATCACCGAGCCGGACATCGCGCAGGCCGTGCGCACGTTCTACCGCAGCGCGATTCCGGCGGCCACGTTCGCTCGCATGGTGGCTTTTGCCATGAGCCAGCCGGACGATGTCGACATCAACGAAATTCTGTTCCGGCCGACCAGCCAGGAGGTCTGAGTGGCGACCTTCCATGCGGCGTCCAGGAACCGCACGACCACCCATCAGGAGAAGATCATGCCCCGTGCACAAGCCCCAGCCCCAGCCCCGGTTGAATTGCCCACCCTGCGCGTGGCGCGCAATGGATCCCAGGCTTCCTACGCCGGCCCGGCCGAATGGTTCACGGGAACCGTCCGCGTCGACCCGCTGTTTGCCGCGCCCGAGCCCGCGCGGGTCTCCGGCGCCTGCGTCACCTTCGAACCCGGTGCACGCACGGACTGGCACAGCCACCCGCTGGGACAGACCTTGCTGGTCACCGCGGGCTGTGGCCGCGTGCAACAGTGGGGCGGTCCGATCGAGACGATCCGTCCCGGCGACGTGGTCAGCATCCCGCCGGGTGTGAAGCACTGGCACGGCGCGGCCCCCACCACCGCCATGACCCACATCGCCATCCAGGAGCAGCAGGGGGGCAAGTCGGTCGACTGGCTGGAGAAGGTGGACGCCGCCGCCTACGGCCTCCAGCCGGCAGGCGAATGAAACCCCTTTGATCGAGGACATCAACATGCAAACACACAAAAGCTTGCCAACGCGCACACTGGGACGCAGCGGCCTGGACGTCTCCGCCATCGGGCTTGGCTGCATGGGGCTGAGCTACGGCTACGGCCCGGCCACCGAGACTGCAGCCGGCATCCGCCTGCTCCGCGAGGCCTTCGAGCGCGGCGTCACGTTTTTCGACAGCGCCGAGGCGTATGGCCCCTTTCTCAACGAGCACCTGGTCGGCGAAGCGGTGGCGCCGTTTCGGGATCAGGTGGTGATCGCAACCAAATTCGGCTTCACCGACGGTGAAGTGGCCAAAGGCCTCGACAGCCGCCCCGAGCACATCCGGGCCGTGGCCGAGGCCTCGCTCAAGCGCCTGAAGACCGACCGCATTGATTTGTTCTACCAGCACCGCGTCGACCCGAACGTGCCGATCGAGGACGTGGCAGGCACCGTGCGCGAGCTGATCGCCGAAGGCAAGGTCAGGCACTTCGGCCTGTCCGAGGCCGGGGCTCAGACCATCCGTCGCGCCCACGCGGTGCAGCCGGTGGCGGCGCTGCAGAGCGAGTACTCGCTGTGGTGGCGCGAGCCCGAGCAGAGCGTGCTGCCGGTGCTGGAGGAACTGGGCATCGGCTTCGTGCCCTTCAGCCCGCTGGGCAAGGGCTTTCTCACGGGTGCAATCGATGCGCACACGACCTTCGACCCGAGCGATTTTCGCAACGTCGTGCCGCGCTTCAGCGAAGCAAACCGCCAGGCCAACGCAGGGTTGGTCGACGTTCTCGGCCAACTCGCCTCGGCCAAGGGGGTGACGCGGGCGCAGATCGCGATTGCCTGGCTGCTGGCGCAAAAACCCTGGATCGTGCCCATCCCGGGCACGACCAAGCTGCATCGCCTGGAGGAGAACATCGGGGCGGCGGCGGTCACGCTGACGCCAGCGGACCTCTCGGCCATCGAGCAGGCGCTGCGGCCCATCGCCATCGCCGGTGAACGCTATCCGGTGCATCTGCAGCAGCGGGTCGATCGCTGAAGTCCGCGAACCGGCTCGGCGCGGATGGTTTTCAAGCCCTGGCCTTGCCGCATTCCAACGCTGAACCCGCACACCATGGCGCCGAGCCGTTGCACCACCACTTGTCCCGCTTGTGGCCTGCGCACCCGGACCGATGCAACGTCCGGCCCGGCGCCGAGGCCCAGCCTCGGCGCCGCGGAGGCGCCACCGCAAGCCCCGCAGCGCGTTCTGGTCCTGGCCATTCTGAGCATGCTGATGGCGTTCGCGTCGATTTCAACCGATCTGTATCTTCCCGCGCTGCCCGCCATGGGCCACGCCCTCCATGCGGGAGTCGGCACGATCGAGTACACCATCACCGGCTATCTGATCGGCTTCAGCATCGGCCAGTTGTTCTGGGGCCCCGTCGCTGACCGCTACGGGCGCAGGCGGCCGGTCGCGCTGGGGCTGGTTCTGTTCATCCTGGGCTCAGTCGGATGCGCCATGTCCTTGAGCGCCGCGACGATGACGGCCTGGCGCGTCGTGCAGGCCATCGGTGCCTGCGCCAGCGTTGTGCTGGCGCGCGCCATGGTGCGCGACCTCTACGAAGGCCCGCGCGCAGCCAGGATGCTCTCGACCTTGATCACCGTGATGGCCATTGCACCCCTGGTCGGGCCGAGCGTCGGCGGGCTGATCCTGCGTCTGGCCTCCTGGCGCTGGATCTTCTGGACCCTGGCCGGAGTGGGCCTGTTGACGCTGGCGGCGTTGCAACGGCTGCCCGAAACCCTGCCGCGGCAACGCCGAAGCTCAGAGCCCTTTCACCTTGCATTCCGCCACTATGGCGCGTTGCTCAAGGACCGTCGGCTCCTCGCCTACGCCGGCGCAGGGGGCTTTTTCTACGGCGGGGTCTATGCGTACATCGCCGGCACGCCGTTCGCCTTCATCGCCGACTACCACGTCTCGCCGCAGCGGTATGGGCTGCTGTTTGCGGCCGGCATCCTCGGCCTCATGCTCACCAACCAGATCAACGGGCGCCTGGTTGGGCGGCTCGGAAGCGACCGGCTGCTGCATGCTGGCGCGAACGGCGCCGCGCTCGCGGCTTTGTGGCTAGCCGTCGATGCCTGGACCGGCTGGGGCGGATTGACGGGTCTCGCGCTCCCGTTGTTCCTGTTTGTCTCGGCGAACGGCTTCATCGTCGCCAATTCCCTTGTCGGCGCACTCGGCTCCTTTGCGCAGCACGCGGGCGCCGTATCGGCGCTGGTCGGCTGCATCCAATACGGCTGCGGCATTCTCGGCTCGGCGCTGGTCGGGCTGTTCGCCGACGGCACACCTTGGCCGATGGGGTGGGTGATTGCCCTGTTCAGCCTGGGCACCCTGCTGTGCGTTCGACGACTGCGCCCAGCGCCGTCACCGTCCAACCGCAGCAGCGCAGCGCCGATGAGCCTGTAGGCCATGGGGAAATGGGGTCTGTCCCCTTTAACTCCAATCTTGCGAATGATTCGGCGTCGCTCTGTGGTCGCGCGGTCCTCGGGGACAAAACCTCAAAGATCAGGCGTCAATCTGCCTGCATGTCGTGGACGGAACTACTCCTTCGCCGGTGATGCCGTGGGGTTCTATGACTTTGTGCGGGCTATGTGAATGATTTCTTCTAGTGCTTCTGGGTAGTCGGCGCTGATTCTTGGTCCGGCGATTTGGGCACGCTCGGCTGCCCCGTCGCTGGTGATCTCGAGCCGGCGCACGATCCGGGTCCCGTTGGCATTCGTGGGGGTGAGGGTGTGTCGCAGCAGAAGTATCAGGCCGTTGAAGTTGGCCTGGATGGCGAGTACTTCATTTTCGACCAGTTCGGTGATTGTTGATTCCAAGGGGTCGATGCCGACGGGGGTGGCGGTGATGGTTCCTCCGAGTTCGAACTTGTTGTTGAGTTGGCGCAGGTCGCCGCTAGCCATTGGTGTTTCGCCGCTTTCTAACGCACGTAGCGCCTGCCATACGGCGGAGGGTGCGAGTTCTGTTTCCGCGCTGTATTCGATGTTCCACATGATGTTTCTCCTACTTGATGGGGTTGGTGCAGTTGAATGTCGGGCGTAAATGGCGCGCTTTATAGCCGATCAGACGCTCGGTTGTTTGCCGCCTCGGACTCGGGATGGAGTAGGGCCAGTCGTTGGTGGCGACGCTTGTGCGTGGGAAATGGGATCTGTCTCCTTCAACTCTTTTCCGGACTTTCTTGGGGGTTAGGCGCGCGCTGCTTTTTGCGGGCGCTCCATCACCAACAAGGTCGAGGTCGCGCTTGCGTAAATACGCTCGTTGGTGTCCTTCAGCGTCGCCTCGGCAAAGGCGGCACGGCGCCCGACAGATACGACGCGACCTTCCGCCCGGAGCGGGCCGGTGTCAGTTGTGATTGGCCGGTGATACGAGACCTTCAGCTCCAAGGTCGTGTAGGCTTGGTCCGCTGACAGCCTGGAATGAACGGCGCATCCGCACGCGGAATCGAGTAGCGTTGCGGCATATCCTCCGTGCACTGTGCCGATCGGGTTGTAAGCGTGTATTCCGGGCGTGCCGGAGAAAACGGCCCATCCATCGCCCGCTTCGACAAAGGTGAAGTCGAGCGAATCGCCGATCGGTGGTCGGCCTCCGGCAGCAATCAGCGCCTGCAGGGTCTCAAGCCCGGATAGACCGGGGGCGATTTCGTCAACGAGATTCACTGGCATGTCTCCAATGTGAGCCGGCGCAGGATCGCGGACCGGCTTCGGGCAAGCATGGCGTCCGAGCGCGATTGGTCTGGCTCGGCTCGCGCGAGAGTCATTGCGCCGACGATTTCGGCGACGCAGGACGACGCCTCGCTTTCAGCATCAAGGCGACCGAGCGCCGCGAGATGCTGCGCGATATGCCTGGTCATCGTGCTTGCCCCTGCCGCCAGGCGCTCCCGAATATCTGGTGGAAGCCTCGGCGCATCTGCCGCAAGGAAGGGCAGCGGGCATCCCCCTACGCGCGTGTCCCGATGACCGGGCGAGAGGTAGAAGTCCACGAACTTCGCCAACGCTTCGCTCGGGGACTGGCCCTCGTCGCGCAACATGGCGAACGGACTGTCGGCGAACATTCGCTCGACAGTTGCACGCAGGAAATCATCCTTGGACTCGAAGTGGGCGTAGAAGCCCCCGTGGGTCAGACCGGCATCCGCCATGACGCTAGCGAGCGCTATGCGCTCCGGGCCACGCTCGCGTAGTTGCCTCGCCGCCGCTTTCAGCACCCGATCGCGGGTAATTTGTTTCTGGTCTGTGCCGTATCGCATGGGTTTCCTCTTTATATGATGATAGTAATATAAA
>JAJZDV010000146.1 GCA_021846025.1 Pseudomonadota bacterium
TCAGGCGAGTGCCCGCCAGAGCCTGATCACGTCGCCGATACACTGACCTGCATCCAAATCGGATCGACGCGCCGCGCGCCGACGATCTCAGCTGTCTCCAGGCTCATACCTCATTTGGAAAAGACTTGCAAGGGCATCGTCGTGGCCAGCCAGCTTGGCCCGGGGCAGGGTCGTGATGCCCGTCTCGGACGTGCTCGCGAGGGCACGCCAAGCTGAAAATTTGCGCGCCCGGGCTGTGGATAACTCCGTCGGTTGGACTAAACTGGAAGACCATCCATTCCCACCGTCGATCGCCCCTCAGCTGCATGACCGCCGCGTCCATGAAACGCCCGGCTCTGGCTGAATTCAGCGGCCGCAACGTGGGCACGGCGACCCCGGTGCCACACACCCGGCGCCGGCGAAATTCAACCGTGTCCATCGACCCACATGTCTCTCGAACAGATCTGGCAAGCCTGCTTTATCCAGCTTGCTGGCGAAATCCCCGTCCAGCAATTCTCCGCCTGGATCAAGCCTCTCGCGCCGCCGAGTTGGAGCGACGATCACTCCACGGCCACCCTGGCCGTGCCCAACCGCTTCAAGATGGATTGGTTGCGGGCACAGTACAGCGAACGCATCAGCCAAGCCCTGGCCAATGCCGCCGGGCGGCCGGTGCAACTCGAATTTGCGATTCAAAAACACGTGCACAAGCCCGCTGCTGCCGTACCACGCGCCGCCGTTGCCGAGGGCCTGCAAAATTCCACGCCCAGGGAGGCTGCCATCCGCAACGGGCCTGAGGCCCCCGGCACCGGTGCGGCGGCCCAGGCGGCTGAGACGAGGGCGGCGGCGGCGTTGCAGGAAACGGAAGCGATCGAGCGCTCGCGGCTCAATCCCGCGCTGACCTTCGAAAGTCTGGTTCCCGGCAAAGCCAATCAGTTGGCGCGTGCGGCGGCGCTGCAGGTTTCGGACAATCCCGGCAAGTCTTACAACCCGCTGTTTCTGTATGGCGGAGTGGGCCTGGGCAAGACGCACTTGGTGCAGGCGGTCGGCAACGCCTTGCTGGTGGCCAAGCCCGGCGCACGCATTCGCTACCTGCAGGCCGAACAGTTCGTGAGCGAGGTGGTGAAGGCCTACCAGCGCAAGACGTTCGACGAGTTCAAGCGCTACTACCACTCGCTGGACTTGCTGTTGATCGACGACGTGCAGTTTTTTGCCGGGAAGGAAAAAACGCAGGAAGAGTTTTTCTACACCTTTGAAGCGCTGGCGGCGAAGCGGGCGCAAATCATTCTGACGAGCGACACCTACCCCAAGGAATTGCAGGAAATCGACGCTCGGCTGACTTCCCGCTTCGACTCGGGCCTGACCGTGGCTCTGGAGCCACCGGAGCTGGAAATGCGCGTGGCCATCCTGCTGCGCAAGGCCGAGGTCGAATTGGTGAACCTGGGTGAAGACGTGGCCTTCTTCGTCGCGAAGAATGTGCGCTCCAATGTGCGCGAGCTTGAAGGTGCGCTGCGAAAAATTCTGGCTTATGCGCGGTTTTCGGGTGAAGAGATCTCCATCGGTCTGGCGCGCGAGGCCCTGAAAGATCTGCTGTCGCTGCAGAACCGGCAGGTCTCGGTCGAAAACATTCAGAAAACCGTCGCGGACTTCTACAAGATCAAGGTGGCCGACATGTATTCCAAACGCCGCCCCGCATCCATCGCCCGACCGCGGCAGATCGCCATGTACCTGGCGAAGGAACTCACGCAGAAAAGCCTGCCCGAAATCGGTGAGCTTTTCGGCGGACGGGACCACACCACGGTCCTGCATGCGGTGCGCAAGATGACGCAAGAGCGCACCCGCGTGCAAGAACTCAACCAGCAACTGCACGTGCTGGAACAAACCCTGAAGGGATGAACAAGGCTGTGGACGGATTGTGGGCCAAGGTTGAACAAGCATGGCCTGGGGCTGCTGCGACTCGAGTTGTTCATCTTGGCGCGCCTAAACTTGCGGCCTTGTCCCCAGCTAAAAAAAACGATAAGCCATTGATATAAAAAAAGAAAACGACTTATCTTCAAGAACGGCGTCGCTCCTGTTACTAGTCCTATTCTGAAAAGGAAGATTCATAATGAACAGACTCAACGTGTCGCGTGAGGCCTTGCTCAAGGGCTTGGGGGGGGTGGCCGGAATCGTGGAGCGGCGGCAGACACTGCCGGTATTGGCCAATGTGCTCATGCAGCCGCAGAACGGGGATCTGGCCTTGACCACCAGCGACATGGAAATACAGATGCGCGTGCGCACCGCCGTGGGGGAGGGCCATACGGCCAGCGCGGATCTGCAAGCCACCACGGTGAATGCGCGCAAGCTGATCGACATCTTGCGTGCCGCACCGGCTTCCGATGCCACCTTGGAATGGATGGACGGCAAGTTCACGGTCCGTTGCGGCAAGTCGAGGTTTTCCCTGCAGACGCTGCCAGCCGACGACTTTCCGCTGGTGAAGGAAGCGGCCGATTACTCGGACCAGCCGTTGGCGATGACGCAAGGCCAACTCAAGCGCATGTTGGGGCTGGTGCATTTCGCCATGGCGCAGCACGATATTCGCTATTACCTCAACGGCCTGCTGCTGGTGGCCGATGGCCATCAACTCACCCTGGTTTCGACCGATGGCCACCGTCTGGCGCTGGTGTCGACGCAGGTTGAAGGCCTGGCCGAGCGGCGCGAGGTGATTCTGCCGCGCAAGACGGTGACGGAATTGCTGCGCCTGCTGAGCGATGGCGACGAGCCCATCGCGATGCGCTTTGCCTCCAATCAGGCACGGCTGACGTTCGGCACCATGGACCTGGTCAGCAAGTTGGTGGAGGGTAAATTTCCCGACTACCAGCGGGTCGTGCCCAAGGGCCACAAATTTCATTTGATCCTGGCGCGGCAGGCTTTGCTGGCGGCGTTGCAGCGGGTGGCCATCGTCACGAGCGACAAGTTCAAGGGCGTGCGCATCAATCTCGAACCAGCGATCCTGCGCATTTCCTCCACCAATGCCGAGCAGGAAGAGGCGCAGGAGGAAATCGATGTGGAGTACAACGGCGATGCCATCGAAATTGGGTTCAACGTGGCCTACCTGATCGACGTGCTGTCCAACATTCCCGGCGAAACCGTGCGCCTCGATCTGCTGGACGGCAACAGCAGCGTGTTGCTCACCCTGCCTGACGACGCGACCTTCAAATACGTGGTCATGCCCATGCGGATCTGAGGCCCGGCGCCGCAGGGCTGCGGCAGCGATCCCGCCACACCCGAACACCCGCCAGAGAGTTAAACCGTACAGGCATCGATCAGGCCTGCGGATTCCGATGTTTTGACCGAGTTTGCCCATGAGCGATATTCCGAATTCCAGCACCAGCCCGACCCCCAGCGACGCTGCCAACGCAGGACAAAGCTACAGCGAATCGTCCATCCAGATCCTCGAAGGACTGGAGGCGGTGCGCAAGCGCCCGGGCATGTACATCGGCGACACCTCCGACGGTACCGGACTGCACCACCTCGTGTTCGAGGTGGTGGACAACTCGATCGATGAAGCCCTGGCCGGCTATTGCGACGACATCGTCGTCACCATCCATACCGACAACTCCATCAGCGTCACCGACAACGGTCGCGGCATTCCCATCGGCATCAAGCACGATGACAAGCACGAGCCCAAGCGCAGCGCGGCGGAAATTGCGCTGACCGAATTGCATGCCGGTGGCAAGTTCAACCAGAACAGCTACAAAGTCTCCGGCGGCCTGCACGGAGTGGGGGTGAGCTGTGTCAATGCGTTGTCGCAGTGGCTGCGCCTGACCGTGCGCCGTGATGGCCAGGTGCATGTGCTGGAGTTTGCCCGGGGAGTGGTGCAGAACCGCATCACCGAGTTGCACGACGGCATCGAACTCTCACCCATGCGGGTGCAGGGCAAGACCGACAAACGCGGCACCGAGGTGCATTTCCTGCCCGATACCGACATTTTCGACAACGTTGATTTTCACTACGACGTGCTGGCCAAGCGGTTGCGCGAACTGTCCTTCCTCAACAACGGCGTGAAGATTCGCCTGGTCGACGAGCGCCAGGGCAAGGAAGACAACTTCGCCTACACCGGCGGCGTCAAAGGTTTCGTCGAGTACATCAACCGCGGCAAAAGCGTGCTGCACCCGAGCATTTTCTACGCCATGGGCGAGAAGATGACCGAGCAGGGATCGCCCATCATTTCCGAAGTCGCGATGCAATGGAACGATGGCTACGCCGAGAACATGCTCTGCTACACCAACAACATTCCGCAGCGTGACGGCGGCACCCACCTCACCGGCATGCGCGCGGCCATGACCCGCGTCATCAACAAATACATCGACGACACCGAGTTGGCGAAAAAGGCCAAGGTCGAGATCACCGGCGACGACATGCGCGAGGGCCTGACCTGCGTGCTGTCGGTGAAAGTGCCCGACCCCAAGTTCTCCAGCCAGACCAAGGACAAGCTGGTGTCCAGCGAAGTGCGCGCCCCGGTCGAGGAAGTCGTGGCCAAGGCCCTGACCGACTACCTGCTGGAGAACCCGAACGACGCCAAGGTGATTTGCAGCAAGATCGTCGACTCCGCGCGCGCCCGCGAAGCCGCGCGCAAGGCACGCGAACTCACCCGCCGCAAAGGCGTGCTCGACGGCATGGGCCTGCCCGGCAAGCTGGCCGATTGCCAGGAGAAAGACCCGGCGCTGTGCGAGATCTACATCGTCGAGGGCGACTCTGCCGGCGGCTCGGCCAAGCAGGGGCGCGACCGCAAATTCCAGGCCATCCTGCCGCTGCGCGGCAAGATTCTCAACGTCGAGAAGGCGCGCTACGAGAAGCTGCTCACCAGCAACGAAATCCTCACCCTCATCACCGCCCTGGGAACCGGCATCGGCAAGGACGATTTCGACGTCGCCAAGCTGCGCTACCACCGCATCATCATCATGACCGACGCCGACGTCGATGGCGCCCACATCCGCACCCTCTTGCTGACGTTTCTGTACCGCCAGATGGCCGAACTGGTCGAGCGCGGCCATGTCTACATTGCCCAGCCGCCGCTCTACAAGGTCAAACACGGCAAAGACGAGCAGTACCTCAAGGACGCGCACGAACTCGACGCCTACCTGCTGCAAGTGGCGTTGCGCGACGCCGCCATACTCACCAGCGCGCAGCCCGGCGCCACCACCCTCACGGGCGATGCCTTGCAGCAACTCGCGCGCCAGTACATGCTGGCCGAGGGCGTCATCGCCCGCTTGTCCGCCTTCATGGACGAGGAGGCGCTTCGCGCCATCGCCAACGGCGTGGCGATCGCACTCGACACCCCGGAGCAGGCGGCCGAATCCGCCGACCGACTGCAGGCCTCCTTGCTGGCGGCCCATGTCAACGGCGTGGTGCCCAATGTGCGGGCCGAAACCGATCCGCGCAGTGACAAGCAGTTTCTGCGCATCGCCCGGCATCACCACGGCAATGTGCGTGCAAGCGTCATCACCGCCGACTTTGCGCACGGCGCCGACTACGCCGTGCTGGCACAAACCGCACAGACCTTCACCGGTCTGCTCGCCCAGGGCGCCGTGGTCAGCAAAGGCCAGGGCGACAACGCCAAGCAAACGGCCGTGGCCGACTTCCGCGAAGCCATGACCTGGCTGCTGCGCCTGGCCGAGGCCAGCGTCGGCCGCCAGCGTTACAAGGGTCTGGGCGAAATGAACCCCATCCAGCTCTGGGAAACCACGATGGATCCCGCCGTGCGCCGCATGTTGCGCGTGCAGATCGACGACGCCATCGAGGCCGACCGCGTCTTCACCATGCTCATGGGCGACGATGTGGAACCGCGTCGGGACTTCATCGAAACCAACGCGCTGCGCGCGGCGAACCTGGACGTGTA
>JAJZDV010000147.1 GCA_021846025.1 Pseudomonadota bacterium
CTGCCCGCCCAGATGCGGCAGGCTGTCGATGACGTGGGCCTTGATCTCCAGCAGCCCGAGCTCGAACACCTGGAACAGACCTACAGGTCCGGCTCCAATGATGACGGCGTCGGTCTCGATCGGCGGGTCTTGCTGGCGAGGAATGTGGGCCATCGCCGGGTCGATATGCATGTCCATGGATGGATAAGAGAGGGTCTGTGGATGACCAGCGTGTTCAGCGCTCGAGCAAGGAGAGCTTGCCGGGTTTGCCGTTCCACTCCTCGCCGTCGGCCGGAGCTGGCTTGCGTTTGGTGATGCTGGGCCATTTACGCGCCAGCTCGGCGTTCAGGGCGATGAACGCTTGCTGGTCGCCGGGGACGTCTTCCTCGGCGAAGATGGCATTCGCTGGGCACTCGGGCACGCACACGGCGCAGTCGATGCATTCGTCGGGGTCGATGGTCAGAAAATTCGGACCCTCTCGGAAGCAATCCACCGGGCACACGTCCACGCAGTCCGTGAACTTGCACTTGATGCAGTTTTCAGTCACGACGAATGTCATCGTTCAGCCTGTTGCTTGGTATGGAACAAGCCTTCTATTTTATCGGGCGGGCTTGCCCCCGCGGCGTGCGGCTAATCAGGTCCGCTCGGGGTGCAAACCAAGGTGGCTGGAGGCAAGCAACCCACACGCTGTTTAGGGAATTGTCGAGTTTGCGCAGCGGTGTACATTCCGATGCGCAAACGCTGCATGCAGAACATTCGGTGTTGCAGCGGCACCCACAAAACCAAGATTCAGGAGACGAGCATGAATGGAATGATGCAGGCGCGCGGCTTGAACATCTCGGATTTGATCGAGTTCGCAGCGCGCTATCACGGCGATACCGACATTGTGTCGCGTCGGGTCGAAGGTGATCTGCACCGGACCAACTATGCTGAGATTCGTGGTCGCTCCAAGCGTGTGGCGCGTGTTTTGGACACCATGGGTCTGGCTGCCGGCGATCGTGTCGGCACCCTGGCGTGGAACGGCTATCGGCACTTCGAGCTGTACTACGGCGTATCAGGCAGCCGAAGGGTGCTGCACACCCTCAACCCTCGACTGCACCCGGACCAGATTGCCTGGATCATCAACCATGCTGACGATCAGGTGCTGTGTTTCGACATGACTTTCGCCCCCATCGTTCAGGCGGTGGCCTCGCGTTGTCCGCGTGTCAGGCATTGGGTGGCATTGTGTGATGCAGCCCGCATTCCTGCCGAGTTGCAGCAGACCGTTCCCAATCTGCACAGCTATGAAACTCTGCTGGCCGAGCAGAGCGAGGACTACGCTTGGCCGGAGCTTGACGAAAATGCGGCTTCGTCCATGTGCTACACCAGCGGCACCACGGGTAACCCCAAGGGCGTGCTGTACAGCCATCGCTCGACCGTTCTGCATGCTTATGCGATCGCCTTGCCAGACGCCATCAACCTCTCCGCCCGCGACGCCGTGCTTCCGGTGGTGCCCATGTTCCACGTGAACGCTTGGGGCATTCCCTATGCAGCTGCCTTGGTGGGCTGCAAGCTGGTGTTTCCCGGCCCCTCGCTCGATGGCGCGTCGCTGTTCTCGCTGATGGACGCCGAGGCTGTGACTTTCGCGGCTGGTGTACCGACCATCTGGCTGGGGCTGCTGAATCAGATGCAGCAGCAAGCGCGCAAACCAGCGGCGCTGCAGCGTGTGCTCATCGGCGGTTCCGCGGCGCCTGCGTCGATGATTGCGGCATTCCAGGACGGTTACGGCATCGAGGTTCGTCACGCCTGGGGCATGACGGAGATGAGCCCCGTGGGCACGGTTTGCACGCTGAAAAACAAACATCTGGAACTGCCCGCCGTGCAGCGCATGGCGGTACAGACCACGCAGGGCCGGCCCATTTTCGGCGTGGAACTGCGCGTGGTGGATGGGGATGGCAAGGATTTGCCTTGTGATGGCAAGTCGGTGGGCGAACTGTTCGTGAAAGGGCCTTGGATCGTGCAGGACTACTACCAGTCCGGCAAGCCCAACCCCCTGCGCGACGGCTGGTTTCCCACGGGGGATGTGGTCGTCATCGATGCTGACGGCTATGTGCGCATCATGGATCGCAGCAAGGACGTGATCAAGTCCGGTGGCGAGTGGATCAGCTCGATCGACATCGAGAACATCGCGATGGCGCACCCTGCAGTCGCGATGGCGGCTTGCGTCGCCATGCCCGACGCCAAGTGGGATGAGCGTCCGCTGCTGATCGTGGTGAAAAAGCCAGGTGCCTCAGTGGCACGAGCGGAGTTGCTCGCGTTCTACGAAGGCAAGGTGGCGAAGTGGTGGATTCCCGACGACGTACGCTTCGTCGACGCCATCCCTCTGGGAGCCACTGGCAAGATTCTCAAGAACAAACTGCGCGAGCAGATCCAGGCCACGACCATTTGATTTGCATCGGTAACGCACCACCTGCTCCCTGAGCGCGGCCTCAAACTCGCCTCTGGCCCGGTACCCCACATCCGGCGCACTCAAGGTGTGGAGCCTGCTGGTGCGCTCTCGCCGGCTGATCGACGGACACGTTGCCAGGATTCGTGTCCGAGCATGCCGGCAATCATCGTCAGAAAGAACAGTCCTTCCTGCCAGGTCCATGCACCCAGCGAGGCAAGCGACGGCCCTGGGCAGAGTCCGCCCAACCCCCAGCCCACGCCAAAAATGGCGCTGCCGAGAAGAAGCTTGCGTGTGATGCCGAAGCGTGGTGGGAAGGCAATGGTGTCGCCCAGCAGGGCTTCCCCACGGCGCGAAGCCAGTTGCACCATCGGCAGGGCGATCACCACGGCGCTGATCATGACCAGCATCAGGCTCGGGTCCCACGGGCCGGCAATGTCAAGAAAGCCCAGGACCTTGGCCGGGTCGGTCATGCCGGAGATCAACAAGCCGAAGCCGAAGGTCAGGCCGCAGACGAAGGCGAGGATTTTCATCGCACCGGTTCCTTGGACTTCAGAGCCGCTGGCTCAACACCGCCGTGGCCATGCCGAAGCCCATGAACACAGCCACTGCTGCGGCTGAACGCACCGACAAGCGCGACAGCCCGCAAACGCCATGACCGCTGGCGCAACCTGAGCCCATGCGGGTGCCCAATCCGACGAACAGCCCGGCCATGGCGATGACAGGCCACGATTGGTCGAAGCCCGCCCCCGGTACCGGAGCGAACAGCGCCCAGATGAACGATGCGATGACGATGCCGGCAAGAAACGTCACGCGCCAACCATCGGGCCGGGTGCGCGCGGTGAGATCGTTCAAGGTGCTGCCGAGAATGCCGCTGATGCCGGCAATCTTGCCGGCGCCAAGGGCCAGGGCTCCGGCTGCCAAGCCGATGAGCGCGCCGCCGGCAATCGCGGTCCCTGGCGTGAAGGCGGTGGAATCGAACTGAAACAGCATGGTGTGTCTCCTCGGCGCGGTTGTGGATCAGCCATCCCGAAGCTGCGGCTTGATCCAGGTCAAACAAAGTCTAGACAGATGCCCAGTACAGTATCAGTTTTGGTCGGCTGTTACCATCCTCGATACGTCCGGAGATACCCTCATGAGTACCAATGCCGATCTCGCCGTCATCTCTGAGCCGATCGGAAACCCTGTTGTCCAGACCTGGTTCCACACGCAGTCCAACACCGCTTGCCACTGCATCATCGATCCTGCAACCGGCCATTGCGCCCTGGTCGACAGCGTGTTGGACTTTGATTACGCCTCCGGCCATGTGCATACGCAATTCGCCGACGTCATCATCGCCTTCATCAAGACCGAGGGCCTGAAGCTCGACTGGTTGCTGGAAACCCATGCTCATGCCGACCATCTCTCGGCAGCGCCCTGCATCAAGCGGCAACTGGGCGGACGCATCGGCATCGGCGAGCACATCAAAGACGTGCAGAGAGTGTTCGGTGAGGTGTTCCATGACGACAGCATCCCGCGAGACGGCCGTCCGTTCGACAAGCTTTTCACCGATGGCGAAACCTTCGCGATCGGCCAGTTGCAAGCCCGTGTGATGCACACGCCCGGACACACGCCAGCCTGCGTGGCCTATGTGGTGGGTGAGGATGCCTTCGTCGGCGACACCTTGTTCATGCCGGATTACGGCACTGCCCGCTGCGATTTCCCCGGCGGCAACGCCCACACCCTCTATCACTCGGTGCAACGTCTCTACAGCCTGCCGCCTCAGACCAGGCTTCACCTCTGTCACGACTACATGCCTGGCGGCCGCGCTGCCCAATGGGTGTGCACCGTGCAGGAACAGCGCGACGGCAACGTGCAACTCAACGCTCGCACGACCGAGGACGCGTTCGTCGCCTTTCGCAAGCAGCGCGACGCCCAACTCGCTATGCCAGCGCTGATCGTGCCCTCGGTGCAGGTCAATATTCGCGCCGGAGAAATGCCGCCCGCCGAAGACAATGGCGTGAGCTACCTCAAAGTCCCCATCAACCTGCTGTAACCGGGCGCATGGCATCATCACTGCATCACAGGATGGCGGTGAGCGAACGATGCAAGACCTCAAGCTTTGCGAACTGATTGGCTCCTTAAGCCATGCCCTGGACATGACCGAGGGTCAGCCCAAGGGCCATTGCGTGCGCTGTGCCTACATCGGCATGGCCGTGGCGCAAGACATGGGTCTGGACTCGCGGCAACGCTGGGAACTGTATTACACCCTGCTGCTGAAGGATCTGGGCTGCAGCAGCAACGCCGCGCGCATCTGCGAGCTCTACCTGACGGACGATCTGCAGTTCAAACGCGATTTCAAGCTTGTGGGCAGTTCGTTGCCGCAGGTCGTGCGTTTCGTGCTGACCCACACCGGGCTCAAGTCGGGCCTTGCCGATCGCTTCCGCGCCACGCTGGACATCTTTCAACATGGCGGCGATATTGCGCTGGATTTGATTCAGACCCGCTGTCAGCGAGGTGCAGACATCGCACGTCAGTTGCGTTTCGGCGAAGCCGTGGCTCAAGGCGTGCATGCGCTGGACGAGCATTGGGATGGCCACGGCAAGCCCGAGCACCTGGTTGGTGAAGCCATTCCCTTGTATGCGCGCATCGCGTTGCTGGCTCAGGTGGTCGATGTGTTCCACACGACGGGTGGCCCCGGCGTGGCCCTGGCCGAAGTCCGCCTGCGCAGCGGTCAGTGGCTGGATCCGGGCCTGGTGGCTGTCTTTGAGAGGGTTGCGACGCGGGACGATTTCTGGGCCACGTTGGGCAGCGCCGAACTTCCGGCACTGGTTTACGCCCTGGAACCGGCGCTTCAAAGCGTGCCACTGGACGATGACTACCTGGACGAAATTGCCGAGGCTTTCGGCCAGATCATCGACGCCAAAAGTCATTTCACCGCCGGCCACAGCGCACGGGTGGCGCTCTACACCGATTGGATCGCCGAACGGCTACACCTGACGCCTGAACGCCGCCGCTGGCTGCGCCGAGGAGCGTTGCTGCACGACATGGGCAAACTCGGCGTGAGCAACGCCGTGCTCGACAAACCCGGCAAGCTCGATGCCGCCGAGTGGAAAGCCATGCGCATGCACGCCACGTACACCGAGCAGATTCTGAGCGGCATCGCACCCTTCGCCGAATTGGCGCAAGTGGCGGGGGCACATCACGAAAGGCTCGACGGCACGGGTTACCCGCGCGGCCTTGCGGCGGAGGCGATTGCGCTGGAGACGCGCATCATCACGACCGCCGATATTTTCGACGCCATCTCGGCCGATCGTCCCTATCGCGCCGCTGTGCCGGTGGATCAGACCCTGGCGATGATGGACAAGATTGTCGGCACAGCCCTGGATTCA
>JAJZDV010000148.1 GCA_021846025.1 Pseudomonadota bacterium
GGGCCAGGCTGCCGCCAACCTGGCCCAGCAGCGGTTGGGTGAAGAGCGCCCAGACATACTGAGGACTGGAAATGGCCATCATGCACAACACGCCCAGTGCAAGCTGGAGCCAACGGCCTTTCCATGCGGTGCTGGCTGTGGCCAAGGTTTGCTGCGGACTGGCAATTGCGGACATGGATGGCTCCTTCAGAAGCATGAACACCGGTGGACCCCCGCACCCGTACAGGCTCTGCGGTTCAACGCTGCGAGGTTCGGAGGCCGCCACCGGCGCGCTTCGCGCCCCGGCATGGCGAGGCATCGCGGGATCGACGGGGTGCGGCTCCGTGGTGGATGGATCGGTCCAGGGCGGGTGTCGGCGTGGGGCGCATCGCCCGGGCTTTCGTCCCGGCGTCGAACCTCACGAAGCGGCCGGGCGGCTCCCGGGTCTGGCGCTTCGCCCAGCCGCCGCAAGCCTGGCCACCCCGTCCAACGTCAATCCGCCGTGGGCGCATCCCCGCCCCGCTCGCGTCAGGCATGCCATGCAAGGTCCATGCCACGGTTCAACCCTGGGTTGGAGCAACCAAGGCCCACGGGCCGCCGCCTGGAACGGGTGCCGGAATCGGCCGTCGCGGTGAACCGGTGCAGGGCGCACGGACGCGGGGCGTTCCGTGCACGCCCATGGGGCGAGGCCTGCGCGGCGTCATCGGCGACATGGGCGTTTCGACCCACGGAGGAGTTTTCTGGAACCGATACGGCGAGTCACCGGCACGGTTTTCCGCCACTCGCCCGACAGGGTGCCGACCGGGCATCTTCCAGCAGGAGACGCATGCGCAACGCGCCAAGCCCTGGATCGTTGGCCTTGGCGCGTCGCGCTGCGGTGCCCCCTGAAACGCGACCGATCAATACGTGATCACGATCGACCCGTTGCCTCCGGGGCCGCGCATGCCGCCGTTGGTGCCGACCGTGCAGGTGCTGCCGCCCGGACCCACGCTGCCGCCCGCGCCGGCACCGCCTTGCTCACCGTTTCCACCACCGCCGCCGCCATAACCGCCACCACCGCCGGCGCCGAAGATCTGCGCCAGGGTCGATGAGGAAAGGGATGGGCCACCTTCCCCACCCGACCCCGGGCCGATGCCCGTCCCCCCCGAACCGCCGAACAGGTTGGGCCCGCCGAACCCACCGGGCCCGCCATCGCCGCTTCCTCCGTTCATCCCGTCAGAACTCGGTCCGACCGCGCTCTGGCTTCCTGCCCCGCCGATACCGTTTGCGCCCCCGTTGCCAGGGGTGTCCATGACTGCAGAGTCATGGCCATTGCCACCGGCAAATCCATTGCCGCAGCCATCGCCGCCCGTGTTGTAGGTTGTGGAGCCGTCCGCATAGCCACCTCCGCCCCCTCCGGCGATGATCTGCACCGCGGCACCCGCATCGACATTCGTCGATCCGCCTCCCGCACCTCCTCCATAGTTCGTCACACCGAGCGCCAGTCCTGCGCCACCGCCCTGCACACCCCCGCCCCCGACGACGAGGTTCAAAACCTGCCCGGGCGCCACGGTGAGGGTGGTGGTCACCACGGCGCCGTTTCCGCCTTCGCCGCGTCCATACTGATCGTTGTCGCCACCGCCCGCGCCGCCGGTGGCGACGATGCGGATCGACGTCACCCCCGCAGGCACGGTCCAGCTGGCCGAACCCGGCGCGGTGAACGAGACGGTTTGACTCGTGCAGATGACGCTCACGTTGAGGACCGGGGCCGTGCCGACCGTGCCGGAGCCGTTGGTCACTGTGCAGGCCTGCCCGCTGGGCTGCGTCTTGACCGTGACGCTGTAGGGGGCCGTGGTGGCGATCTGCGTGGCGAAGGTGAATGCTCCGTTGCCCGTCAGCGTGAGGTCATCGCCGCCGTTGTCCTGCAACACCACCGCGAGGCCGGCACCCGTGGTCAACCCCAAGAGCGTGCCACCGATGGAATAAGTGCTGGCCGCGCAGGTGACGTCGGCATTCGTCACGTTGCCGCTGCCCACCGTGCCGGCGCCATTGACCACCGAGCAGGTCTGCCCGACGGGCTGGGTGGCCACCGTCACGGCATACGTCGCCCCGGACGCCAGCGCCGTCGGGAAGGTGTAGGTTCCGTTGGCGGCAACCGTCATCGACGGCCCGCCATTCAGACCCAGCACGACCGTGCCCGTGAGTCCCGTCACCGTGCCACCCACGGTGGACGTCGGCGCAGAGGGCGGCGCCGGCGTCACGCAGGAGACGGTCACCGAGGTCACATCGGCCCCCTGCACGGTGCCCGCCCCCTGGGTGACGGTGCAGGTCTGCCCAGCAGGTTGCGTGCTCACGGTGACGTCGTACGCCGCCTTGTCGAACAAGGTCTGGGCGAAGGTGAACGCTCCATTGCTGGCGAGCACCAGCAGATCCTGGCCGTTATCCGCCAGTTGCAGCGTGCCCTGCAGTCCCGAGACCGTGCCGCCCACCGTGTAGGTGGCCTGCGGGTTGACGGTGCAGGCCACGGTCACATTGATCACATTGGTCGTGCCGATGACGCCGGCGCCATTCGAGACCACGCAGGCCTCCCCCACGGGCTGCGTGCCCAGGGTGACGCTGTAGCCCGTGCCCGCGGGCAGCGCCGCCGGGGTGGTGAACCCGCCGTTTTGCGAGAGCGTCAGCGTCTGGCCGTTGACCAGCAGCACCATGGACGCTCCGGCACTCATGCCGGTGAGCGCCCCGGAGACCCGGTAGGACGCGGTTGCCCCGCTCCCGTCACCTCCTCCACAAGCCGCCAGGGCGAGGGTCAGCGCGGCACCGGCGGCCAGGCGCAGCAGGCCGGATGCTCCGCGGCGCAACGACCAGGATGCGGCAAGCCGTGCAACAGTCTGTGGACGAATCATCGGAACGAATCCCCCAAGGCGGATGTTTGAGGTCAGGGCGGACGCGCGGCCAACGGCCCGCCGCAGGCACACCATGGCCCGCTCCGGCGCGCGCATCCATCGCGGCAGCGCGTCGACTCATTATCTTGAGAAACGACACCCACGAAGCCGAATTCGCAAGGTGTTACATGGGCGTCGCGAGGGCGCCACGCGACACGCGCGCGGGCGATGCCACCGGCCCTTCCGGGTGGGCGCGCTCCGACACAGCGCTTCACCGGATGGCGCCGGGGCCGAGGACGGAGCTGAGTTGGGCGGCGCTGGTCGCCACCCAACAACATCTGGCCAGAAATCTGGCCATGGCGCTCATTTGCTACCCCCGCGCACGATGCGACACCCGTTCAAGGAGCACGACAGGTTGAGCACATAGCCCATCACACTGGTGAGCAGGATGGCGGTCTACATGAACTTGATGTCGAGCGCCTGGTGAGTGTGGATGATGCGCTGCCCCAGACAGTTGTCGGGCCCGATGAACATCTCGGCTGAAAGTTGGTGCGCATGGAGATCTTGTGTACACATGCAAGATACCTCCCAATTCACGAGGCCCTGGCCACATGGAAAGAGCTGCAAAGGACATCGATGGCGCTTCGCGACGCCTGACTCAGAAAACGGTCCGGCGCGCACGCTTTGCAGGCGGTGCCGGCTGATTTTGCACGCTGGCAACCACGCAGCAGCTCTGAAGATGGTCACCATGCGGGAGTCGTGTTCGGCGCGATGGAACCATCGGCCGCCTTGCCGCAAGCACTGGGGAGCACGTGATGAGCCGCCTACGCGACGGTACGCGCATGTTCAGCGTGCCCGCCCAGCCCGAAAGGTTTGCCTGCGTGCTGCGCTGCACTGCACTGCACTTCGCTGGTGCTGATCGACATGCAACGGGACTTCATCGAACCCAGCGCTTTTGGCGCCGCGCTGGGCAACGATGTGACACGACTGGCTCAGGCGTGGAGCCCGCGGCGTGCTTGCTCGCCTGGGCGCGTGCTGGGCACGATGGTGGTTCACACCCGCGAGTCGCATGTGCCCGACCCGTCGGATTGCCCGCGCGCCAAACGCTGCCGCGGCGAGCCCTGTCTGCGCATCGGTGTCCATGGACCGACAGGTCGCGTGCTGGTGCGCGGCGAGCCAGACAACGCCATCATTCCGGTGCTGCAGCCCGAACCGAACAAGACCGCGATCGATAAACCCGGCAAGGGTGCGTTCGACGCCACGCCGCTGCAGCACAGCCTGGATCAACGAGGCATTACCCATCTGATTTTCGGCGGCGTGACCACCGAGCTCTGCGTGCAGACCAGGATGCGCGAGGCCAACGATCGCGGCTGCGACAGCCTGTTGGTGGAGGCAGCCACTGCCAGCCAATTTCCGCGGTTCAAGCGAGCGGCGCTGGAGATGATCACCGCACAAGGCGGCATCGTCGGCTGGACCTGCAAGCTCGAGGCTTTACTGCTGGCCTGAAGCTGGCTAGCGCTGTACCCTCGCTGGCGCTCCGGCTACATGCCGTTTGGGATGACAGGATTTGGTGGGGCTGCGCGTCCGATGCGCTCAAGCACCAGCCAGGCTTTGCAGCATGCGCACGGCCGCACGCGATTGCGCACCGAGTTCGTCCAGGTCCAGGCCGGGAATGATGCCATCGCACACCACCACCTTGCCGGCCACGAGCAGGGCACGCAGAGTGGCACCACCACTCGCCACCGGGGCGATGGCAGGATCGTGCAGGCCGAAATGACGTGGCTGGTCCAGCTTGTAAATGGCGATGTCGGCGGCCATGCCGGGCGCCAGAACACCAACACCCTCCAGCCCCAGCACACGGGCGCCGCCGGCTGTTCCCCAGCGCACCACGTCCTCCACCGTGGCGTCGGCGGCACCGGTTTCGCCGCCACCCCCGGCGTATTCTGGCAAGGCATTGTGGCCGCCACGGGCGCGCGCTGTCAGCCAGGCTGTGTGGGCTTCGCAAAGCATGTCGGCGGCTTCGTTGGAAGCCGCGCCGTCCACCGCGAGGGAGATGGGCGTACCGGCATTTTCAAGCGCGCGCACCGGGGCGATGCCGCTGCCCAGACGGCCGTTGCTCTGTGGGCAGTGGGCGATGCCGGTGCCGGTGCGGCCAAGCAGGTTGATGTCGCCGTTACTGAGCTTGACCAGATGCGCGAACCACACATCCGACCCCAGCCAGTCGACGCTGGCGGCGAAGTCGATGGGGCTGCAGCGATGCTGGGTCATGGCGGTCTGCTGGTAGATCACGGTTTCCGACAGGTGCGAATGCAGCCTCAGGCCCAGGCTGCGAGCGTGTGCAGCAGTGTCACGCAGCTCTTGCGGCAGCATGGAGAACAGTGGTGTGGTGGGAGCAGCGACGACGCGGCGCATGGCTTGCGGTGCGGGATCGTGATAGCGCCTGCGCAGGCGAGTGAGATCATCGAGAAAGGCCTGTAGGGTTTCAGGCTGATGCGCCTTGGGCAGATGACCTTCGAACTGACGGCTGCGGGTGGCGCCGCCACGGCACAGGACGAAGCGCAGGCCCAGTTTTTCGGCTTCCTCGAACAAGATGGTCGAGCCGTCGAAGTCCATATCAGGCCAGTAGTAGTAGTTGTGGTCTGCAACCGTGCCGCAGCCGGACAGCGCCAGTTCCACCAGCCCGATGCGTGCGGCGACGCGCAGCAATGCACCATCGAAACCGCTGCGATAGCGAAACGGCACGGCTTCAAGCCATGGCGTGAGGGTCGCATTGATGCCACCCGGTATGCCAGTCTTTTCCAAATGAGGTATGAGCCTGGAGACAGCTGAGATCGTCGGCGCGCGGCGCGTCGATCCGATTTGGATGCAGGTCAGTGTATCGGCGACGTGATCAGGCTCTGGCGGGCACTCGC
>JAJZDV010000012.1 GCA_021846025.1 Pseudomonadota bacterium
GTCTGGATGGTCTGGGTGCTGGCTTGCGTGAGCTGGCCCACCTGCTGCACGAGGGTGTCGCCCACGGCCTTTTGCAGGCTTTGCAATTGCAGGTTCACGGCGTCGAGCTGGGCGTTCTGGGTGCGCGCGCTTTCGCCCTGCTGGTTGAGCAGCATCTGCTGAAACTGCGCAAGCTGCCCGGCCTGCTCGGTGCGCAGGCTTTGGCCGCTGGCCTGCACCGCGCCGCGCAGTTCGCGTTCCAGGCGCTCGAGCTGAGGGGCCACGTCGGCGACGAGGAGTTGCCGCAAGCCCGCCAGCGCCTGCATGCGCGTCAGCCCAAGCCAGCCCAGCAGCAGGCTGAGCACGAGCAGCACGGCGACGAGCAGCAGCAGGACGAATTCGAAGGACATGGGTGGTTTCAGCAAAACATCAAACGCGAACCGGGGTGAGCGGCGGTTGCCCGCGCAGCACGGCCGCCAGATTGTCCACCGCGAGCTGCGCCATGGCGCGGCGGGTGGGCACGGAGGCACTGGCGATGTGCGGCGTGAGGACCACGCGCGGCGCGGCGAGCAGGGCCGGGTTGACGGTGGGCTCGCCCTCGAACACGTCGAGCCCGGCCGCGCCCAGATGGCCGCTGTGCAGGGCTGCGGCCAGCGCGACCTCGTCGATGACGCCGCCGCGGGCGACGTTCACCAGCGTGGCGCCCGGCTGCATCAGCGCCAGTTCACGGGGGCCGATGAGGTGGTAAGCCGCCGGGCTGTATGGCAGCGCCAGCAGCACATGCTGGCTTTGCCGCAGCAAGTCGTCGAGGCTGCGGTAGTCGGCGCGACAGGCCTGCTCGACCCCGGCGTCGAGTCGGCTGCGGTTGTGATAGAGCACGCGCATGTCGAAGCCGCAGGCGGCGCGACGGGCGATGGCCTGGCCGATGCGCCCCATGCCGACGACACCCAGCACGGCGCCATGCACGTCGGCGCCGGCGAACAGGTCGTAACGCCACTGGGTCCAGCGGCCTTCGCGCAAGTGGCGTTCGGCCTCGCTCATCTGCCGCGCGGCGGCAAGCAACAGGGCAAAGCCGAAATCGGCGGTGGTCTCGGTCAGGACGTCGGGGGCGTGGGTGACGATGACACCGCGCGCCGCGCAGGCGGCCAGGTCGATGTGATCGACCCCCACCGTCATGGTGCTGACGATCCGGAGTTGCGGGCAGGCGTCGAGCAACGCGGCGTCGATGCGCTCGCTGCCGGTGATGAACGCGCCCTGCTTGTCGCTCAGCCGGCGGCGCAGGGCTTCGGGTGTCTGGATGGTGTCGTCGGGCGTGAGCTCGACCTCGGCCACGGCTTCGAGTTGGGCGACGATGTCGGGAAACACGGCACGGGCGACGAGCACGCGTGGACGTTGGTGGTTGGCAGATGCAGTCATGGGAAAAAGACCAGGGTGATGATCAGAAAACAGGGCAGCAGGATGGCGAAACTCCAGCCCATGTAGCCGAAAAACGAGGGCATGCGCACCCCGCGATGCTCGGCAATGGCCTTGACCATGAAGTTGGGAGCATTGCCAATGTAGGTGACGGCGCCCATGTACACGGCCCCGGCGGAAATTGCCGTGAGCGTGCCGATCTGCGCCATGAGATGTGCGGCATTGCCCCCCGCCAGGTTGAAAAACACGAGGTAGGTGGGCGCGTTGTCGAGAAAGGCCGACAGCGTACCCGTCATCCAGA
The DNA here is from genome assembly GCA_021846025.1 of Pseudomonadota bacterium. Classification (GTDB taxonomy): domain Bacteria; phylum Pseudomonadota; class Gammaproteobacteria; order Burkholderiales; family Burkholderiaceae_C; genus Thiomonas_A. The sequence goes on from JAJZDV010000012.1 coordinate 1,694, forward strand.
AATAGGCGGCGGCAATGGGCTGGCCTTGCGCATCGGAGGTGAGCCGCACGAGCGAGGCCAGGGCGCCATCCGGCCCCGCGCGCAAGATGGCGATCACCGGAATGATGGTGAGAAAGATGCCGAGGAACAGCTTGCCCACCTCGATCATCGGGCCCCAGTTGAAGTGGTTGTCCTCGCGTGCTGCAGCCGGCGTGGTGAGCCAGGACAAGCCGGCCACGGCGATCAGCGCCGCATCGCGCGTCAGGTTCTGCAACTCGAGATGCTGACCGAAGATCGACACGGTGATGCCCGGTTTCCAGGCGCCGCTGTGCAGCACTGCCAGCACGATGGCCAGCAGCCAGAGCACATTCCAGGCGCCGATGATGCGCAACGGGCGGTCGGGCGTGGGGTCCACGGGTTGGCGCTCAGCCTCCTGGCTCCAGTACCAGCGATCGAGCACGTAGAACACCGCCAGCAGCAGCGCGCAGAGCAAGGCCGTGGGCGCCAGCAGGTGGCGCACGGTCCAGAAAAAGTCGACCCCTTTGAGAAAGCCGAGAAACAGCGGCGGATCACCCAGGGGCGTGAGCGCACCGCCCGCATTGGCCACGAGAAAAATGAAAAACACCAGCACATGGGCGTTGTGGCGGCGGGCATCGTTGGCACGAATCACCGGGCGCACCATGAGCATGGCCGCGCCCGTGGTGCCCATGACGCTGGCGAGCACCGTGCCGATGGCCAGCAACAGCGTGTTCTGCGCCGGGCTGCCATGCAGATTGCCGCGCACCGCAATGCCGCCGCTCACGGTGTAGAGCGTGGTGAGCAGGATGACGAAGGGGAGATACTCGTGCAGCAGGGTGTGCAGGGCGGCCTGGAGAGCGACGCCCAGGCCGAAAGTCACGGCGAAAGGCAGCAGGAAGACCAGCGCCCAGCCTGCAGCGATCTTGCCCTGATGGTGATGCCACAACTGGCCTGCCAACAACGGCAGCAGCGCGATGGACAGGAGCAAGGCGGCGAAGGGCAACCCCCACCACAGGCTGAGGTTTGCGGGGTTCGGGCCAGGGTTGGAGGTGGCGGCGAGTGCGTTGCAGGGCAACAGCAGCAGCACGCCGATCCAAGCACCCAAGGCACGGCATGCCAACACGCGCCAGGGACGAATCGGCGCCGCAGAGGCAACGTGGGCGGTGTCGGAGTTCATCGAGCGGTATGGGACAGGGCTGCGGTGTCAGGCGTCATCTGACTGCAAGATTTCAGCACAATGCGCTTCGCTAGCGTCAATCATCCGTGGCTCCAATCACCCTGGCTCCGCAGCCTGTTCCGCGAGTCGGCTGTCGGGAATCTGGAACACGTCGCGCAGGTAAGCCAGGTAAGCCGGATCGTCGCACATGGTCTTGCCGGGCGAGTCGCTCAACTTGGCCACGGGCTGGTCGTTGCAGCGGGTCATTTTGATGACCATCTGCGGGGCTTCGTAGCCCAGGTCGTGCATCAGGTGGGTGCCGATGCCGAAAGCCAGCCCCACGCGCTGGTGGAATTGCCGGTAGAGGGCAATGACCTTGGGGACGGTGAGTGCGTCGCTGAACACCAGGGTCTTGCTGCGCGGGTCGACACGGTTCTTGGCGTAGTGGGCAATCATCTGCTCGCCCCAGGCGAAAGGGTTGCCCGAGTCGTGGCGCGCTCCATCGAACAGCTTGCAGAAATACAGATCGAAGTCGCGCAGGAAGGCTTGAAGACCGTAGACATCCGTCAGGGCGATGCCGAGGTCGCCGCGGTATTCCTGGGCCCACATCTCGAACGCGAACACCTGGGTGTCACGCAGCCGCGGGCCGAGGGCCTGGCAGGCTTGCAGGTACTCATGCGCCATGGTCCCCAGCGGCGTGAGTCCCAACTCCCTGGCGAGCAGCACATTGCTGGTGCCCGCAAGCTGGGGCCCGAGCCCGCTGCGCAGCCGCTCCAGCACCTGCGCCTGCCAGCGGCGTGAATAGCGGCGGCGGGTGCCGTAATCGGCGATGCGGCAGTCTTGCAGCGCAGGGGCCTTGAGCTGGGCGATCTTCGCGTCCACACGCTGCAAGCCGTCGCCCAGGTCGGCGTTCGCGTGGGCATGCCGGGCATGGACCTCGCCCACGATGGCCAGCACCGGCACCTCGAACAAGATGGTGTGCAGCCAGGGACCGCGAATGACGATGTCGATTTCGCCGCGCGCACGCGCTGCGGCATCGGCCGCCGGAGTGGCGCCGATGCGTTGGCGGTTGAGATGAAAGAGTTCGAGGAAGTCGACAAAGTCGCTCTTGATGAAGCGCAGCGCCCGCAGGTCATCGAGTTCGTCCGGGGTGAACCGCAAGGTGCAGAGGGCGTCGAGCTCGGCGTTGATCTCGCCCAGCAGCGAGACCAGTTCCACCCCTGGCGTGCGGCATTTGAAGCGGTATTCCACCTGAGCGCCCGGAAAGTGGTGCAGCACCACCTGCATCATGGTGAACTTGTAGAGATCGGTGTCGAGCAGGGATTCGATGATCATCGGCGCAGCAACGCGACAGAACCAACGGGAGTCAGCGCGAAGCCGGACAGTTCCTCACCTCCGGCCGACTGGCCAGCGGACTTGCCGGCGTGGGGCGCCAGACAGCCATTCATCGCTGGTGCCATTGCGTGAACTCGGCCACCGGGGCGCGTTCGGTCACCAGGGTGTTTTCAACCGCTGCCGGATCGGCCCAGCCCAGCGACATGCCGCACACCACCTGCTGCCCGGCGGGCAGATCCAGCACCTCTTCGATGATGCGGTGAAAGGAGGTGAATGCCGCCTGCGGGCAGGTGTCGAGCCCGCGGGCCCGCGCCGCCACCATGATGTTCTGCAGGAACATGCCATAGTCCAGCCAACTGCCCTGCTCCAGGATGCGGTCGATGGTGAAAATCAGCCCGACGGGCGCATCGAAAAACAGGTAGTTGCGACCATGCTGGGCATGCATCGCCGCCTTGTCGCCCTTGGCAATGCCCAGCAGGCCGTACAAGTCCCAGCCGACCTTGCGGCGACGATCGATGTAGGGCGAGGTCCATTCGCGCGGGTAATAGGCGTATTCCTCGCTGTGCCGCGCAGCCAGCACGGGGTCGTCATAAGCCACGAGGATGCGCTCGCTCAAGCGCCGCTTGGCCGCCCCAGAAAGCACGTGCACCTGCCATGGCTGGGTGTTGGTGCCGGATGGCGCGCGCGCAGCGACCTGCAGGATGGCCTCGATGGCGGCTGGCGGCACCGGCGTGGGCAGGAAGCGACGAATGGAGCGGCGGCTGGTGATGGCCGCGTCCACGGCGGCCGTGGCGGCACGCTGCGTGGCGGTGGTGGCCGCCGCGTCAGCCGGCGTGGGCATGCTGGGCTTGGTCATCGGACCAAGTGTATTGCCCGGCAACCGAACGTGCCGCCCCACGGAAGGAGCCACCGATCCAGCTCCTGCGGCCCTGCTGCCGCTGGCATGCTGCAGCGCGCCAGAACAATGCGTCGATCATCGTGCGTCCCGTTGGAAGTACCGCTTCCCGAAGCAGGGGATTAGGATCACTTCGGTATTGGTAAGTCATTGTTTAATCATAGTTTTATTTCCACACCGGGTTTTTTGTTGCGACGCAACAAAAAAGCGCTTGACAAGCCCGAATCGCCGCCTAGAATTGCGCTTGTGCACTGCACCAATACGCATGCCGGGAACAGAAGCCAGTGTCATGAAAATGACTCGGAACTCCGTCAGAATCGTGCATGCTGTCCTGTCAACTTTGGAAGTCTAGGAGCCCATGATGATGACCCCCGAACAGATGATCGCCGCGCAAAAATCCCAACTCGAAGCCCTGTTTGCCCTGACCGGCAAGGCGGTGGATGGCCTGGAGAAAATGGTTGAGCTGAACATGCAAACCATGAAAACCGCCATGCACGAAACCTCCGAGGCCGCCATGGCCGCCTTGTCCGTGAAGGACATTCAGGAACTGGCCACACTGCAACCCGGAATGGCTCAGCCCATGGCCGAAAAAATGTTGTCCTACTCCCACCATCTGTACGAAATCGCCTCGGGCACGCAGGCTGAATTCGCCAAGGCCATCGAAGCCAACGCCGCCGAAGTGCACAAGAAGATGCAGGCGATGGTCGACACGGCTGTGAAGAATGCCCCCGCCGGCACTGAAACCGCCGTGGCCATGATGAAAAGTGCCTTGAGCGCCGCCAACAACGCTTACGACACCGTGCAAAAAGCCAGCAAGCAGGCCGCCGAAGTGGTCGAAGCCAACTTCAACACCGTGACCAACACGGCGATGAAGGCCGCTCAAACCAACGCACGCGGCAAGCGCGCAGCCTGAGCCGCACCGACCCGCCATCCATGCATTCAAGCAAGTTGACGCGGTGCGCGGTTGCATGATTTCAATCGCGCCGTCAGCCTGATCTGACAGCATCAAGCCGTTGAACCGTTTGTCTCCTCGGTACTTCCAAGTACCTTCAAGCCGGTCACCCTGACCGGCTTTTTTTGCGCGCCAGGATGCAACCGGCTGCGGGCACGGGCGCGAGGCAAGCGTGACAATCCAAGGACTGTTCCACAACCTGGCTTGAAGGACACCATGATCGAGCCCCTGCTGCTGACCGCGGCCCGCGTTTCCACATTCGACAACGACCGGGCCCTGACTGGCGCGAGCGGCTTCCTGTTCGAGCGTGACACCCGTTTGTTTCTGGTCACCAGCCGCCATGTGGTGATCGACAAGCCGAGCAAGCATTTCCCCAATCGCATCGAGATCGAACTGCATACCGATGCAGACAACCTCACGCGTTCGACGACGCTGTCGCTGCTGCTGTACCGCCACGGCAAGTCGGTGTGGCGCCAGGGGCGTGATGCTGCCGGTGAAATCGACGTGGCGGTGATCGAACTCGACCGCTCGGCCCTGCCCGAATCGGTTGTGCTGCAGTGCTTCACGCCCGAACACCTGCCCAGATCGCTCGAAGCCGTGGAGGTGGGCAGTTCGCTGCTGATCGTGGGTTTCCCGCTGGGCTTTCACGACACGCTGCATCACCTGCCGGTGGTGCGCCAGGCGGTGATTGCGTCGTCCTTCGGCATGCGGTTCCAGGGTCAAGGCTATTTCCTCACCGATGGGCGCACGCACCGCGGCACCAGCGGAGCGCCCGTGGTGATGCGCAGCCCGGACGGCGACGCCGCACTGCCGTGGACGCTTCTGGGCGTGCACTCCATGCGCATCGACATGCGCGGGCGCGATCTGCAACTCGACGAATCGCTCGGCTTGAACTGCGCCTGGTACGCCGACATCTTGCTGACGCTGACGGCGCCGCTCGAGCCTGACCGCTTGTCCCGCGATGAAGACCCGCAAGCAGCGACCGGCGCGAACCTGGATACGGACGCAAGCTGACTCCAGGCGGCCACCGTGCCAGGCTCCATCCGGGATCCGGCCCGGACCATGCCGGACAGCCGTGTCACGCCGCCTGCTGCGTGCGGCTGTCAAGCTCGGTGAGCAGCGCCAGCATGGCCTCGGTCAGGGGCATGGCGAAGCCGGCGCGCCGGGCCAGTTCCACCGGAGCGCCAAGCAGGGGCTGCACTTCCAGCGGCCGGCCGCGCTCCAGGTCTTGCAGGGTGGAGGGCTTGACCGGTCCGATGCCACGGCCGATGGCAATGCGCTTGTCGGCATCCACCTGGGGGTCGCAGCCGTAGATGCGGGTGAGCGCGATCAACTCGTGCATGACGCCACGCACCAGGTCGAGCAGGCCGGGGCTGGCACAGATCTGGTCCATGCGTGCGCGGGTGAGCGCGGCCACCGGATTGAACGAGGCATTGCCGATGAGCTTCATCCAGATGGCGTCGCGGATGCGCGTGGTGGGCTTGGGGTCGCACCCCGCTTCGCGCAGCACGGCCGCGAGCGCCTCCACGCGCGGACTCAAACCGTCACGCTCCTGCGCCGGCTCGCCGATGACGTAACGGTACTGGCCATTCGCCTTGATGACCCCAGGCGCCGTGACCTCGGACGCGCTGTGCACCACGCAACCGACGATGTGCGCGGGGTCGAGTGCAGCGGCCATGCTGCCATCCGGGTCGAGACAGGTGAGGTGCGCCGCGCTGCCGCCGGCCGTCTGCGCCTGCGGGCTGCTGTCGCCGTGAAAATACCACCAGGGCAGACCGTTGATCGCCGGAAGGACGACCGTGTCTTGCTGCAGCATGCTGCCCAGGCGTGGCAACAGCGGGGCCATCTGGTGGGCCTTCATGCCCAGCACGATCAAGTCCTGCGGACCAAAGTCTTCGGGTCGGTCACTGGCCTGCAACCGCACCGTCTCGTCACCGGCCGGATCCTGCAAGTGCAACCCCCGCGCGCGTATGGCCTGCAGATGCGCGCCACGCCCCACCACACCCACCGCATGCCCGGCCAGCGCCAGCTTCACCGCAAGGCTGCCGCCCACCGCTCCCGCTCCCACCACGACGACACGCATCATCACCCTCCGAATTCCGCGCCCGGCCTTGCTTCCCGCCGCCCCGGCATCCCATCCAGTGCGGGCAGATTCGGCCCAGATTCGGCCCAGATTCGGCCGCTTGGCAGCATGGTAGGTGCCGCCGGGCCGGTTTGCCGAATCCGCGCCTGTTGCAGCGGCGACGCCTTGCGGTGCGGATCTGCCGGCAAGGATTTTCGACCGCTTGCACACACAATCGGAAAAATCGCCTTGCTGGCCCTAAGCTTGGGCCCATGAACCCCAGGCGGGCAACATGAACCCCATTCCCCTCCTCAGTCGCGTTGTGTTCAGCCGCTACTTCACCAGCGGCCTGGTCTCGGCCACGGGCGTTCTGGCGCTCGGTTGGCTGGGCTTTGCCATCGGCGGCATGCAGATGGCCGTGCTGCTGGGCACCGGTGCCCTCACCATCTGTTTTGCCGACAACCCGGCACCCATGCGGGTCAAGGCTTTCGAGTTGCTGTTTTCCACCTTCGGCAGTGCCTTGTGCTTCTTGCTGGTGTGGGCCGGCGTTGGCCATCCCTGGGTCGAGTTGCTGCTGGTGCCGCTGCTGGGTTTCGGCGCCGGACTGGTGAGCCTGTGGGGCAAACGGGCGCTGGCGTTGAGCTTCAGCCTGTTGTTCATCACCGTGATCACACTCGGGGTGCCACCCGCGCCCGACCTGCACGCCTTGCTGCTGGGGGTGGCGCTGTTCGTGCTGGGGGGCTTGCTGTACACCGTCTATGCGTTGCTGCTCGGCCGCATCTTGCAAAGCCGCACCAAGCAGCAGGCGCTGGCCGAAGTGCTCGACGCGCTGGCTGCCTACATGCGCTGGCAAAGCCAGTTCTACGCCCGGCGCATGGCCGAGGACCAGGCCTATGGCCGCGCCGCCGTGCTGCAAGGCGCGGTGAACGACGCCCTGCAATCGGCACGCGATCTGGTGCTGCGTGAAGGCCGCAAGCCGAGCGATGCCCTCTGGACCCGCATGCTGCTGGACTCTCTCGATCTGTTCGAGGCGCAACTCGCGGCGCAGACCGATTCTGCCCTGCTGCGCACGCAGTTCGAGGGCACCGAGGTGCTCGACACCCTGCAGGCCGGCACGCTGCAGACGGCCGACGCCCTGTCCACGCTGGCCCTGGCCATGCTGCACGGCCGCCGCAGCGAAGCCCGTTCGCCGGATGCCACCCGCTGGGCCCGCGCGGAACAGCAAGCGTCGGCACTGGTGGGAAGCAACACGACCGAACTGGCGCATGCGCACGCCGCGCTGGCCTCGCTGCTCAACACCCAGCGCGAGATCGATGCCCTCGTCGCGACCCTTCAGACCACCTATGCGGCGCGCGACGGCGGCGCGCTGCCGCCCCTGCCGGACCTGCGCTCCTTCGTCAGTGCCTGGCGCTACGACCCACGTCAGATCCGCGCCCACTTGCGCTGGGGTTCTCCCATCTTTCGTCATGCCGTGCGCATGGGGCTGGCGCTGCTGTGCGGACTGGTGGTGGCGCGCAGCCTGTTCAGGCATCAGACGCACGATTACTGGATCTTGCTGACCATCGCCGTCATCCTTCGACCCAATTACGGGGTCACCCGCCAGCGTCTCAAAGACCGGCTGCTGGGTACGCTGCTCGGCTGCCTGTTCACCGCCGCGCTGCTCGACCTGCACCTGGGCCTGCCCGCCCTGCTCGCCGCGCTCTTCCTGGCGCTGACCTTCGCCCGCACCTTCGTCACCACCAACTACCGCTTCACCGCCATGTCGGCCAGCGTGCTGTCGCTGCTGCTGGCGCGGCTGCTGGAAGGCGATGTCCGCTTCCTTGTGGACCAGCGCCTGATCGACACCTTCATCGGCGCCACCCTCGCCTGGGGCTTCAGCTACGTGCTGCCGCGCTGGGAATACCAGGACGTGCCGCGCCAGCTCTCCAGCCTGATGCAGGCACAGCGCGACTACACCCTGGCGGTGCTCGAAGCGCAGCAGCAGGATGAAAGCGCCTTTCGCATCGCCCGCAAGCGCCTGTTCGACGCCCTGGCTTCCATGACCGGGCTGTACAGCCGCATGCTGGAAGAACCCGTCGCCAAGCGCCGAGCCCTGCGCGAACTGGCGCGGCTCATCACCCACAACTACCTGCTCGCGGCCCACCTGGCGTCCATGCGCGTGCTGCGTGCACGCCGCGCCCGACGACTGAGCCCGGAAGCGATCGAAACCCTGATTGCGCCAACCCGCGCCTGGGTGCTGCAACAACTCGGCCTGAAGCGTGGAGCCCCTCTTGCGGCGATGCCCGAGCCCTTGAACACCAAGCCTGTGCCTGGCATCATCACGTCCGAAGCGGGCACGACACCCGACCCGCTGCTGCGGCGCCTGGGTCTGATCGCGGCGGAGGCCGCGTTGGTGGGACAAATCGACCAACGCGTCGCGCGCGATCTGCATCTCCCCGGGGAAGCCGGGAATTCGGATTGACATTTGCTCACACTCAGCCTGGGCGCTAGGCTGAATGGCGGTTTGTTTTGCGTCCCTTCCGCGCGTTTTGCCCCACCATCTTTCCCTGGTCTCCACGGGCTCGCGCCGGGGACGTCTGCAGCCCCCGGACGCAGATCCATTGCGTGGCGCCCACCGGCCTTCGGGCGCCGCCCCCCGAGCACCCCCGCTTCGCCGCCCCGAAATCCATGCCCACCCCGACCCTCACCCAAGCCGCACCACACACCCCGGAATTGCCCCGCCTGTTCCTGCCCCTAATGGCCGTGGCCTGCGGCGTGGCGGTGGCCAACATCTATTACGTGCAGCCACTGCTGGAGCAACTGGCAAGGTCGTTTCACACCACGGTGGCGGGCATTGCCGCCATTCCCACCGCCACACAGGTCGGTTTCGCCTGCGGACTCATCGGCCTGGGGCCACTGGGCGACCGCCACCCGCGCCACCGCGTCATCCTCGGCATGGGCGCGGCGCTGGTGTTCATGCTGCTGCTGGCCTCGGCCGCCCCCACGATCGCGCTGCTGGCGCTGGCCAGCCTGGGGGTGGGGTTGATGGCGTCGATCGCCCAGCAGATCGTGCCGCTGGTGGCCCACCTGGCGCCGCCGCAGCAGCGCGGCCGTGCCGTTGGGCTGGTCATGAGTGGACTGCTGGTGGGCATCCTCGGCGGCCGGGTTGCGGGAGGACTGGTGGGTCAGGCGCTGGGCTGGCGTGCCGTCTTCGCGCTGGCGGCACTGCTCAACGCGGCTTCGCTCGCCATGCTCTGGCGCACCCTGCCGCGACTGCCGGCGAACGACACCTCGGCGCCGAGCTATGCCCATCTGGTGGCGTCCACTCTCGGGCAGTTCCGCAAACATGCCGAGTTGCGCGCAGCCGGCGTCACCGGAGGGCTGTTCTTCGGCGCCTTCAGTGTGTTCTGGGTGGGACTCACGCCCTTGCTGGGCAGCCCGGCCTACGGTCTCGGGCCGGCAGCGGCGGGGCTGTTTGGCATTCTGGGGTTGAGCGGTGCCTTGGTGGCCCCGGTTTCAGGCCGCCATGCGGATCACCCCGGCGGCCCGCGCCGCGTGCTGCTGGTGGCGCTGGTGGGCGTGCTGGCGGCCTGGGGGCTGTTCGCTCTCGGCGGCCACGGCCTGGTCTGGCTGGTGCTGGGTGTGGTGGTGCTGGATGCCGGGGTGCAAGGGGCACAAATCGCCAACCAGACGCGCATCTACGCGCTCGATGCGGGCTCGCGCAGCCGCATCAACGCGGTGTACATGACGCAATACTTCATCGGCGGCGCGGCCGGCACCTTCGCCGCCAGCCATGCCTGGGCTCTGGGCGGATGGCCCGCCGTGGTGCTCACCGGCGCTGCGTTCTCGGCCCTGGCCCTGATGCTGCATGCGGCGTGGAACCCCGCGCCGACGGCGGCGGTCTGAAGCTGCAGCGCCTGCACGAACGATCGGTGCAGGCCGACTGCCCCAGGGACGCCACGTGGCGATGCACGCTGCGGCGGCCTCCTGGCAAGCCGGAACCGTGCTTCATGGCCGCTGCGCTTTCTGCGCGAGCAGCGTGGCCAAGGCCTGCACCACTGCATCCGGCGCCTCGCTCATCAGAGCGTGACCGGCGTCCAGAGTCGTCACGCGCGCTTGGGGCAAGGCTTCGCGCAGACGCGATGCGGCTTTTGCCGGCGTCATGCGGTCGTGCGCACCGAGGATGAACGTCGCGGGAGCGCGCACGCGCGCGGCCATGTCCGGCGCGTCGGCATAGGCGTTGCAGGCAGCCAGGTCCGTGGCCAGGGCATTGCCCTGGGCGCAGCCTGCCTGCACCGACTGCATCAACTCCAGGGTTTGCTGCACCAGTTCGGGCTGCAACGGCCGGCCATCTTGCTGCTGGTGCGACCACATGGCCATGTTGCGCAGCGCGGCATCGGACTGGTTCTGTGCCCGTTCCAGCAAAGCCGGTGCCACCCGCATCGGCCAGGCCGTGCCCACCAGCGCAAGATGGCTGATGCGCTGGGGCGCAAGTCCCGCCGCATGCAGCGCCACCAGCGATCCCATGCTGTGCCCCGCCAGCGCGCAACGCTCCAGACCGCAGGCGTCCAGCACCTTCAACAGCCACACCGCCATTTGCGCCACGTCCGTGCAAAGCGGCCCGCGGCTGCCACCATGCGCGGGGAGGTCGGCCGCATACACCGCATACCCCGCCCGTGCCAGCCCGGGAGCAACAGGCCACCAGGCCCGGTGATCGTTCGCCGCTCCATGCACGAGGACGATGGCGTCTGGCGCCGCGTCAAGCGGGATGACTGCCGGCTCGGTGGCGTCGACATGCACGGTACTTCCATCGACCAGACATTGCATGAGTGGATCCCTGTGAGCCCGCGCAGGTGGGCGTGGTGTGAAAGATAGCGCGCAGCAGATGGGGTCTGCGGCTCGAAGGCGCAAGCGGCGCACGCGAGTCATCGTTGGCCAGGCAGGCTCAACATCGGTGCTGGGGGGATTGGGGGTCGCATCGTCGACGCGCGATTTGTGCGACGCACCATCGAATCGGCTTGTGCCTCGCCGATGCGCCATTGCCGACGTTTCGGCTGTATCGCGCGTTGGCTCGCCGAGCACGACAACGAGTCGCTGGCCGACATATCCACGTTGTTCCGCATGGAAGCCTGCCCTTGGCTGGACTATATTGGTTGCATAGCCATGAGGCAGATGCTGCGACGAGGAGACGGCCATGCAAGTCAGCGATATTTTGAGGGTCAAGGGCGGTGCGCTGTTCACGGTGGCGCCCGACACGCCCTTGCTCGAAGCGGCGCGCACCATGACGCAGCACGATGTGGGCTCGCTGGTGGTCATGCGGGCCGGCCATCTGGCAGGCATGCTCACCTTCCGCGAAGTCATTGCCGCGCTGGCCGGCGCGCGACCGAGCGAGGCACTGGTGACCGACGTGATGCTGGGCGAACCGGTGCATTGCACCCCGCTCACCAGCCTCGACGAACTGCGCCGCCTCATGCTGGAAAGCCACACCCGCTACATGCCTGTGATGGACGGCACCACCCTTCTCGGGGTGATCTCCTTCCATGATGTGGCCCGCGCCGTGGTGCAGGAACAGGACTTCGAGAACCGCATGCTCAAGGCCTACATCCGGGATTGGCCGCAGGACGATGCGCAGTCCCCGAGCCCGTCGTCCGGAACGCCGCCCACGTCGGCAACCGTCCAGCCCCTTTCACGCAGTCTCTGATCCCAGGCCCCAGCGCGTCCAGCAGGCAGCCGCTCCCCAAGGCGCTGTGGGGGTCACGCTGTGGGGTCACGCCCCGGGCACCTGTGTGCTCGGAAAGGTCCGGCGCCGCGGCAACAGCATCGGCCCTCAGGCTGACGCCCAGCCCCGTCGCGCTGGTTTGCAGACGCTAGCATTGCGGGTTTTGCGCTGGCACCCCCGCGCGCACTCCCGCATGCCCGCACCATCCCATCTGCTGTATCTGCACGGTTTTCGCTCCTCGCCCCAATCGGCCAAGGCGCTTGTCACGGGTGCGCGCCTGCAGACCATCCGCGACGAGCGTCGCGCGCGCGGACTCGATCCGGTGCAATGGCTGTGCCCACAACTGCCACCCTCCCCGGCACAGGCCATGGCCGAGATGCTGGCGCTGGTCAGCGGCGTCGCGCCGGGGCGCCTGGCGCTGGTGGGCAGTTCACTGGGCGGCTTCTATGCCACTTACCTGGCGCACCACCTGCAGGCCCGCGCCGCACTGTTGAACCCGGCGGTGAACCCCGCGCGCGATCTCAGCACGCAAATTGGCGAACTCACGGCCTGGCACGACGCGCAATCCGCGTTTCAGTTCACGGCGGAACATGTGCGCGAGTTTCATGCGCTGGAAGTCGGCAACCTTGCCAGCGCCGCACCCGAGGCTTCGCGTTACCTGGCCGTGATTGCGCAAGACGACGAGGTGCTCGACTGGCGCGAAATGGCCGCGCGCTACACCGGTGGCCACTTGCGCATCGTCCCGCGCGGCGGTCATGCACTCACCAATTACGCCACCCATCATCTCGATGCCGTGCTGGATTTTCTCGGCATTCATGCCGACGCAGCGTGACACCCACCACTCCAATTCCAGTGAACTACATCCTGTTCGAAGACGCCGGCAAACTCGTCACCGGCCGCATCCTGAGCCAGGCCGACACCTCGATGCAGGTGGAACTGGCCAGCGGCAAGCGCCAGAAAATCAAGGCCCAACAGGCACTGCTGGCGTTCGACGCGCCCGCACCGCATGAACTGCTGGCCTGGGCCCAAGCGCAGCAGGATGGCATCGAACTCGACTTGCTGTGGGAGTTCGCGCCGGAAGCCGAATTCGGCTTCGGCGTGGTGGCGGCCGACTACTACGGCGGCAAGCCCACGCCGCAGCAACAGGCGGCTGTGTTGCTGCGCCTGCACGGGGCGCCGCACTATTTCCAGCGTCGTGGCAAGGGACTGTTTCGCAAGGCCAGCCAGGACACGGTGCAGGCGGCGCTGGCCGGCATGGCGCGCAAGGAGGCACAGCAACGGCAGATCGAGGCCGATGCACAAGCCCTGGTGGACGGCCGCTGCCCCGAAGCCATCGCCGCGAAGCTCTACGCCCTGCTGTTCAAGCCGGACAAGAACAGCGTGGAGTACAAGACCCTGGCGCAGGCGGTGAAACAAAGCGGCCTTGGCGCGCTGCATTTGCTGCGCGCGGCGGGTGCCATTGCATCGCCGTGGCATTTCCACATGCAACGCTTTTTGCTGGAGCACTTTCCCAAAGGCACCGGCTTCGCCGACCTGCCGCTGCCGACGGCGGATGCCGGGGATTTGCCGCTGGCTGCGGTGCAGGCGTTCTCCATCGACGATTCGGCGACGACCGAGATCGACGACGCGCTGTCGGTGCAGCCGCTGGAAGGTGGTGGCGTGGTGCTGGGCATCCACATCGCCGCACCGGCGCTGGCCCTGGCCCGCGACAGCGTCTGGGACCAGGCGGCACGTGCGCGCATGTCCACCGTCTACATGCCCGGTGACAAGATCACCATGCTGCCCGACGCGCTGGTGCAGAGCTTCACCCTGGCCGAAGGCAGCAGCCGCCCCGCCGTCAGCCTGTATGTCTCGCTGGACGCGAACCTTGTCCTGCAGAGCCACGAGACGCGGGTGGAGCGCGTGCCGATTGCCGCCAACCTGCGCCACGATCTGCTGGACGCCGAAGTGACGGAAGATGCACTGCAAGGCGTCGGCCCCGCGCCCGGCTTTGCCTTCGCCACGGAGCTGGCCCTGCTGTGGCGCATCGCCAACAAACTCAAGAGCGGGCGCGAAGCCGTGCGCGGCCGGCCGGAGCGTGCGGGCGGGGTCGACTACAGCTTTCGCGTCACCGGTCTGGAGCAAGGGGAAGACGCCGCGCGGGTGGACATCGTGCCGCGCCGCCGCGGCGCGCCGCTGGACCTCATCGTCGCCGAACTCATGATTCTGGCCAACGCCACCTGGGGCGGCTGGCTGGCCGAACTGGGCCTGCCCTGCATCTACCGCAGTCAGAGCGGGATGGGTGCCAACCTGCGCACCCGCATGGGCACCAAGCCAGCACCGCACCAGGGTTTGGGCGTGGCGCAATACGCTTGGTGCACCTCGCCGCTGCGGCGCTACACCGACCTGGTGAACCAGGGCCAGATCATCGCCGCCGCGCACCATGGCCGCACCGCCTTGCTGGCCGTGCCCTACAAGCCGAAGGATGCGCAGTTATTCGCCATCGTCGGCGCGTTCGAAGACGCCTACAAGGCGTACGCCGATTTTCAGAACGGCATGGAGCGCTACTGGACCCTGCGCTACATGCAACAGGAAGGCATGGCCGAGCGGCAAGCCACGGTGTTGCGCGACGGACTGGTGCGGGTGGACGGGCTGCCGCTGGTGCTGCAGGCCATGGGGGCCCAGGCCCAGCCGCGCGGCACCCGCGTGCGCGTGCAGTTCGGCCAGCCCGACCTCATCACGCTGGAGCAGCCGTGCAACATGGTCGAAGTCCTGCGCGACCTGTCGGCCGCCGGCGGTGATGCTGCGCCGGCGGACGAACCGGCCGAGGACGACGCCGCCGCCCTCGCCACAGGCCTGCATCTGGCCGTGGACGAAGCCGAGGCTGCAACGGAGGTTGCCGCCGAAGCGGGCGCCGATACGGCCGACAACGGCATCGCCGAAACCCCGGAAGCCGCTAAAGACCCGGGTGCCGCCGACGCGACCCCGGTCGTGGCCTGATCTCGGGACGGTCACGTCACCGATCAGCCATCGCGGCCGCTGCCACCTGCCCTCACCCGCAAATCCCCAGCGCATGTCCTCGCTCCGCGCCATGCGTCTCGGCAAGCTCAGCAAGCTGCAATGGGCGCTGCTCGTTTCGGTGGCGGCGCATGCGGCGCTGCTGGCGCTGAAGCTGGGTGCGCCCGAGACCTTCAACCGCATGTTCCAGGACACACCGCTGTCGGTGGTGCTGGTCAACCAGTCGTCCGCCGAGGCTCCCGACAAGCCGCAGGCGCTGGCGCAGGTCAATCTGGCCGGCGGGGGTGACGCGGCCAAAGGCCTGGCCACCACGCCGCTGCCGGCAACGGCCACCGTGGTCGACGGCAACGCGCTGCAAAACCAGAGTCGCTCCCTGCTGGCGCAGGACGAGCAGAAGCAGCGTGAACTCGTCACCCAGGTGAAGAGCCAGATGGTGCAGTTGCAGCGCCTGGCCGCGCAGCAGACCAGACCGGAGGCTGCGCAGGCTCTGGAAGACCGGCGCAAACGTCTGCTGGACCTGCTTGGCGCCATCGAACGCCGCATCGACCAGCAAAACGCCAAACCTCGCCGCCGCTTCGTCGGCCCCAACACCCGCAGTGTGCCGTATGCGCTGTACTACGACCACATGCGGCAAAAAATCGAGCATCTCGGCACCGTCGATTTTCCGCAACATGACGGCAGCAAGCTCTACGGCAAACTCATCATGGCCATCACCGTGGATGCCTCCGGACGACTGCTCAAAAGCGAGGTGGTGCGCGGCTCGGGCAACCCACAGCTCGACCGCATGGCGCGAGCGATCGTCAACGCTGCCCAACCTTACGGACACTTCAACGCCGCCATGCGGCGCGATGCCGATCAGCTCGTCATCGTCGCCGGCTTCGACTTCACCCGTGAAGGCGGCCTGGAAGCCCACATGCAGGCGCAGCCCGGCCCTGAAGTCAGGCCTGCGCCATGAGGCGTTTCACCCCACTGACACCCACGACCAGACCCATGACCACGTATCTGCCCAATCTCCATGCGGTGCTCGGCAACCCGGTGGAACACAGCCAATCGCCGCGTATCCATGCGCTGTTCGCCGCGCAATGCGGGCTGTCCTTGCGCTATGAAAGACGCTTGCTCGCAACAGACGGCTTCGTCAACGGGCTGCTGGCCTTTCGAGCCGAGAACGGGCGCGGCTGCAACGTCACCGTACCGTTCAAGTTCGAGGCTGCACGCGCTGCCCGCCGCCTGTCGCCACGCGCCACGCTGGCCGAAGCCGCCAACACCCTGGGCTGGGACGATGACGGCGAACTCTGGGGCGACAACACCGATGGCATCGGCCTGGTGCGGGATCTGGCGCGCGTCCTGACGCACGCATCCGCAAGCTCGCAAGAGCCTCACGCCGACGCGCCGCCACTCACGGGCAAAACCGTGTTGCTGCTGGGCGCGGGCGGTGCCGCAAGCGGGGTCCTGGGAGCGCTGATCGTGGCTGGGGCGCAAGCCATTGCCGTGTGGAACCGCAACGCCGGCAAAGCCCGCCTTCTGGTTGCGCGCCATGCTGAAATCGCCGACGAACACGGTGTGGCGCTCACGGCCGTGAGCGAGTCGGCGCCCGGATTCGACCTCGTCATCAATGCCACCGCATCCAGCCTGAGCGGCGCCACGCTGGAGCTGCCGCGCGACGTGCTGCGCCCCGGCATCTTGGCCTACGACCTGATGTACGCCGCGCAGGCCACGGCCTTCGTGGCGCAGGCCCGCGAGGCCGGCGCCGAAGCGCAGGACGGCCTGGGCATGCTGGTGGAGCAGGCGGCTGAGAGCTTCTGGCTCTGGCACGGCGTGCGTCCCGACACGGCACCTGTACTGGCCACACTGCTGGCCGAACGGCGCGGGCGTTCGCACTGAGCGCACGCGTCTCCTCGACCAATCCGGTTTCACGTCACCGCTCTCCTGTCCAGCCATGGCCGAGTCACTCAAACGCCCCAGCTTGCGCTCCATCCTGTGGCTGTGTTTCTGGTCCGTCATTGCTTTGCAAGGCTATTTCGCGCTGCGCATAGCCCTGTGGACGGTGATCCCGCCGTCGAGCACGGCATTCATGCGCGCGGCGCAACTGCGCCTGCTCAAGGGCGATCCCGGGGCTTCAGCCCTGCTGCTCGGGCGTCGGGGCAAGTCGAGCGCAACGCAGCATGGGCTCGATGCCCCCTGGCTGCACGACTGGGTGCCCTACGACCGCATCAGCCCCTGGCTCAAGCGCTCGGCCGTGGCCTCGGAAGACGCGACCTTCCTGACCAACGACGGCGTCGATTGGACAGCCATCGAGCAGGCCTGGCAGAAAAATCACAGCCGCCGCGATGAGCGCATGCACCGCATCATCGGCGGTTCGACCATCACCCAGCAACTGGCGAAGAACCTGTTTCTCTCACCACAACGCAGCTACGTGCGCAAGGCGCAAGAACTGATCATCGCCTACATGCTCGAGGGCATTCTGGGCAAACGCCGCATCCTGGAGATCTACCTCAACAGTGTGGAGTGGGGCGAGGGCATTTACGGTGCCGAAGCCGCCGCGCAACACTATTTCCATGTGTCGGCGGCGCGGCTGTCGCCTTGGCAGGCCGCGCGCCTGGCGGTGATGCTGCCGGCTCCGCGTTTTTTCCAGAGCCACCTGTACGGCCCCTACATCAACGGCCGCACGGCAGTCATCGCCGCACGCGCCTACCAGGTGCAAATTCCGCGCTGAGGTGCGATGCAGCGGTGCTCAGACTTGGGCAAGCTGTGCAAAAGCAGCATCGGCCGCGTCGAGCGTGGCGGCAATGATGTCGGGCCCATGCGCGGCGGAAACGAAGCCGGCCTCGTACATGCTGGGGGCGAGATAGACCCCGCGGTCGAGCATGGCATGGAAAAAGCGCTTGAAAATGTCGACATCGGCGCCGGCAATGTCGGGATAGTTGCGGGGCACGGTTTCGGCAAAATAAAAACCGAACATGCCGCCCTCACTGTCCGTGCGCAAGGTGACGCCATGGCGCGCCGCCCCGGCGTCCAGCCCCTGCATCAGTTGTCGGGTGGCCGCGGCGAGGCGGTCGTAGAACCCGGGACGCTGGACGATGCGCAACTGCGCCATCCCGGCGGCCACGGCCACCGGGTTGCCTGACAGCGTGCCAGCCTGGTAGACATTGCCCAGCGGCGACAGCTTGTGCATCACATCGGCTCGGCCGCCAAAGGCCGCCAGCGGCATGCCGCCGCCGATCACCTTGCCCATCACCACCAGATCGGGTTTGATGCCGTAGATCTGCTGCGCTCCGCCCAGGGCGACACGAAATCCGGTCATCACCTCATCCCACACCAGAAGTGCTCCATGTTCGGTGCAGAGCTCGCGCAGACGCTGGTGCCAGGCGGGAGCACCGCGGATGAAGTTCATGTTCCCGGCAATGGGCTCGACCATGACGCAGGAAATCTCCGATCCGCGCGCCGCGAACAAAGCCTCGATCTGCGCAATGTTGTTGAACTCCAGCACCAGGGTGTGCCTGGCCAGATCGGCGGGCACGCCGCCGGAACTCGGGTTGCCAAACGTCAGCAGCCCGGAGCCGGCCTTCACCAGCAGGCTGTCGGCGTGACCGTGGTAGCAACCCTCGAACTTGACGATGGCATCGCGCCCGGTGAAACCCCGCGCCAAGCGGATGGCGCTCATCCCGGCCTCGGTGCCGCTGGAGACCAGGCGCACCATTTCCACCGCCGGCATGAGCTTGCAGATCGCCTCGGCCATCTCGATCTCGTCGGCCGTTGGCGCGCCGAAGCTCAGCGAGCGCGTGGCGGCGTGCTGCACCGCTTCGATCACTTCGGGATGGGCGTGACCGGCGATCATCGGCCCCCAGGAGCCGATGTAGTCAATCAAGCGCATGCCCTCGGCGTCGATCATGTAGGGGCCTTCGGCGCGATCGATGAACCGTGGCACACCGCCCACTTGGCGGAAGGCGCGCACAGGGGAGTTCACCCCGCCGGGAATGGTGCGCTGGGCGCGGTCGAAAAGTTGGGCGTTGCTGGACATGGCGACGGCAAGACAATGCCGCCCGGGTTGGGCGGCTGATTGCGAGTGACAGGACGATGCCGGCGGCTTACTGCAAGCCCACCGGGGAGATGGAATCGTCGTCGGCTTCAGGGCTGGTCTGGGCCCAGAAAAAACGGTCGGGAACGAGATGGCCCATGCCCGGGCGGTAAGCGAAATCCAGGCTCTGGTCGAGGAACTCCAGCCCTTCGTGCACGGCCTGGTCGAGCTTGGCGCCCGTGCCCAGCAACGCCGCCACAGCAGCCGAAAGCGTGTCGCCGGCACCGGAGAAACCCGCATCGAACATCTCGAAGCGCTCGCGCAGCAACTGGCGGCGCGGACTGAGCAGCACGTTCTCCACATGGTTTTCGGGCACCAATAGGCCTGTCACCAGCAGATATTGAACACCCATCCCTTGGGCTTGATGCATCAGCGCCTCGGGTGTGGGCAGGTCTTCGCGTTCGATGTCGGGAAACAGGAACTGGGTCAGGGCCGTGACGTTACCGCACAGCACGCGGGTCTGCGGCAGCACCAGTTCCTGCATGGCCTTGATGTACTCCTCGGCCTGGCTGTCGTCGAAGGCCTGCAGATTGCCGACGTAAGTGACCAGCGGCACCTGGGAATAATCCGCCAGCAACTCCGCCACCGCGCTGACCACTTCGACACTGCCGAGGAAACCCACTTTCCAGGCGGCCAGTTCCACATCTTCCAGCACGGCGCGCGCCTGCTCGATCACGGCGTCGGCCTCGATGTCGACGATGTCGAAAATCTCGGCCGTGTCGCGCACCCAGATGGATGTGGTGACCGGCAGGGCGTGGCAACCCACGGCGGCACAGACCGCCTGGTCCGCGGCCAGCCCCGCCGCCCCGCTGGGGTCGGCGGCGTTGAAGGACATCACGGCTGGTGGAGACTCGGGGGCTTCGGTCGGATTGGGCATGATGGGTTCGGGTGATGAAGCAAACGGGGGCGGCCAAACCCACAGCCGCACTTGGTATGCAAGACGCCACAGCCCTGCACAACCTCTTCATAGAATGATTGAATCTTATGCCAGAGGGCGATACGCTGTGACACAACCTGACTACAACACCTGGATGTGCTTGATCTGCGGCTTTATTTATAACGAAGAAGAAGGCCATGCAGAAAGTGGCCTGGTCGCTGGTACACGCTGGGCAGACATTCCGATGAACTGGACTTGCCCGGAATGCGGAGCGCGCAAGGACGACTTCGAAATGGTCCAGATCTAGTCACGAACTTCAAGCCGTTGCACGTTTTGAACCCGCCGTGCAACTTTCGCTGCATTCCCATCACCGCATATTCACTGGAGACCCTGCTTGAGCACGGCCAATGGTTCATTCAAGGTGTTGGTGGTCGACGACAGCAACACCATCCGCCGCAGCGCAGAAATTTTCCTCAAACAGGCCGGCTACCAGGTGCTGTTGTCGGAAGACGGATTCGACGCCTTGTCGAAAGTCAACGACACCCTGCCCGACATGATCTTTTGCGACATCCTGATGCCACGTCTCGATGGCTACCAGACGGTCGCCATCATCAAGCGCAGCCCGCGTCATGCCGGCATCCCCGTGATCATGCTGTCCTCCAAGGATGGGGTGTTCGACAAGGCACGCGGCAAGATGGTGGGCGCAGAGGCCTACCTCACCAAACCGTTCACCAAAGACCAACTGCTCCAGGCGGTCGATCAATATCGCAACAATCCCTCCGGCGCCAGCGCCGCACACCCATGAGCATCCAAAAAATTCTGGTCGTCGACGATTCCCGCACCGAGCTTTATTTCTTGTCGGATTTGCTCAGCAAGAACGGTTACACCGTGAGCACCGCCGAAAACGGCGAACAAGCCATGAGCGCCCTGGCAGCCAGCAAGCCCGATCTGATCCTGATGGATGTGGTGATGCCGGGCCAGAATGGCTTTCAGCTCACCCGCCAAATCACCCGCAACCCGGCATTCAGCGACGTGCCGGTCATCATCTGCACCAGCAAGAACCAGGAGACCGACAAGCTCTGGGCCATGCGCCAGGGTGCGCGCGACTTCGTCACCAAGCCCGTGGACCCACACGATCTGTTGAGCAAGATCATGGCGCTGTCCTGAGTCGCGCGCCCCACAACCCCTTGCCCCTCCATCCAAGACATGGCACGCAGCAGTCTGATTGAATTCCAGAGCCAGCTTGCATCGCGGCTGCAAGCTGCGCAATTGACGCAGAGCGAGTCACGCTGGCTGGCTGTGGTCGCTGGCCAGCAGCGCATCTTGTTGCCGTTGTCGCAAGCGGGCGAAATCTCGGCTTACGAACCGGCCATGCCGCTGCCGCACGCCCATGCCTGGTTCGCCGGCCTGGTCAACCTGCGCGGGGTGCTGTGTGGCGTGGTGGATCTTGCCGCATTTTTGGGTGCACGCCTTGCCGGCATCTCGCGCAGCAATGCCCAAAGCCGCTACCTCCAGTTCACGCCCCAGCTCGAAATCAACGCAGTGCTCTGGGTCGATCAGCTTGCTGGCTTGCGTACCCCGGGGCAATTTGTCATGGACGAGCACGCGCCCGCCGCCTCGGAGCCTTGGCTCGGCCCAGGCCTGCTCGACACCTCGGGGTTGACCTGGCGCGAACTGAACTTGGCCTTGCTGGCTGATGACCCCCGATTTTTGGCCGTGGTCTAGCGCGAAGTTCGCTGCATCGTGCCCGTGCACTGCCCACCACTGACCGCCTGATTGCCTTGCCTGCTCACCTTTCACACTCGACGTAACGCCGGAGTTCCCATGGCCCTGTTTTCCCTGTTCGGTTCCAAAAACCCCGTCGAGGCCCCCACGGCCATCGCCGAATCCAGCGTCTCCATATCGTCGACAGTCCAGATGGATCAAGACGCGCAAGAACAGCGCCCGCAGCACGCGACACAAAACAACGCACTGCCCCTGATTGGCCACCTGCCCCTGCCGCAGCAGCAGCGGCTGCTGGTCCTGCTGCTCATCGTCGCCGTGATCCTCGTCGGCCTGGGGTTGACCGCCACCTTGCGCGTTGCTTCCAGTTCGGCCAAGCTGTTGGATACCACCGGTGACGCCATGATGCAGTCGCAACTGGTCGCCAAGTCGATCAGTGCCGCCTTGCTGGGCTCCGAGAGTTCGTTCGCCGAACTCAAAACGGGTTCCAACGCCTTGCGCAATGACGTCCAGGTGCTGGGCGGTGGCAACGCCGCGGCCAATTCGGACCTGGCCGCGATTCAACCCCTGGCCGACGGGATGGTGAAGAACGCACTGTCCGTGGTCCAGCTCGAACCGGTGCTGACACAGACGAACAAGTCCTTGCGCACCGTGAATCGGCAGTCCGACAGTCTGCTTGAAACGACCGAAACCATCACATCGCTGATGCTGCAGGAAAATGCGCCCACGGCCAATATCGCTGCGGCCAGTCAGCTCAACATGCTGACTCAGCGTATCGGCAAATCAGCCAACGAATTTTTGTCCTTCGAAGGCGTCAGCCCCGAGGCTGTTTTTGCCCTCGGCAAGGATCTGAACACCTTCAACGATTTATCCAAGGGCCTCCTCGATGGTGACCCCAACTTGCAGCTGACGGCCGCCAAAAGCCCGCAACTGCGTGCCCAGTTGCAAAACCTGTTGAAGAATTTTGCTGAAACCCGCCAACTCACCACCGGCATTCTGTCCAATCTGCAGGGTTTGAGCAGCGCACGCGTTGCGCAGGCTTCGGTGGTGAAAGACTCGGTGCCGCTGCTGGCCAAGCTGCAAGCCTTGCAAACCGACTACGCGTCACACGCCGGCGTGAGCACCGCCGCCCTGTCCTTCCTGATCGCGATGGGGGTGCTGGCGTTGCTTGCACTGGCTGGTCTGGCCAGGCTGTACGTGCAGGAGACTCGCCAACGCGCCAGTCAGTCGGAGATGCAGCGTCAGGTGGCCGAACGCCAGGAACTCGATGCCCGCCGCACCAACGAGGCCAACCAGTCGGCCATTCTGCGATTGATGAACGAGTTGCAAAACGTCGCCGAAGGTGACCTGACCCAACAGGCAACCGTGACCGAGGACATCACCGGCGCCATTGCCGACTCGGTGAACTACACCGTGGAGGAACTGCGCAACCTGGTGTCGCAAGTGCAATCCACCGCCGACCAGGTGAGCTACGCCTCTTCAAAGGCGCAAACCACGTCGGGCAACCTGCTCAAGACCTCGGAGCAGCAACTGGTGGAAATTCGTGAGACCGGGCAGTCGGTGCTGGAAATGGCCGAACGCATCAATGCCGTCTCTGCTCAGGCGCAGCGGTCGTCCGACGTGGCGCGCCAGTCGCTCTCCGCGGCCGAACAGGGCCTGCAGGCGGTGCGTAATTCCATCGACGGCATGAATGCCATCCGCACCCAGATCCAGGACACCTCCAAGCGCATCAAGCGCCTGGGTGAATCGTCGCAGGAAATCGGCGAAATCACCGAGCTGATTTCCGACCTGACCGAGCAGACCAACGTGCTGGCACTGAACGCTGCCATTCAAGCGGCTTCAGCGGGTGATGCCGGTCGCGGCTTCTCGGTCGTGGCCGAGGAAGTGCAGCGTCTTGCCGAGCGCTCCGCCGAAGCCGCGAAACAAATCTCCGCGCTGGTGCGCGCGATTCAGACCGATACCCAAGATGCCGTGGCGGCCATGGAAAAGAGCACCCAAGGCGTGGTGGAAGGCGCCAAGCTCTCGGACAACGCCGGCACGGCGCTGACCGAGATCGACCGCGTGTCGCGCCAGCTTGCCGAGTTGATTCAGCGCATTTCCGAGCAAACCTTCACCGAAGCGCAATCGGCCAACAAAGTGGCCGGCAACATTCAGCACATCTTCGCCGTGACCGAGCAGACCAGCCAGGGCACACGCTCCACCGCCGACCTGGTCGGCGAACTGGCGCGCGTGGCCGAGGCACTGCGCGAGTCCGTGTCACGTTTCAAGATTGCGTGATCCGCCACATCCCTGCGACCCGCAACAGTCTGTCCAACGATCCCCTTCCTGCGCGCCCCAAGGCATGAACCTCGCTGTCTCGACACCGCTTACCTTCCCGCAGCCGGATCCGGGACCCCTGGCCTGGGTCATCGAGCAAGTGCGCGAGAACCTGCTCGCCGCACAAGCCGCGGTGCGCAAGCAATTGCAACTGCGCAGCCTGGCTCAGACTGACGAAGCCCAGCCCGCAGCGGGTCATCTGCTGCAGGCCCGCCTTCAGGTCCACCAAGCCGCCGGGGCTATCGACCTGCTTGGCTATTTTGCGGCGGCGCGCCTGGCCCAGGCGGCGGAGCGGTCGCTCACCCGTTTCATCGAGCAACCGGCCGGTTTCGACACCGCCGCCCAGGCCACGCTCGAATCGGGTCTGTATGCACTGCTCGATTACCTCGAAGCTCAACGCAGCGGCAAGCGGGAACCCGCGCTCAAGTTGTTCAAGCAGTACCAAGCCCTGATGGAACTGGCGGGCGGCGAGTCCGCCCACCCGGCCGATCTTTGGGACATCGACTGGACCTGGCCCGATCTGCCCGAGGTCACGGCGGCAAGCCCGAAGCTGCAGCCCGACGACCGCACCAACTACGAGCGAGCCCTGCTCGATCTGCTGCGTCAGCGCGATCTGCCTCTGACAGGACGCACGCTGCAATCCGTGGCACAACGCGCTGCGGCAAGCGCAAGCGGGCATGAACATGCCCTGTGGTGGCTGGCCGGTGGCTTTTTTGAAGCTTTGGCACTGGGCCTGCTCCCTGTCGAGCTCTACGCCAAGCGCTTGTGCAACCGACTCAATCTGCAACTCAAGGGCCTCATGGCCGGGCAAGAGCAGCCATCCAAGCGCCTCGCCCATGAGCTGCTCTTTTTCTGCAGTCAGGCTCTCGCACAAGCACGTGTGCAAGACGTGCCGGTCGAAACCCTGGGTGCCATCCAAGCCCGGATGCATCTGCCCATTGCGGCAGCCGTGGACTACCAGCGCACCTACTTCGGCCTGGTCGATCCGTCGCTCGTGCAGCAGGTACGCAAGCGTATCGGGCTGGTCAAGGAGGGCTGGTCGCAACTCAGCAACGACGATTTCACCCGCGTCGGCAAACTGCTCGAAGGCACCCAGTTGTTGGGGCAAGCGCTGCGCGAGATCGCCCCCGGCGCCGAATCCCTGACGACCGCCATCGAGCACATGGTGCGAGCCGTCTCCGAGCGCCGCGATCTGTTGACCCCCGAGCGCGTGCTCGAGGTGGCCACCGCCCTGCTGTTCCTGGAAGCCTCCTTCGACCATTTCCAGGCCGACGATGCGCAATTCCTGCAACGTGCCAGCGAGCTTGCCCGTCGGCTCGACCGCAGCGCCGAAGGTGTGGCGGCTGGCACTTTTGCACCGTGGATGGAGGAGCTCTACCGCAAGTCCTCCGAGAGCCAGACGATGGGGACGGTGGTGCAGGAGTTGCGCCACGACATGAGCACCGTCGAGCGCCTGCTCGACGCCTACTTCCGCGATCCGGCCACCCAGTCGGAGCTTGCGCCCGTGCCCAAGCTGTTGACACAAATGCGGGGCGTGCTCTCCGTGCTCGGCATGGATGTTGCGGCCAACGCACTGGCGCATATTCGCCAGACGGTTGAAAACCTCATGCTCAGTCCTCCCGACGAGCACCAGGCCCGCGAACCTCGAGGTTTGTTTGATCGCCTTGCTGGGAACATCGGCACCTTGGGTTTCCTGGTCGACATGCTGGTGTACCAGCCCGAATTGGCGAAATCCCTGTTCAGCTTCGACGCACAGAGCGGCGAATTGCGCGCCATCGTTCCCAACACGCCGCACACCGCACCACCGAGTACCCACCAGGACTTGCAGCTCCAGGCGACGCAACTCGCCGACGCGCTCGACCACGGGCTCGATCCCGCACAAGCTGCGGGCCAGTTCGAGCGCTTGCGCATGGAGGCGGCGCTGGCACAAGAAAGCACCTTGTCGGCAAAACTCGTGCAGGCACGCGAACTGCTCGGCCCGGGGCCGAATGCCTCGGCTGCGGCCGAGTTGCTGCGCACCCCATGGACGCAAGCCGCCGATGCTGCCACGCCGCCTCCAACGGCCGCAGCAGACGCTCAGGCCATTGGCGTGCCCGACGCACCGGCCGCGCCAAGCTTCGACGCCCCCACAGAGCCTGGCGGCACTGACGACGAAGATGACCTGCTCGACATCTTTCTCGAGGAGGCTGATGAAGTCATCGCCGCGGGCCAGATCGGAGTCGCCCAGCTCTCGACCAACCCTTCCGACGACAGCACGCTCACGGCTGTGCGCCGCGCCTTTCACACCCTGAAGGGCAGTTCACGCATGGTCGGCCTCACCGATTTCGGTGAAGCCGCCTGGGCGCTGGAACAGATCTTCAATCAGGTGCTGGCGGAGCAACGACCCATCACGCCTGCCGCGCTTGAACTCGCGCAGCACGCCTTGATCGAGCTCGACGCCTGGACCCGAGCCCTGCGCTTGGGGACGGCTGCCCAGCATTCGAGCAACGCCATTTGCACTGCGGCACGTCGCCTGCGCGGCCTGCCCGCGCAGGACCTCGCCGTCGCAGCGCCGCCCGCTGCCCCAACGGGCCGAATTGCAACTCCGGTTGCATCTCAAGCACAGGTTCTCGAGAGCGAAGTTTCAGACCCCGACTTTGTCGACACCTGGTCCACAGGCTTGCCCCCGGTCGTCGACGAGACTGACACGGTGGAAGATCCGGCTGAGGCCCATGGCCTCGGCGAGGCGCCCGCAGACTTTGAGCTGACACCATGGACTGCGCCTGAACAACCGCCGCAGCAAGCTGTCGATCTGGCGCTGCCGTTGCAAACCCCGGACTTCCCGGCACTCGATCTGCACCTGCCTGACGCCGAACTGCTCGATCTCGACTTCGCACCCGGGGCTGCCGAGGCCCCGGCATCGACGCCTGCGGAGCCTGCCGCCGATCTTGATCAGGCGAGCGCCGCGCCTGCAGGCGAAACCTCCGGCACGGTTGAAATGCAAGAACTCGATGCGCTGGCCTTCGACCGTCTGTTTCCCAACGCACCCGGCTTCGTTGCACAACCCTCGGTGGCATCTGCAGATGGAGCGCCAGCGCCCACGGATCCCGTCACGCCACAAGCCTCGACCTTCGTCCACCGGCTCGACGCGGCTGACGAGACCGAAGGCACGCCCAGCCCCCATGGGATGGAACCACTCGCGACAGGGCAAAGCGCGGGTCACACGGCACAACCTGCGTCATCACCGTCCGCGCCCCCTGCACCCGACGCACCACTGGCACAGGTCTACACACTCGACGTCCATCGTCCCACCCTGCCGGCTGCGGACGAGAACATCAAGGTTGTCGGCGATCTGCGTATCCCCATCCCGCTTTACAACATCTATCTGAACGAGGCTGACGAACTGGTGCGTCGGCTCGGCGCCGACATCGCCGCGTGGTCGTTGCATCCATCCGGCCCCGTGACGGAAGACGTCACCGCCCTGGCCCATCAACTCCGTGGCAGTTCCCGTACGGTCGGCCTGCAAAGCGTGGGGCAGTTGGCCGAACAGATGGAAGAAGCGCTGCGATTGCAGCACAGCCACCCAGCCGCATTGGGGTCGACGGACGTCGACCTGCTGGTTCAGGCCACGGACGAAATACGCCGCCTGCTGCATCAGTTTGCGGCGGGTTTCCTGCGCCCGGCCCAGCAGGATATGGTCGAGGCACTGCAAGCGCTGGTGCACCGGATGCAGCATCTCGGCGCCCAGCCCAAGGCGGACACGCACACTGCCGGCCCGCCACTCAGCGACGTGAGCGCGGACGACGGTGACAGCATCTCGCATGCCGATGCGGCACCGACCATGGCGGCAACGCGGCACTCGGTCGGCACGGCACCGATTGCGGCGAGCGAGCTTGCCGAGGCTCTGGAAGAGATGGGCAGCGCCGTCGCGCCCATGGCGCCCTCTGAAAGCACCATGGCGGCCGCCGCCGACCCCACCCAGCGCGACAACATCGACCCCGAGTTGTTCCCCATCTTCGAGGATGAAGCCTCGGAGTTGCTGCCTGGCCTCTCGTCTGCGCTGCGGCAATGGGAAAACAATCCCCGTGACCTGACGGCGCCAAAGCAGGCCATGCGCCTGCTGCACACCTTCAAGGGCAGCGCACGCATGGCTGGAGCCATGGCGCTCGGCGACCAGGCGCACAGCCTCGAGTCCGACATCGAGACGCTGTTGAGCCTGGACAGCGAAGCGCTGATCGAGTCCGACCTGATCGAGCTCATCGCACGGCAGGACGCGATGAACACCCGCTTCGAGCGCCTGCGTGAAGCCAGCAGCCGCGGCGAATTGGAACTGGGCGAGATTCACATCGAACAAGGCTTGCAGGATCAGGCCGTGGAGCAGGCTGCGGCGGCTCAGCAGCCCAAGACGGCAGCGTCCGCTGCCCAGACCTCCCCGCCGGCAGCGAAGCTGGCTGCAGCGTTGCCGTCCAAGACCCCAGAAGGCAAGACAGCACCCCAGCCTCTGGCGATGACCCAGGCCGCACCCAGTGTCGGCCGAGTCGCTGCGCAGCCGGTGCGCGTGCGTGCGGCCCTGCTCGACCGCCTGGTGAACCAGGTGGGCGAGGTCAGCATTGCCCGTTCCCGCCTGGACAACGAGTTCGGCCTGATCCGTTCCAGCACCCGTGACCTCGGCGACAACCTCGAACGCCTGCGCACCCAGGTGCGCGACATCGAATTGCAAGCCGATGCGCAAATGGCGGCACGTGCGCAATCCGCGCGCGAAGATGGCCGCGATTTCGACCCTCTCGAGTTCGACCGCTTCACCAGGTTCCAGGAACTCACCCGCATGATGGCCGAGTCGGTGAACGACCTGGCGCTGGTGCAGACCACCCTGAGCCGCACACTGCAATCCACCGACGACAACCTGGCCCGCCAGGCACGGCTCACACGCGAGTTGCAACGCGACCTGCTGCGCACCCGCATGGTCGAGTTCGACAGCATTTCCGAGCGGCTTTACCGCACCGTGCGTCAAGCCGGCAAGGACGCCGGCAAACCCGTGCGCCTGGACATCCTCGGCGGCAACATCGAAATCGACCGTGGAGTGCTCGACCGCATGGCCGGCACCTTCGAGCATATCCTGCGCAATGCCGTGGCCCACGGTCTTGAGAGCGCCGCGGCGCGCGAAATCGCGGGCAAGCCGACTGCAGGCACCATCACCCTCAAGTTGCGCCAGGAAGGCAGCGAAGTCGTGGTCTCCATCGCCGACGATGGCGCCGGACTTGACTACGCCGCCATTGAGCGCAAGGCCCGCGCCACAGGCCTGCTCGGCAGCGACGAAACCGCCGACGAAGACCACCTGCGTGAACTCATTTTCCGCCCCGGTTTTTCCAGCGTGGAGCAAACCACGGAAATCGCCGGGCGTGGCGTCGGGCTCGACGTGGTACGCACCGACACACGCGCCCTCGGTGGCCGTGTCGAGCTTGAATCCAGACCCAAGCTCGGCAGTACGTTCACGCTGGTGTTGCCGTTGACCACGGCGGTCACCCAAGTCGTGCTGCTGCGCACCGGCTCCAAAGTGTTTGCCGCGCCGGCCAGTCTCGTGGACTTGGTGATGCGCCTGAAACCCGTGGATGTCGCAGCCGCAGCCGCGCGCCAGAAATTGCTGCATGCCGGCCAGAGCCTGCCGTTCTACTGGCTCGGCGCCCTCACAGCCGATTCGGGTGCGAGCATGGAGGCGCCCGGTCGCACCATCCCGGTGGTGCTCATTCGCAGTGCCGCGCAGCGCCTGGCGCTGCAGGTCGATGAGGTGCTGGGTAACCAGGAAGTGGTGGTCAAGAACCTGGGGCCGCAACTCTCGCGTGTGCCCGGGCTGGCCGGTATTTCCGTGCTGCCCAACGGCAATCTGGTGCTGATCTACAACCCCGTTGCCCTGGCCGCCGTTTATGGCGAAGAGGCCTTGGCGCTGATGGCGCTGGCAGCGAGCACGCCAACGGCGGCGGCACCTGCAGCCACCGGCCCAGCGCCATCGTCGGCCACGTCCGCTCTGGTCGCCACGTCCACGCCGGCTCCTGCCGTGCCCACGCATGCCTCGGGTAACACCGTGTTGGTCGTCGACGACTCCATCACCGTGCGCCGCGTCACCCAGCGCTTCCTCAGCCGCCATGGCTACGCCGTGACGCTGGCCAAGGACGGATTGGACGCGCTGGAGCAATTGCAGGGTGCCTTGCCCGACGTGGTGCTCACCGACATTGAAATGCCGCGCATGGACGGGTTCGACCTCACGCGCAACATCCGCGCCGACGAACGGACGCGCCACCTGCCGGTCATCATGATCACTTCGCGCATTGCCGACAAGCATCGCAACTACGCGCAGGAGTTGGGCGTGAACCATTACCTCGGCAAGCCCTATTCGGAAGACGAACTCCTGGAGTTGATTCGGCGCTACATGGCCCAGACCTTGCTGCACTGACGCCGTGGCCCGCGTGGTCGGCACACCATGGCGCCGTGCATGGCCACCTCCGTCCGAATCAACTCAGCTCGGGCTTTTGTCTTTCACCACGGCGTAGCGCCGCAAGGTGCGGGCACGGGCCTGGGCATGGTCAACGACGGGCAAGGGATAGTCCACACCCAATTGCACACCAGCCTGCTGCAGCGCCAGCGGTGGCGCTGACCACGGAGCGTGAATGTCGGCATCCGACAGGCCCGCAAGCTCGGGCACGTAACGCCGGATGAAACGTCCTTTCGGGTCGAACCTCTCGCTTTGCGCCACGGGGTTGAAGATCCGGAAATATGGCTGGGCGTCGCAACCCGTGGAGGCCGCCCATTGCCAGCCGCCGTTGTTCGCCGAGAGGTCGTAATCGTTGAGTTTGAGAGCGAAATAGCGTTCACCCAGGCGCCAGTCCAGCCCCAGGTCCTTGGTGAAGAAGCTGGCTGTCACCATGCGCAGGCGGTTGTGCATATAGCCCGTGGCGTTGAGTTGACGCAGGGCCGCATCCACCAGCGGATAGCCGGTACGGCCCTCACACCAGGCTGCATACAAAGCGGGGGCGTCGTCCCAGGCGATGCGGTCATACTCCGGCTTGAAGGCATGGTCCACGACTTGCGGATGGTGATGCAGGATCTGCGCATAGAAATCGCGCCAGATCAGCTCACTCAGCCACGTGGCCGCGCCTTGGCTGCCGGCTTGAGCCCGCTGCCAGGCCTCGCGCGCCAGCGCGCGCACGCTGATGGTGCCGAAGCGCAAATGCACCGATAGGTAACTCGTACCCCTGATAGCGGGATAGTCACGTGCCTGGGCATAAGCGTCCATGCGCGGCAGGAAATCCGCGAACAGAGCTTCGGCACCTGAGGTTCCAGCGGGCAGGCCAGCGGGCAGTGCAGCGGCCTCGAAGCCCAGTTCGTCCAGGCTTGGCAATGGCTGCGGTGCCACGACGGGCAAAAGCTGATGCGGCTGGAGCGCCGTGCCGCGCGGAGCCAGGTCTTCGGGCCTCACGCGCTTGAGCCAGGCATTCTTGTAGGGCGTGAACACGCTGTAGGGCTTGCCCTGGCTGGTCAATAACGCGTCGGGCTGCAGCAGGATCTGGTCGTGAACACCGTGAAACTCGACACCCGTGGCAGCAAGCAGGCCGGCAACCTCCGCGTCGCGCTGCACGGCGCCGGGTTCATAGTCGCGGCTGGCGTACACCGCTCTCGCGCCGATACGGGCGACCAGGCGCGGGATGCAGTCCGCCGCCCGCCCGTGCTCGACCAACAAGGCAGAACCCATCCGACGTAAAGCCTGATCCAACCCGCACAGGCTTTGGTGGATGAAGGTCAGGCGCCGATCCGCCTTGGCACCTTGCTGCAATAAGGGCTGGAGGATGTCGGTATCGAAGACGAAGCCAAAGGCCACGCGCGCGCCATGCCCCATCGCGTGATGCAGGGCGGTGTGGTCCGTCAGACGCAGGTCGCGCCGCAGCCAGATCAGATGGGGCCCTTGCGCCCGAGAAGCAGACTGGGGGGATGGGATGGACATGATGGTCATGGACCGCTTGGAAAGCGTGCGTCGCGATAATATGGCGGCATGAATCCCCGTGCCGACGCCTCCAATCTGAGCCACCAGTTCCTCATTGCCATGCCCGGCATGGCCGACTCCGCTTTTTCCGGGAGTGTCATTTATGTCTGCGAGCATTCATCGCGCGGCGCGCTCGGTCTGGTGGTGAATCGTCCGACCGACATCGCCCTGAAAGACTTGTTCGACCGCGTCGACCTGCCACTCAACCAACCCCAACTCGGCTCGCAGACGGTGTACTACGGCGGCCCGGTGCAAACCGAGCGTGGCTTCGTCCTTCACGACCCGACCGACAAGAGCTATGCCTCCACCCTGCCCATTCCCGGAGGCCTGCAGATGACCACATCGAAAGATGTGCTCGAGCACATCTCCGCGGGCGACGGTCCGTCACGTTTTTTTGTCGCCCTGGGCTACTCGGGCTGGAGCGCAGGACAACTGGAAGACGAAATCGCCCACAACGGCTGGCTCACCGTGGAAGCCGACGCCACCATCGTGTTCGACGTCCAGGCGGAGCACCGTTTCGAGGCAGCCATGTCGCTCATGGGCATTTCCACCGTGAGCCTGTCGCAAACGGCCGGACATGCCTGAATCCCTGGCAGCCCCCAGCAGCCCGAGTCCAGCTGCCGCTGCCATCGCCGGTGTGGTCATGGGCTTTGATTTCGGCGAAAAGCTCATCGGCGTGGCCATTGGCAACACCCTCACCGCCAGCGCCCGGCCGCTGCAAAGCGTACGTGCCGAACGGCGCCAAGCCAAATTCGAGGCCATCGGCGAACTCATCGCCCGGTGGGAGCCCGTGCAACTGGTCGTTGGCCTGCCGCTGTCGCGTGACGGCGAGGAACAGTTGCGCACCGCCCAGGCGCGCCGCTTCGCCAACCAGTTGCACGGCCGCTTCAAACTGCCTGTGGCGATGGTCGACGAGCGCTACACGTCGCGTGCCGCCGAAGACAGCGGCGCGCAGGATGTGGATGCGGAATCCGCTCGACTGATTCTGGAGCAATTTCTTCAAACCGCGTCATGACCATGCCCAGCCCACCCGACGCCGAAGCCCTCTACGCGCACCTGCTCACGTTGGCGCGCGACTGGGTCGCGCAGCAGCGCGCAGAGCCGGCCATCGTCGGAATCTACTCCGGCGGCGCGTGGCTGGCTGAGCGCCTGCACGTCGATCTGGGGCTGTCCACGCCTTACGGTGTGGTCTCGTCCACCTTCCATCGTGACGATTTCGCCACCCGCGGCCTGCACCCCAGCGCCAACCGCACCACCCTCCCCTTCGACGTGAATGACCGCGCCATCCTGCTGGTGGACGACGTCCTCTACACCGGCCGCACCACCCGCGCGGCGCTCAACGAGCTGTACGACTTTGGCCGCCCGGCACGCGTGGACCTGGCCGTTCTGGTCGACCGCGGCGGGCGCGAACTGCCCATCTGCGCGCAGCTTTGCGCCACCCGCATCGAGCTGCCGGCGGCGCACATGCTGGCGTTGGAGCGCGACGAAACCGAGGCCGATGCCATGCGTCTGGCGTTTCGCCGGGAATCCAGGGTCTGAACACGATGCATCCCCAACTCAACAGCCACGGCGAGTTGCGCCACCTGCTCAGCACGGAAGGCTTGCCGCGCGAGGTGCTGCTGCGCATCCTCGACACCGCCCAGGGCTTCGTCAGCTTCGGTGACCGTGAGGTGAAAAAAGTGCCGCTGCTGCGGGGCAAGAGCGTGTTCAACCTGTTTTTCGAGAACTCGACCCGCACCCGCACCACATTCGAGATTGCGGCACAGCGGCTCTCGGCCGACGTGTTCAACCTTGACATCCAGCGCTCCAGCACGTCCAAGGGCGAGTCCCTGCTCGACACCATCGCCAACCTTGTGGCGATGGACGCTGACATCTTTGTCGTGCGCCACGCGCAAAGCGGAGCTCCCTATCTGATCGCCCAGC
The DNA here is from genome assembly GCA_021846025.1 of Pseudomonadota bacterium. GTDB lineage: Bacteria > Pseudomonadota > Gammaproteobacteria > Burkholderiales > Burkholderiaceae_C > Thiomonas_A. Next base: position 35,710 of record JAJZDV010000012.1, read on the forward strand.
ACGTACCGACGCATGTGCACGTGGTCAACGCCGGCGACGGCCGCCATGCCCACCCCACGCAGGGCCTGCTGGACATGACCACCATCCGCCATTACAAGCCGGACTTCTCATCGCTCACCGTGGCCATCGTCGGTGACATCGTGCACTCGCGCGTGGCTCGATCGGCCATCCACGCCCTCACGACCCTGGGCGTGCCCGAGGTTCGCGCGGTTGGACCGAAAACCCTGGTGCCTGGCGATCTGCGGGCCATGGGAGTGCGCGTCTGCCACGACATCGACGAGGGCCTCAGAGGTGCCGATGTGGTGATGATGCTGCGCCTGCAAAATGAGCGCATGGCCGGCGGCCTGCTGCCCTCGGCCAGCGAATTTCACATGATGTATGGCCTCACGCCCGAGCGCCTGGCGCTGGCCAGACCCGATGCCATCGTCATGCACCCGGGTCCCATCAACCGTGGCGTGGAAATCGACTCCACGGTCGCCGACGGTGGCCAGAGCGTCATCCTGCCGCAGGTGCGCTTCGGCATCGCCGTCCGCATGGCCGTGCTGTCCATCATCGCGAACGCCGGCGCCTGAGTCCGCCATGACCCATCCCCATCACATCCTCGTGCGCGGTGGCACGCTCATCGACCCGGCCAGTGGCCTGCAAGCGGCCGGCGATGTCGCCATCGCCGGCGAAGCCATCATCACGGTCGGCCGCGCGCCTCAGGGTTTCGTGCCGGACGAGACGATCGACGCCCGCGGTTGCCTGGTCATGCCGGGCCTGGTCGACCTCTGCGCTCGTCTTGGCGAGCCCGGAGGCGAAGCGGCCGGCCTGCTCGACTCCGAACTCGCGGCGGCGGCTGCCGGCGGCGTCACCCGCGTGATCTGCCCTCCCGACACCGACCCCACGCTCGACGAGCCCAGCCTGGTGGAAATGCTGCGCTGGCGAGCACGGCGCATCAAGCGTTCACGGGTCTACCCGCTGGGCGCGCTCACCGTAGGACTCAAGGGCGAGCGCCTGGCCGAAATGGCCTCGCTGGTGAAGGCCAGTTGCATCGGGCTGTCCCAGGCCGACACGCCCGTGGCCGACACGCAGTTGCTCTACCGCGCGCTGCAATACGCCAGCACCTTCGGCTACAAGGTCTGGCTGCGCCCGCTGGACGCGCACCTCGGGCGTGGCGTCGCGGCCAGCGGTGCCTACGCGCAACGCATGGGCCTGTCGGGCGTGCCGGCGATGGCAGAGACCATCGCCCTGCACACCTTGTTCGCACTGGTGCGCGCCACGGGCTGCTCCGTGCACCTGAGCAAACTGTCAACTGCCGCCGGGGTCACGCTGTTGCGTCAAGCCAAGGATGAGGGACTGCCGATCACGGCCGATGTCTCGATCCACAACCTGTTGCTCATCGACCTCGACATCGGCTGGTTCGACGCCCGCATGCGGCTGGACCCCCCGCTGCGCCAGGAAGCCGACCGCACAGCACTGCTGCAAGGCTTGGCCGACGGCACCATCGACGCGCTGTGCTCCGATCACTCCCCGGTGGGCAGCGACGACAAGATCCTGCCCTTCGCCGAGGCCACTCCAGGCGCCACTGGGCTCGAACTGCTGCTGCCCGCCGTACTGGCCTATGCGCGCCAAGGCCGGATGGGCTTGCCCCAGGCGCTGGCGGTTGCCACCAGCCGCGCTGCAGCAGCAGCCCGGCTGACCCCGCCGCAATTGCAGCCCGGTGCCGCCGCGGAACTCATCGTCGTCGACCCTGAAGCGCGCTGGTATGCCACGCCGGAGCAATTGCGCAGCAGCATCAAACACACGCCACTGGCCACACTGGAACTCAGCGGCCGCGTGCGCACCACCATCATCGACGGACGCATCATCTTCCGTGATCCGGTCAGCAACGCTGGACACGATCGCAGCAACACCCCGTCGCACGGCGCACAGACCACACCCCCGGGCACTGCCACGCACCCCGATCCGGCTGGATGATGGGCCCGCTGCGCCTGGTGTGGATGCTGTTGCACATCGCCGTGCTGGTGACCCGTGGGGTCATCACCCTGCGGCACTTCCCCGTGCGTACACCGGCACAGCGACAAGATGCCATCCGCGATTGGTCGCAGCGCATGCTGCGTGCGTGTCGCGTCGACATTCAAGCGCATGGCCGAATGCTGCCGCCGCCCTGCCTGCTCGCCATCAACCATGTATCGTGGCTGGACATCATCGTCCTGAACGCCATCCAGCCCACCCGCTTTGTGGCCAAGTCCGACATCGACCGCTGGCCTCTGCTCGGCACGTTGGCGCGCGGTGCGGGCACGCTATTCATCGAACGCGAACGCCCACGCGACGCCATGCGCGTCGTGCACCGCATGGCCGAAGCACTTCGCCTCGGCCAGCATGTCAGTGTGTTTCCTGAGGGCACCACCTCCGACGGCCGCGAAATCCTGCCGCTGCATGCCAACCTGTTCCAGGCGGCCGTCAGCACCTGCACGCCCGTGCAACCCGTCTTGCTGCGCTACCTCGACGCACGAAGCGGAAACTACGCCCGCGCTCCGGCGTATGTCGGCGACGAAACCATCCTCGAGACCCTCTGGCGCATGGCTTGCGCCGGACCGCTGCGCGTCGAGGTCCAGTTCTTGAGCGCGCTTGAACATACCGACCGTCGCGCCCTGTCCGAGGCCGTGAATACAGCACTGAACCAGGCCTTGGCAAGCGCGCGCAACGTCACGCCGGGCTGGCACGGCCCTCTACAATCGCCGCCTGCCTCGCCGTAGTTCAATGGATAGAACGGGCCCCTCCTAAGGGCCAGATGTGGGTTCGATTCCCGCCGGCGAGACCACCGGAACGACGCCCGATGGCCACCAACGGCCGGGTGCGCGGCAATGCCACCCGGGCCACAGTGCCGCACCTTCTCAAGGGCCTCGTGTTCGGCAACGACGGCCGGGCCTTGTCACCGTTTCACACCACCAAGAAGAACGGCCGGCGCTACCGCGACGACGTGCCGCAGCGCGAGACTTTGCGGACTTCGGGCCACTTCGGGAGGTCGAGCCCGGAGAGAAAAATGGCCCGGAGAGCGTGAAAACAGGCGTTTTTCGAGGCCCACGCTGAAGGTCAAAGTCCGCGGGCTTCCGCAGGAACCCTTGCAGACACTCGGACTTACGAAAAAAATGCCCAACTGCATCAGCAGTTGGGCATCGGTGGTGGTGGAGCCGGGGGGAATTGAACCCCCGTCCGCAAACGATCGGTCGCAAGCTCTACATGCTTAGTGTCATCGTTTGGTTTTAACCCTCCGGGCGCGGATGCACACGCTCCCGGAAAGGCGATCCGCTGGATTTAGTGACTGCGCATGCGGCGCACGCAATCACGAGCTGATGTGAATGACCTTGCAGGTGTTGCCACCCCGGCCCATCAGCGTGCCGTTGCAAGGCCCGCGGCAATTAAGCTGCGAGAGCGAAACTATCGTCGTTCGCGTTTA
>JAJZDV010000149.1 GCA_021846025.1 Pseudomonadota bacterium
GCGCACGGCCTTCAACGACCGTGTTCAACGCGGCGTCGACTCCACCGACAGCAGGTCGAGCAGCGTGCGGGCCACCACCTTGGTGGCCCGCCGCAGGTCGTCGAGCACGAGATGTTCGTCGGCACGCTTGGCGTTGGATTCGCGCACCGTTCGCGGCCCGGCGCCGTAAATCACCGCCGGGATGCCCCGTTCGCAGTACAGCCGCACATCGGTGTAGAGCGGCGAGCCCATGACGGGGATCGGCTCGTTGAACAGGTCTTGTGCATGGCGCTGCAGCGCCAGCACCAGCGGCTTGTTGCCGGGCAGGGGTGTGAGTGCGCGGGCCAGCAGCATGCGGCGGATGTCCAGGGTGATGCCGGGAAAGGTGGCGGCGGTGTCTTCGATCACCCGGCGCAGCGTGGCTTCGACCTCGGCCGGATCTTCTTCCGGAATCATGCGTCGGTCGAGCTTGAACCTGACCTTGCCCGGAACGACGTTGGTGTTGGTTCCGCCCTCGATCCAGCCGACGTTCAGATAGGGGTGGTCGATCCCCGGCACCTTGGAGCGGATACGCTGATAACGCGTGTTCTCGCGGTACAGCGCCGCCAGGATCGCCACGGCTCCCTGCAGGGCGTCGACGCCGGTGTGGGGAATCGCGGCATGCGCCATGACGCCATGCACCGTGACCTCGAGCTGCAGGCAGCCGTTGTGCGCGGTGACGACCTGGTAGCTGAAACCCGCGGCAATTTCCAGGTCGGGTTGCGTCAGGCCCTTGTCGAGCAGCCAGCCAGGGCCGAGTTCGCCGCCGAATTCCTCGTCATAGGTGAAATGCAGTTCCACGCCACCCTGCAGTGGAGCGCCCAGGGCCTCGAGTGCGCGCAGGGCAAAGGTGTAGGTGGAGAAATCGCCTTTGCTCACGGCGCTCGCGCGGCCGTAGAGCTTGCCGTCCACCACCTCGCCGCCGTAGGGGTCGTGGTTCCAGCCTTCGCCCGGTGGCACCACGTCGCCGTGGGCGTTGAGGGCGATCGTCGGGCCACCTTGCGCGTAACGGCGGCGCACGATGAGGTTGGTGATGGACTGCAGTCCGTGGGCGCGCACGATGTCGGCGGGGATGGCGATTTTCTCCGCAGCCATGCCGAAGCCGGACAGCAACTCGGCGGTGCGTTCGGCGTGCGGGGCGTTGTTGCCCGGCGGCGTGTCGGTGGGCACGCGCACCAGGTCTTGCAGGAAGCGCACCTGGGCGTCGAAGTGTGTGTCGATCCAGCCGTCGAGCGCGGCGTAATGGGCCGCGGCGGCGGCATGCACGGTGTCGGTCATGATGTGGCGAGTTGATCAAGCAGATGATGGAACGCGGCGCAGGCGAGGTCGAGATCGTCGGCGGTGCTGGACTCCAGCGGGTTGTGGCTGATGCCGGCGTTTTCGCCGCGCACGAACAGCATGGCCTGGGGCAGGGCGGTGTGCAGTTTCATGGCGTCGTGCCCGGCGCCGCTGGGCAGACGGTGCAGCGGCAGGCCGAGGGCGCCGACCGCGGCTTCCCAACGCCGTTGCCAGTCGGGTGCGCTGGGAGCAGCGGCTTCGCGCATGGTTTCTTCCACGGTGTAGCGCAGGCCGCGGCGCTGGCAGACGGCAGCCAGCTCGGCCAGGACGTCGTCGCGCAGACGGTCGCGTTGCGCCGTGGTGGGGGCGCGCAAGTCGAGGCTGAAGCGGCAACGGCCCGGCACCACGTTGATCGAGCCGCCGGGCACTTCGAGCAGCCCCATCGTGGCCACCGAATCGCCGTCGGCGCGGGCGCGGCGCTCGAGGACCAGCGCGAGTTCCGCGGCGCCACAGGCGGCGTCGCGGCGCGTGGCCATGGGTGTGGTGCCGGCGTGGCTGGCCATGCCGATGATCTCGCCGACGAAGCGGATGCTGGCGTTGATGGAGGTGACGATGCCCAGCGGCAGGTCGAGCGTGTTGAGCACCGGGCCTTGCTCGATGTGCACTTCGACGAAGCCGAGGTACCGTGCCGGGTCGCGGCGCAGTGCCGCGATGGCGGACAGTTCGGCGGGCAGGCCGGCCTCGCGCATGGCCTCGCGCATGGACATGCCCTCCTTGTCGCGTTGCTCCAGCCACTGCGGATCGAAACCGCCCACCAGTGCGCCCGAGCCGAGGAACGTGGCCTTGTAGCGCTGGCCCTCCTCTTCGGCGAAGGCGACGACTTCGAGGCCGAAGGGCAGGCGCCTGCCGGCGCGGTGCAGCGCGCGCACGCAGGCCATGGGGATCAAGGCGCCGATGCGCCCGTCGTACTTGCCGGCGTTGCGAACGGTGTCGTAATGCGAACCGGTGAGCAGACGCGGGGCCTGCTGGTCGCGGCCGTGATAGACGCCGACCACGTTGCCCACGGCGTCAAGGTCCACGCTGTCGAAGCCGCAGTCGCGCATCCGCGCGGCGATGTCGGCAGCGCAGGCGCGATGCGCGTCGGTCAGATAGGTCGCGGTGAGTTCGCCCTTCTCCGCCCAGGCGGGTTCGCTGTGCGTGGCGAGTTGCTCGCACCAGTCCCAGACCGTGTTGCCGAGTTCGGGCGCGAAACCGAATTTGTCGTTCAGGCGCAGCTCGGCGATGCGGTGGATCTGTCTCAGGCACTCCGCGAACTCGAAGTCCGCCGCATGATCCACGCGGCGTTGCAGCGTGGCGAGAATCTGCGCACGGCTCAGACCCGTCCCGCGCGGGCCACGCACGGCCAGGATGAAGGGCCAGCCGAAGCGCTCGGTGTAGGTGGCGTTGAGCCGGGTGATGCGGGCAAACTCCTCGGGCGTGCAGTGCGCCAGCCCGGCGCGGTGTTGCTCGCGGCTCGATTCCGCCGTCAGCTGCCCGGCCACGGCCGCCTTGCCCGCCAGCTCCGGGTGGGCGCGGATCAGCTCGAGTTGTTGCTCATGGCCTGCATCGCGCACGGCCCGCACCAGCGCATGCTTGAGTGCGGCGAGTGTGGTGAAGGGGCGCAGGCTGCAGGCGCGCATGGCGACCCAAGGGGAGTGCTCGTACACGCCGTCGAGCAGGGCGGTGAATTCGGCGGGCAACGCGGCGTTGAGGGTGGCGAGTTGCATCATGATCATTCCCAGACGAATGCGGTGGCGGCGTTGAAGGGATGCGTCTGCGCCCAATGCCGCGCGATGTCGATGCGCCGCGCCACCCACACCCGGTCGTGCTGTGCAATGTGGTCGAGAAAGCGTTGCAGCGCGCGCATGCGCCCGGGCCGCCCGAGCATGCGGGCATGCATGCCCACGCTCAACATCTTGGGTGCGGTCTCACCCTCGGCGTAGAGCACGTCGAAGCTGTCGCGCAGGTAGCCGTAGAAGTCGTCCGCCTGCGCAAAGCCTTGCGGCATGCCGAAGCGCATGTCGTTGCTGTCCAGCGTGTAAGGCACCACCAGATGCGGCGCCAGCGTGCCGTCGGTCCTGCGCACCTGCAGCCAGAAGGGCAGATCGTCGCCGTAGGAATCGCTGTCGTACAACAAGCTGCCGGCATCGGCCACCAGGCGGCGGGTGTTGGGGCTGTCGCGCCCGGTGTACCAGCCCAGCGGGCGCACGCCGCACACGGCTTCGATGGCTTGCAGCCCCAGGCGCATGTGTTCACGCTCGGTGGCTTCGTCCACGTTTTGGTAGTGAATCCAGCGCCAGCCGTGGCCGGCGATTTCATGGCCCAGGTCAACGCAGGCGCGGGCAATGTCGGGTGTGCGCTGCAGCGCCATGCCGACGCCGAACACCGTGAGCGGCAGACCGCGGCGCTCGAACTCGCGCAGCAGTCGCCAGACGCCGGCGCGCGAACCGTACTCGTAAATGCTCTCCATGCTCAGGTGGCGAGCCGGGAAGCTCGGGGGGTTGAACATCTCGGAGAGGAACTGCTCGCTGCCTGCGTCGCCGTGCAGCACGCTGTTCTCGCCGCCCTCTTCGATGTTGAGCACGAACTGCACCGCGATGCGGGCCTGGCCCGGCCATTGCGCGTGGGGTGGATTGCGGCCGTAGCCGACGAGGTCGCGGGGGTAGTGGGTGGTGGGCGCTGGCATGGTGGATGGCGCGGCCTTGGGTGGCGCGACCTGGCAGGGTGTTGCGATGGGCGTGTTGCGTTGCGTGGCGTTCAGGCAGCGTACGCAGCAAGCGCCAGCGTCAGGTCGGCGCTGGAGGTGCGTGGGTGGTAGAGCAGGCTGTTTTCGGTTTCGCACAGGTGCGCTTCCATCAAGGTCTTGGCCAGCTTCACATCGCGTGATTCGAGTGCCTTGAGGATGGCCACATGCTCGTCGGAGGAATGCTGCGCCGCGCGCGACGATTGGTACATCAAGGTGATGAGGGCGCAGCGCGAAATCAGCTCCGACAAAATCTGCGCCAACACCGCGTTGCCGATGCGCTCGGCCATCAGCACGTGAAAGTCTCCCAGCAGTCGGGTGCGACCGGTCACGTCGACCCGCCCGACCACCGCCTGCTCCAGCTTGAGGTGGGCGCGCATGGCGCGAAAATCAGCCGTCGTGGCCTTGTCGCAAAACTCCTCGACCAGATGCTGCTCCAGCATGCGCCGCACGGCGAAGACCTGCTGCGCCTCCTCGACCGAGGGCTGCGACACAAACGCTCCGCGCGCAGGCTCCAGGGTGACGAGGTGATCGCGCGCCAACTGAAACAACGCTTGCCGCACGAGGGTGCGCGAAACGCCGTAGATGGCGGCGATTTTCTGTTCCGTCAACTTGGCTCCCGGCGCCAGGCGGTGCTCGATGATGGCCGAGGTGATGGCCGCCGCGATGGTCTGGGTGGAGTCCTGCTCAGGAGCGGCAGGCGCTGCGGCGGCCGGCTTGGGCTCGGCCGCTTGCCGGCCGCGGTTCGGGGTCAGGGCTTTGGCATTCATTTTGCTTCCTCCATGCTTGAGGCGCGATGCGTTGAAAAGGTCCGCTCTCCCGGGGGGGCGTCTGCAATCACGCCTCCAGCCAAATGCGCTCGGTCTTTTTCGGTCTCGTCAGACGCCCCCGCTTCGCCCTCGATTGTCGATGCATTCGGGAAAACGCGAGTGTCCGATGTCCATTGTATTTCGCTTCGGCTTGAAATAGCATACACAAAACTTTTAAATTGTATGCAAAAACATGAGCAAGCTGACCACGCACATCCTCGACACCGCCTGCGGCAAACCGGCCGCAGGCGTGCGCATCACGGTTCTGGCCGAGCGCTCCGGCGCCTGGGTTCAACTGGGCACCGCGATCACCAACGCCGATGGCCGCGGCGATGCCCCGCTGCTGCAGGACGCCGCGTTCGTGGCCGGGCGCTATCGACTGGTGTTTCACGTCGGCCCGTACTTCCGGCGGCAAGGTCTGGAAACGGCGTCCCCAGCTTTCCTGGAGGACATCCCCGTCGAATTCGGTGTGGCCGATGCGAGCCGTCACTATCACGTGCCCCTGCTCGTCACACCCTGGAGTTATTCCACCTACCGGGGCAGTTAGGGGGTGGAGCTGGGATCCTTGGATCAGACCAAGGAAGGTGCGGGCGGCTGCGGCGGCCCGCGATGGATGGAACGAGAACATTTGGAGGTCAACGTTGAACCATTTCAACCGCACACGCAAGGCCGTACTGGCCGCCGCCCTGGGGATCGGCGGCAGTTTGGGCTGTCTCACCGCCGCACAAGCCGCCACCTGGAGCGACGCCCAGGTGCACGTTGCCTACGGCACGCAGTTTGCCGAGCCGGGCTACAGCCAGAGCATCGCCAAGCGCATCGTCGGCTTCTCCTACGCCGGGGGCGA
>JAJZDV010000150.1 GCA_021846025.1 Pseudomonadota bacterium
CGGCATCGATCCGCTGGTGGCGTGCAGCGATCTGCCGACGATCGCCGGCAAGCACGGCATCGACTGGGCCGTCGTCCCCGCCGGGCTGCGCCTGGCCGACTTCAAGCTGCTGGTGCTGGACATGGACTCCACCCTGGTGGACATGGAAACCATCGACGAACTCGGCACCGCCAGCGGCAAGAAAGCGCAGATCGCCGCCATCACCGAAGCCGCGATGCGCGGCGAGATGACCGACTACGCCGAAAGCCTGCGACGCCGCCTCGCCCTGCTCGCCGGCACGCCCGAAGACGTGCTGCAGGAGGTGTACAACCGGCTGCGCCTCAGTCCTGGCGCCGACGTGCTGATTGCTGCGGCCCGGGCCGCAGGTCTCAAGGTGTTGCTGGCCACCGGCGGCTTCACCTGGTTCACCGAACGCCTGCAACAGCGACTGGGGCTTGATTTCGTCGCCGCCAACACCCTGGAACTGCGCGACGGCAGACTCACCGGCCACGCACTCGGCTCGATCGTCGACGCCCAGGGCAAACGCCAGGCCCTGCTCGACACTTGCTCCCGCATCGGCTGCACGCCACGGCAAGCCATCGCCATCGGCGACGGGGCCAACGACCTTGCGATGATGGGGGCCGCTGGCCTCAGCGTGGCCTACCACGCCAAACCCGCCGTGCAGGATGCGGCCAGCGTGGCGCTGAATGTTTGCGGCTTGGACGCGGTGCAGTGCCTGTTCGAAGCCTGACCCTGCGCGGCGATGGGCGATCGCACGCTGCGGATCGTCTCACGGCTGCATGCGCAGCGATGCGCCAAGCCGCGAGACCGAGCACGGCCTGATCGCAGCCGCCATCACCCCTTGCGGGCGATGCGGTCGTCCAGTTCCGCCAGTGCTGCCGAGAGGCTGTTGCCGGTCTCGGTGAGGTGTTGCGCGTGGGTTTGCTCCAGACGGTCGATGCGGGAAGTGAGCTCGACCTTGTGCGCCTCGAGCTGCGCGGCCTGGCGGTTGAAGCTGGCTTGCATGCTTTGCTGCAACTGGGTGATGCGCGAGCTTTCCGCCTTGTCGGCCAGTTCACGCTGGGCTTGCAAGGCTTTCATCTGCTTGCGGCTCTCGATCAGGGATGTGGTTTGCACGTAGAGAGCGAAGCCGAAAAACACCAGCGCGAGCACGGCGCTCAGCCCCAGCATCACCAGCCCGAGCGGAGCCTGAAGTGTGGTGAAACCGAGGGATAGCGTGGTGCCGGCGGTGAAGGCTGCCCAGTTCAGCGCGGCGAAACCGGCAACCAGAACCAGCAGCACAACCAGCAGGATGGAGCGCAAACCCATGATGTTCTCCCGTGTGGTGATGTGTGATGAACGTGGTTTCGAGGTGGGTGGAAGCCGTGTTCCGGTGCAGCGCTTGCGGCTCAGCCTAGCGCCACGCGCATGGCCTGGTCGAGATCGGAAATGAGGTCTTGCGGGTCTTCCAGGCCGATGCTCAAGCGCACCAGCGGGCTGGCGTAAGGCCAGGACGCGCCGCGCATGGCGGCCACGTCGTAGGGTACGACCAGACTCACCGGACCGCCCCAGGAGTAACCGATCTTGAACAGGCACAGCGCGTCGACGAAGGCGTCCACCCTGGCTGCAGGGATCTGCGGCTGGAACGTGAAGCTGAACAACCCGGCGGCGGCACTGCAGTCACGCACCCAATGGGTGTGGCCAGGGCAGGAAGGAAATGCCGGGTGCAACAGGGCCTGCACGTCGTGCCGGCCCTGCAGCCAGCTGGCCACGCGGCGCGCGGCCTCGTCGTGCGCGTGGTAACGCAGGTGCAGGCTGTGCAGGCCGCGCAGCACCAAGGAGGCGTCGTCGCCGCTCACGCCCAGACCCAGGCGCATATGGGCATCGAGCAGTTTGTCCTGCAGGGCCTCGTCGCGCGTCAACACGGCGCCCATGAGCACGTCGGCTCCGCCGGACTGGTATTTGGTCAGCGCCTGCATGGAGATGCCGATGCCCAGCGCAAAGGGCTTGATCGCCAGTCCCGCGCCCCAGGTGTTGTCGATGGCGGTGACGAGCCCGTGCTGCTGCGCCAGGGCGACGAGTCCGCGCAGATCGGGCATCTCCATGGTGACCGAACCGGGCGCCTCCAGCCACAACAATCGGGTGCTCGGCGTGATGGCGGCTCGCGTGGCGACAAGGTCCTGGGGGTTGTAGACCTGCAGCGTGATTCCCCAGCCGCAGAGCAGCCTTTGCGCCATGTCGCGGCTGGGGTTGTAGACATTGGCGGGCAACATGACGGCGTCGCCCTGTTGCAGCAAGGCGAGGTTGACCAGCGCGATGGCCGAAAGCCCGGATGGGCACAGCAGCGCGTGGTTGGCTCCCTCGATCTCGGCCAGACGCGCCTCCAGCGTGAAGGTGGTGGGGGTGCCGTGCAGGCCGTAGGTGTAGCCGGTCTTGCGGCGCCACTCGCGCGCGCGCATGGCGGCGACGTTGGCGAAGATCACGGTGGAAGCTCGGTGCGTGGCCGGTTGCACGGCGTTGAAGCCGGACGGTGGCTGGTAAGGCGAGTGTTGCAACAGCGTGTTGACCTGCGGTGAAGGTGGGATCGCGCGAGGCTCAGCGCCCATCGCGCCGTGTTCCACAACGTGCACTTCACGATTTGTTGCAAGGTTCTGGTCTAATCGAGCATCTTGTTCTTCATTGGACATGAGTCAAGGTTCTCCGGATCGGTCGCCACGGCCCGGCTCGGGCCCGGGTTTTGCTTCCAAGCATAGCCAGTTCAAGAACCGCATAGGCTCTGCCCACCGCATTGGACCCTTCGCCTGAACCTTCGCCCCGCATGCTTCCTGCCCACGCAGCAGAAGCCCCTGGTCGCGTGGTGAACTCGCTCCTCCTCCCGCTGAGGTTGCAGCGCAACCCCAGCCGCATCGGCGGCAGCTTCCACAGGCACTCGCGGAGCCGATGTCCACGCGACCAAGGCGCAGGCGGCCCAACGCGCTGCCGCGCTCCGCTTGGCCTGCTCCCGCGGATTGTTGGTTTCGGTGGTCCCCCACTTCGGCATTTTCCCTTGGTGCTGCCTGCCGCGTCTGCCGCCCGAGTCGGCAAGACCGCTTCGGGACGCCCCCGTGTTTGACTGACGAGCTTGACCATGATGACGGATGTCCTGATTCTTTTCGCCCTGATCCTGCTCAACGGACTGTTCGCCATGTCCGAAATTGCCCTGGTCACGGCGCGGCGCGCGCGGCTCACGGCGATGGCCGAATCGGGCAGCATTCCGGCCAAGGCCGCGGTGCAACTGACCGAGCAGCCGAACCGACTGCTCTCCACGGTGCAGATCGGCATCACCTCCATCAGCGTGCTCAACGGCATCATCGGCGAGGCTGCGTTCTCCGCCCCCATCGGCCGCTGGCTGCAGAGCCTGGGCTTGTTGCCGCAGGTGGCGAACATTGCGGGCACGGCGCTGGTGGTCATTGTCATCACCTACCTGTCCATCGTCATCGGCGAGCTGGTGCCCAAGCGCCTGGGACAACTGGCCCCGGAACGAATCGCCCTGTTCGTGGCGCAGCCGATGCTGCTGCTGTCGCGCAGCGTGGCGATCTTCGTCAAGCTGCTGTCGTTCTCCACCGACCTGCTGCTGCGCCTGCTGCGGGTGCGGACCGACGCGCCCACGCATGTGACGGAAGAGGAGATCAACGTGGTGCTGGAGGAGGGTTCGGACGCCGGCGTCATCGAGGTGCAGGAACACGAGATGGTGCGCAACGTGTTCCGCCTCGATGACCGCCAGATCGCTTCGCTGATGACGCCGCGCAACGAGATCGAGTTTCTCGACGTGGAAGATCCGCTGAGCGACAACCTCGCCAAGATTGCGCAGTCACCACACTCGCGTTTTCCCTTGGTGCGCGGCGATCTGGACGACGTGCTGGGCTTGGTGTCGGCCAAGGAACTGCTGGGCCGCTTCATCCGGCGCGAAGGCATCGAGGACCTGAGCAAAGCGTCCAGCCACGCCATCTTCGTGCCCGAAAGCCTCACCGGGCTGGAATTGCTGCAGACCTTCAAGCAAAGTTCGGATCACACCGCGCTGGTGCTCGGCGAATACGGCCAGACCCTGGGCATCGTCACGGTGCAGGACATCCTGGAAGCCATTGCCGGCGAGTTCAAGAGCCACCCGTCCGAGGAGCCCTGGGCGATCCAGCGCGACGACGGCTCCTGGTTGCTGGACGGGTTGATTCCCGTGGGCGACCTCAAGGACAAGCTCGCGCTCCGATCCGTGCCGGAGGAGGAAAAAGGACGCTACAACACCCTGGCCGGCATGCTCATGCTGCTGCTGGCGCGGCTGCCGCACACCGGCGACCACATCGACTGGGGCGGCTGGCGGTTCGAGATCGTGGACATGGATGGCAAACGCATCGACAAGGTGCTGGTCTCGCGTCCCACCCTGGAGCAGATCGAAGCCACCCTGCCGCCCGACGAGGCTTGACTCCCGGGGGACGGCCCGCCCGCCGCTGCGGAGCTCAAGAAAACTCGGGGCGTCTTTTCGTTGCCTGGGGATCGCCCTCAGGCCGACGACTGCAAGCGGCGCAAACGCTCGCGCAGTTCGCCCACGATGCCGCGCCGGAACAGCAGCACACAGAGCACGAAGATGGCGCCGATCACCATGCTCACCGAGTCGTTGAGCTTGTTGAACCCGTGAATCCCGGTGATGTCCACCAGAAAGCGCGCGATGGTGCCCATTTTCTCCTCCAGCACGGTGATGATGACCGCGCCGAGGATGGGTCCGAGGTCGGTGCCGAGACCACCCACGAGGGTCATGAGAATGACCAGGCCCGACGTGCTCCAGTGCACGTCGGTCAGCGTCTCGAAACCCATCACCACCGCCTTCATCGCCCCCGCCAGGCCCGCGAATCCGGCGGACAGCAGGAATACACCGAGCTTGTAGCGGTTGGCGCGGTAACCCAGCGAGATGGCGCGTGGCTCGTTCTCGCGCACCGCTTGCAGCACCTGGCCGAACGGCGAGTTCACCACCCGGCGCATGAACCACCAACAGGCGGCGAAGACCGCCAGCACGACGTAGTACATCACGCGATCAGACTGCAAGGACAAGCCGAACAGGCTGCCGCGCGGAACCCCTTGAAGGCCATCTTCGCCGCCGGTGAAATCCGCCTGCAAGGCGTAGAAATAAACAATCTGCGCCAGAGCCAGGGTGATCATGGAAAAGTAGATGCCCTGACGCCGCACCGCCAGCAAACCCATCACCAGGCCAATACCCAGCGCGGCGAGCACGCCGATGAGAATGCCCACCGGCGTGGGCAGCCCCCAGGCGGTGAGGGCCAGCCCGGTGAGATAACCCGCCCCGCCGAACAAGGCGGCATGGCCGAAGGAAATGAGCCCGGCATAGCCCGCCAAAAGGTTGAAGGCACAGGCGAACAGGGCGAAGCACATGATGCGCATGCCCAGCACCGGGTAGAGCCCCAGCCAGGGCGCGACCAGCGCCAGCACCAGCAAGGCCCAGGTCACATGAGCAGGTAAACGCGTGCGCCACAGCATGGTCATTTTTCCTTGCCGAAAAGGCCGGCGGGCCGCACGGTGAGCACCAGGGCCATGAAGACAAACACCACGGTGGTCGAGATGGGGGCGTAAACGACCTTGGCCAAGCCCTCGATGATGCCCAGCGCCAGGCCCGAGACGATGGCGCCCATGACCGAGCCCATGCCGC
>JAJZDV010000013.1:0-15300 GCA_021846025.1 Pseudomonadota bacterium
GCGCCCGTGTTCGCCAGCGTGGTGCCGCAGGCCCTGCGCATCCTCGGCGTGCCGCCGGATCTTCCGGTCAAGCCTGACGTGGCTCCGGCCGTCACCGCCAACGCTGCTGTCAACCCCAGCCTCGCTGTTCCGATCTCCAAGCCCGCAAATCCGCCTCGCAAGGAGGGCGCATGAGCACGGCGCCAAGCTCCGTCGGCGCCGTGCTGCATGCTGTGCGCGCTGCCGCCGTTCCGGCGCGGGCGGCCTGGACCTGCGACTCGCGCCAGGTCCAGGCCGGCGACCTCTTCATCGCCTGGCCCGGCGCCGCGAGCGATGGACGGCGCCATCTGCACGAAGCCTTCGCCCGAGGCGCCGTGGCCGCCCTGGTGGAGGACGACGGTGCGGATGCATTCGATCTGCCGTCCGCCACACTGCGCGTGCGCGGGCTGAAAGCGCTCGCCGGTGAACTTGCCGCTGCCTGGTACGGGCAGCCCTCGCGCCACATGACCGTGCTGGCCATCACTGGCACCAATGGCAAGACCTCCTGCGCGCTCTGGGTGGCGCAGGCGCTGGCCGCCGCCGGCAAGCCTTGTGGCGTGGTCGGCACCCTTGGCGTGGGCCTGCCCGGCTCTCTGCAAGCCACCGGCCTGACCACACCCGACCCGGTGCGCCTGCAGCGCGAACTGGCGGCGATGCTGGCGCAGGGGGTGCGTCATGTTGCCCTCGAGGCCTCGTCCATCGGCATTGAGGAGGGGCGCCTGGCTGGTCTGCAGATTCACGCTGCCGGTTTCACCAACCTGACGCAGGACCATCTCGACTACCACGGCAACATGGCCGCCTATGCCACCGCCAAGCGCCGCTTGTTCGACGCTCCAGGGCTGCAAGCCGCGGTGCTCAACATGGACGACGCCATGGGTCCAGTCCTGGCGCAACACACGGCGCAGCATGGTGTGCGCGTCATCACCGCCGCGCTGGAGCGGCCTGCCGATTGGCGGGCCGAGCTTGCCGACACACCCACGGGCATGGTCGTCGGGTTGCGCCACGGCGTGCAGCGGGCACAGCTTGCGCTGCCGTTGGTGGGGCGCTTCAATGGCTCCAACGTGCTGGTCGTGTGCGGCCTGCTGCAGAGTTGCGGCCTGGGCTTCGAGGCCATCGTGCAGGCGCTCGGCGCCATCGCTCCGCCACCCGGGCGCATGCAGCTGATGGGCGGACGCGACGCACCGCTGGTGGTGGTGGACTACGCCCACACCCCCGACGCCATCGCCCAGGCGCTGCAGGCCCTGCGCCCGGCAGCGCAGGCGCGTGGCGGCAAACTGTGGTGCCTGCTGGGTGCCGGCGGTGATCGCGATCGCAGCAAGCGCGCCCCCATGGCCGCTGCTGCCGAGGGCTTGGCCGACCGTCTCGTGCTGACCAGCGACAACCCGCGCAGCGAGGCGCCACAAGCCATCCTCGACGATTTGCTGCAAGGCTTGGTCGCGCCGGTGCAGGGCCTGGTCGTGGCCGACCGTGCCCAGGCCATCGCCGAAACGGTGGCCCATGCCGCTGCCGCCGATGTCGTGCTGCTGGCCGGCAAGGGCCATGAGACGACGCAGGAACAAGACGGGCGCAAGCTGCCGTTCGCCGATGCATTCCAGACCCGCCTCGCCCTGGGGCGGCGTGGTGGCGGGCTGTTCGCTCTGCGCGAGTTGCAGGCCTGGGTTGGCGGCCGATTGCATGGCGATGGGCTCACGCCGATCAACCGCGTCTGCACCGACACCCGCAGCCTGCGCCCTGGGGACTTGTTTGTCGCGCTGCGCGGCGAACGCTTCGACGCCCATGATTTTCTGCCTCAGGCCGCCGCCGCCGGCGCTGCCGCCGTGCTGGCTGAACGCGGCGTGGGGTCCTGTGGCCTGCCCGGCGTGGAGGTGGCCGACAGCCTGCAGGCGCTGGGCCTGCTCGCACGCGCCTGGCGCCGTCAGCAAGGCGCCATGGCGCTCGCCGCCGTCACCGGCAGCAACGGCAAGACCACGGTGACGCAAATGGTCGCGGCCATCCTCGCCGCCTGGCTGGGCGAGGGCGGGCGCTTGGCGACACAAGGCAATTTCAACAACGCGGTCGGCCTGCCGCTCACCTTGCTGCGTCTGCAGCCGCAACACCTGGCCGGGGTGGTCGAACTCGGCATGAACCACCCGGGCGAAGTGGCGCGGCTGGCGGCCATCGCCGAGCCCACCGTCGCGCTGGTGAACAACGCGCAGCGCGAGCATCAGGAATTCATGCACACGGTGCAAGCCGTGGCCCGCGAGAACGGCAGCGTGCTGGCCGCTCTGGCGCCCGCTGGCGTCGCCGTCTACCCCGCCACCGACAGCTATGCGCCGCTGTGGCAGTCGCTGGCCGCCGGGCGACGTCTCATGCGCTTCGCGCTGCACGCAAGGACCGAGGCGCCGCCCGCCGCCGAGGTCAGCGGCTGGGTCGAGATGGCGGATCCGTCGGAGCATCAGACTGCTGCAAACGCCGAGCCGGGCATGCGTCTGCATCTGCGCTCACCGGCCGGCGAGGCGCGCCTGCGGTTGCAGGCGATGGGCGCGCACAACGCGCACAACGCCCTGGCCGCGGCGGCCGTGGCACTGGCTTGCGGCGCCCCGCTCGACACGGTGGTGGCCGGGCTGGAGACGTTCCGCCCGGTGGCAGGGCGCATGCAGCGCAGTCGGGTCGAGTTGCCCGGTGGACAGATCATCACCCTGATCGACGACAGCTACAACGCCAACCCGGATTCGGTGCGCGCCGCGATCGACACGCTCGCCGCGTTGCCAGGGCGCCGCTTGCTGGTGCTGGGCGATATGGGCGAAGTCGGCATGCAGGGCCCGGCGTTCCACGACGAGGCTGGCAGCCATGCCGCTGCACGCCGCATTGATGCCGTCTGGGCCGTGGGCGATCTCGCGCGGCATGCGGCCGACGCCGCAGGGCGGGGCGGTGTGGCGGTGCGACACGCCGCCAACACCGAGGCCCTGCCGGTCGACATCGCCGCGCTGCAGGGTTTCGATGCGGTGCTGGTCAAGGGCTCGCGCTTCATGCGTATGGAGCGGGTGGTGCGCGCGTTGCAGGCCCTGGGCACGCAGCCGCCGAGCACCGGTGCGAAGGAGGCCAGTCATGCTGCATAGTCTGGCCATGTGGTTGATGGGCGTTTCACCCGAACTGCGGTTTTTCCGGGTGTTCAACTACATCACCTTCCGTGCCGTGATGAGCACCCTCACGGCACTGTTCATCGGCCTGGCCGCCGGCCCTGCGGTGATCCGCAAACTCACCGCGATGAAGGTGGGCCAGGCGGTGCGGCAGGACGGGCCGCAGACCCATCTGATCAAGACCGGCACGCCCACCATGGGCGGCGTGCTCATCCTCATCGCCATCACCGCCTCCACCCTGCTGTGGATGGACTTGTCCAACCGCTTCGTCTGGCTCGTGCTCCTGGTCACGCTGGGGTTCGGCGCCATCGGCTGGGCCGATGATTACCGCAAGGTGGTCTACCGCGATCCCAACGGCATGCGTTCGCGCGACAAGTATTTCTGGCAGTCGCTGATCGGCCTGCTGGCGGCGTTCTATCTGGCGTTCGCGGTGTCGGGCAGGGGCAATGCCCAGGTGTTGCACCTGTTCGTCGAATGGCTCAAGAGCGGCCTGACCATGCCGCTGCCGCCCGCGGCCGATCTGATCGTGCCCTTCTTCAAATCGGTGAGCTATCCGCTGGGC
Organism: Pseudomonadota bacterium; assembly: GCA_021846025.1. Lineage (GTDB taxonomy): Bacteria > Pseudomonadota > Gammaproteobacteria > Burkholderiales > Burkholderiaceae_C > Thiomonas_A. Next base: position 3,700 of record JAJZDV010000013.1, read on the forward strand.
ATGCTGGGTTTCATCCTGCTGACTTATTTTGTCATCGTCGGCTCCAGCAACGCGGTGAACCTGACCGATGGCGCTGACGGCCTGGCCATCATGCCCACGGTCATGGTGGGCGGCTCGCTGGGGGTGTTCGCCTACGTCACCGGCAACGCCGTGTTCTCCAGATACCTGCTGTTTCCCTACATCCCGGGCACGGGGGAACTGCTCATCTTCATCGGTGCCATGGTTGGCGCCGGATTGGCCTTCCTTTGGTACAACGCCTACCCGGCCCAGGTGTTCATGGGTGACGTCGGTGCGCTGGCGCTGGGTGCCGCGTTGGGCACCATCGCCGTGATCGTGCGGCAAGAGATCGTGCTGTTCATCATGGGTGGGGTGTTCGTCGCTGAAACCGTGTCGGTGATGATCCAGGTGAGCTATTTCAAATACACCAAAAAGAAATACGGACAAGGCCGGCGCATTTTCAAGATGGCGCCGCTGCATCACCACTTCGAGCAACTCGGGGTGAAGGAGTCGCAGGTGGTCATCCGCTTCTGGATCGTCACCATGATGTTGTGTCTCGCTGGCCTGGCCAGCCTCAAGCTGCGGTGAGGACCGGGTGAACCTGCGCGACCGCACCGTCCTCGTCCTCGGCCTCGGCGTCTCCGGCCTGGCGATGGCGCGCTGGTGCGCGCGCCAGGGAGCCGTCGTGCGCGTGGCCGACAGCCGCAGCCAGCCGCCGCAACTGCAGGCGTTGCGCGCGGCGTTGCCGCAGGCCTCGGTGCATGCCGGTGGCATCGACGCGAGTTTGCTGGAGGGAGTCGGGTGCATCGGCGTCAGCCCCGGCATCGCCCCGAACGATGCAGTTTTCGGCCCGTTGCTCGCCGCAGCACGGGCCCAGGGAGTCGAGACCGTCACCGAGCTCGCACTGTTCGGCGCCGCCTTGCGTGAGTTGCAGCAAGCGCAAGGGTATGCCCCGTCGCTGCTGGCGATCACCGGGACCAATGGCAAGACCACGGTGACCGCGCTGACTGCGCATTTGCTGCAAGGCGCGAGGGTGGATGCCGTGGCGGTCGGCAACATCGGCCCGGCGATGCTCGATGTGCTGACCGAGCGGCTTGACGCTGGCCGACTGCCCGCTGTCTGGGTGCTGGAACTCTCCAGTTTTCAGTTGCATGGTGCGAACGACGTGGCCGCCACCGCGGCCACCGTGCTCAACGTGAGTCAAGACCATCTCGACTGGCACGGCGACCTGCGCGCCTACGCCGCCGACAAGGCGCGCATCTTCGGCCCGTTGCCGTGGACGCTGCCCCAGCCTGCGGGGCTGATGCTGCTCAACCGTGATGACCCGCAGGTTCTCGCCATGGGCCGCGAAGGCCGCAGGCTGCAGACCTTCGGGCTCGACGCGCCGACGCGTGCCGGGGACTGGGGCATCGTCGTCGAGCAGGGTGTGGCCTGGCTGGCGCGTGCCCAAGACGAGCAGGCGCAAGCGATGCAAGCTTCGGCATCGAAGCGCCGTGGCAAGACGCAGCCGCCCGTGGCCGTGTCACCCGCGCGTCTGCAATTGCTCATGCCCGCCGACGCCTTGCGCATCCAGGGGCGCCACAATTGGGTCAACGCCCTGGCGGCGCTGGCGCTGGCCTGCAGCACCGGTACCACGCTTGCGCCCATGCTGCACGCGTTGCGCGACTACCGCGGCGAGCCGCATCGGATGCAGTCGCTGGGTGTGATCGACGGCGTGGAGTGGATCGACGACAGCAAGGGCACCAATGTCGGCGCCACCGTTGCCGCGCTCACCGGCCTGGATCGCCCGGTGGTGCTGATTGCCGGTGGCGACGGCAAGGGCCAGGACTTCGCCCCGCTGGCGGTGGCGGCGCGTGGCCGGGTGCGCGCCGCGGTGCTGATCGGGCGTGACGCCCGCCGTATCGCCCAGGCGCTCGAAGGCGTCTGCCCCACCGAATCGATGACGAGTCTGGAACTGGCGACGCAGCGCGCTGCGGAACGCGCTGCCTCGGGCGATGTGGCGCTGCTCTCCCCGGCCTGCGCCAGTCTCGACATGTTCCGCAACTATGCCCACCGCGCCGAAGTGTTCGCCGCCTGCGTGCGTGAGCTGGCGCACGCGCGCGGCGTGATGCTCGAGGTCGCGCCATGAAACTGGCCCTGCCTGCGTTCGCCCGCAAGCGTGAGGAGGCACGGTCCAGGCCCGCGCCGATTCCGGTGCGTATCGGCTATGTCGGCCCGTCCGCCTCGCGCATGCTGGACTTCGACCAGAACCTGCTGTGGGTCATCGTGCTGTTGCTGGCGTTCGGCCTGGTCATGGTGTATTCGGCCACCATCGCCATTCCCGAAGATCCGCATTTCGCCCGCTGGACCCAGTTTCATTTCTTCTGGCGCGATCTGGCGGCGGTGTCGCTCGGACTCATCGGCGGCTGGGTCGTGTTTCAGTTCCCGATGAAGTTCTGGGAACGCTGGGCACCGCTGATCTTCCTGGCCTCGCTGGCCATGCTGGCCGCCGTGCTCGTGCCGTTTCTCGGCAAGGGCGTGAATGGATCGAGGCGCTGGATCCCGCTGGGGGTGTTCAATTTCCAGCCATCCGAGCTGGTCAAGCTCGCCACCATTCTCTACGCCGCCAACTTCATGGTGCGCAAGCAAGAGGTGAGGCAGAAGTTCAGCAAAGCCTTCCTGCCGATGGCGGTGGCGCTGGCCTTCATCGGCCTGCTGCTGCTGGCGGAGCCGGACATGGGGGCGTTTCTCGTCATCGCCTCGGTCGCCATGGTCATCCTTTACCTGGGAGGGGTGAACGGCAAGTTGTTCACCGCCGGCACGGTGGTGTTGATCGGTGCTTTCGTCCTCATGATCGTGCTTTCGCCGTGGCGGCGCGATCGCATCTTTGCCTACCTCAACCCCTGGGCTGAGGACAACTCGCTGGGCAGCGCCTACCAGTTGGCGCATGCGCTCATCGCCATGGGGCGCGGCCATATCTTTGGCGTCGGCCTGGGCGGCAGTGTGGAAAAACTGCATTACCTGCCCGAGCCGCAGACCGACTTCCTGCTCGCCATCATCGGCGAGGAGCTGGGCTTCGTCGGCGTGCTGGCCGTGACCCTGGTGTTCGCCTGGATCACCAAGCGCGCCTTCGACATCGGCCGCCAGGCGCTGGCCTCCGACCGCATGTTCTCCTCGCTGGTGGCGCAGGGCGTGGGGGTGCTCATCGGCGGTCAGGCCTTCATCAATATCGGCGTCAACCTGGGGCTCTTGCCCACCAAGGGCCTCACCTTGCCTCTGCTCAGTTACGGCGGCTCGGCCACGCTGATGTCGTTGCTGGCCCTGGCCATCTTGCTGCGGGTGGACTTTGAAAACCGCGTGCTGATGCGAGGGGGGCAGATATGAGCCTGCGCCCACGGTTTCGGAGCGGTGCCGTTGGCGTGCTGCGCCAGTCGGATCGAAGCCAGAACGGGCAGCCGTCAGGCTGCGCCACCGACCGGCTCATGCGGGGACGTCGGCGATGACGGCAACACGCACGGCCGTCATCATGGCCGGAGGCACCGGTGGCCATATCTTCCCCGGACTGGCCGTGGGTGAAGGGCTGCGCGCCGCCGGCTGGCAGGTGCACTGGATGGGGGCGCCCGCCAGCATGGAGGCGCGGCTGGTGCCACCTCAGGGCTACCCGATGCTGTGGGTGAACTTCGGCGGCGTGCGTGGCAAGGGGCTGCTGACCCAATTGCTGCTGCCGCTGAAATTGCTGCGCGCCTTCTGGCAGGCGCTGCGCGCGCTGCGCCGTGTCCGCCCCGGCGTGGTGCTGGGCATGGGCGGCTACATCACCGTGCCCGGCGGCCTGATGAGCGACTGGGCCGGTGCCAAGCTGGTGCTGCACGAGCAGAACGCCGTCGCCGGCATGAGCAACCGTCTGCTGGCGCGCCTGGCCGACACGGTGTTGACCGCCTTTCCGCACACCCTGCCCACCGGCGACTGGATCGGCAATCCGGTGCGGCAATCCATCCGTGACCTGCCCACTCCGGCGCAACGCCAAGCCGGCCGCAGCGGCCCGTTGCGCATCCTGGTGGTTGGTGGCAGCCTGGGGGCGGCGGCGCTGAACGAACGCGTGCCGCAGGCACTGGCCTTGCTCGACGCCGAGCAGCGTCCGCAGGTGCTGCACCAGAGCGGCCGCGGCCATCTCCCGAGCCTGCAGCAACGCTACACCCAGCTTGGGGTGACGGCCGATTGCCGCGAATTCATCGACGACATGGCGACGGCCTACGCCGATGCCGATCTGGTCATCTGCCGCGCCGGCGCGTCCACCGTCAGCGAAATCGCCTGTGCCGGAGTTGCCGCGCTGTTCGTGCCCTTCCCGCACGCGGTGGACGATCACCAGACCGCCAACGCCCGCTTTCTGGCCGAGCCGGGTGCGGCTCTGCTGATCCAGCAACCCGAACTCACACCCGAGCGCCTCGCCGCCGAACTGCGCGGCCTCGCCCGCCCGCGTCTGTTGGCGATGGCGCAGCAGGCGCACAAGCTCGCCAAGCGCGATGCCGTGCAGCGCATCGTCGCGGCATGCGAGGCGCTGGAGAACCCGACATGAAACACGCCATTCGTCAAATTCACTTCGTCGGCATCGGCGGCGCCGGCATGAGCGGCATCGCCGAAGTCTTGCTCAACCTCGGCTATGGCGTGAGCGGCACCGATCTCGGCGAGAGCGCCACGGTGCTGCGTCTGCGTTCGCTGGGGGCACGCGTCGCCATTGGCCACGATGCCAGCCACATCGTCGGGGCCGATGCCGTGGTGGTGTCCACCGCCGTCGGCCCCGACAATCCCGAGGTGCGCGCCGCCCGCGCCCGCCACATTCCGGTGGTGCCGCGCGCCGTGATGCTGGCGGAGCTGATGCGCTTGAAGCGTGGCGTCGCCATCGCCGGCACGCACGGCAAGACCACCACCACCAGCCTGGTCGCCAGCGTGCTGGCCGAGGGCGGGCTCGATCCCACTTTCGTCATCGGCGGCAAGCTCAACCGCGCCGGCGCCAATGCCAAGCTGGGGCAGGGCGAGTACATCGTGGTCGAGGCCGACGAGTCCGACGCATCCTTCCTCAACCTGCTGCCGGTGATGGCGGTGGTGACGAATATCGACGCCGACCACATGGACACCTATGGACATGACATGGCGCGGCTGCGCCAGGCCTTCGTCGAGTTCATCGCCCGCCTGCCGTTCTATGGCGCCGCCATCCTGTGTGTGGACGACCCCGGCGTGCGCGCCATCCTGCCGTTCGTCTCCAAGCCGGTCACGCCCTACGGCCTGAATGAAGACGCCCAGGTCCGCGCCGTGGACCTGCGTGCCGACGGCGGCTGCATGCACTTCACCGCGTTGCGGCGCAACGGTGTGGTGTTGCCGCCGCTGGCGGTCACGCTCAATCTGCCCGGGTTGCACAACGTGCGCAACGCGCTGGCGGCCATTGCCGTGGCTGCCGAACTCGGCGTGGACGACGCTGCCGTGGTCAAGGCGCTGGCGGAGTTCCATGGTGTCGGCCGGCGCTTCCAGCGCTATGGCGAGATTGCCCTGCCCGCCGGCGGCAGCTTCACGCTGATCGACGACTACGGCCACCATCCGGTGGAAATGGCGGCCACCCTCGAAGCCGCGCGCGGTGCCTACCCGGGCCGGCGCATCGTGCTGGCGTTCCAGCCGCACCGTTACACCCGTACCCGCGATGTGTTCGAGGACTTCGTCGCCGTGCTCGGCCAGGCCGACACCGTGCTGCTGGCCGAGGTCTATGCCGCTGGCGAGGCGCCCATCGTTGCCGCCGATGGCCGCAGCCTCGCGCGCGCACTGCGCGTGGCGGGCAAGATCGAGCCGCTGTTCGTCGACGACATTCAGGCCATGCCCCAAGCCATCGTGGACAACGCTCGCCCTGGCGACGTGGTGGTGTGCATGGGCGCGGGCTCCATTGGCGGCGTGCCACAACAAGTGGTCGATCTGGCGCGTTCCGTGGGGGTGCCGACATGAACATGAACCTGTTGCAGCCTCGCCGTGTGCAGGCGCGGGCCATGGGCCGTGTCGCCGTGCTCATGGGGGGCAGTTCCAGCGAGCGCGAAGTCTCGCTCATGTCGGGCAAGGGTGTTCTCGCGGCGCTGCTGTCGCGCGGGGTGGACGCCTTCGCCTTCGATCCTGCCGAGCAAGATTTGTGCGAGTTGCGCAGGTTGCAGGTATCGCGCGCGTTCATCGCCCTGCATGGCCGCCACGGTGAGGACGGCACGGTGCAAGGTGCGCTGGAGTTGCTCGGCATTGCCTACACCGGTCCCGGCGTGCTGGCCTCGGCGCTGGCCATCGACAAGCACATGACCAAGCGCCTGTGGCAATGCGACGGGTTATCCACCCCGGCCTGGCGCATGGTGGCCAGTGCCGCGCAAGCCCAGGCCGCTGCACGCGAACTGGGCTTGCCCCTGATGTTCAAGGCCTCGCACGAGGGATCGACCCTCGGCCTCAAACGCGCCGACCACCCGCAGGAGGTGGACGCCGCCTTTGCCGAGGCCATGCGCTTCGATGCTGCCGTGCTGGCCGAGCAGTTCATCGACGGCGACGAGGTCACATGCGGCGTGCTGGGCGAGGGCGATGCCGCCGTCGCCCTGCCGCTGATCCACATCGTCGCCCCCGGCGGCAACTACGACTTCGAGCACAAGTACTACAGCGACGAGACCCGCTACCTCTGTCCCTGCGAACTGCCCGCTGGCGAGGAAGCCGCCATTGCCCAACTGGTGTTGAGCAGCTACCGGGCCCTGGGCTGCCGCGGCTGGGGCCGAGCCGACATCATGATTCGCGCCTCCGATCGCCAACCTTTCCTGCTGGAGATGAACACCAGTCCGGGAATGACCGGGCATTCCCTCGTGCCCATGGCGGCACGCGTCGCCGGCCTGAGCTACGAGGACCTCTGCCTGCACATCCTGGCCGATGCACGGCTCGACGCTGGTCGCAGCGCGCAGCGCGAGGGAGCCTCGGCATGAGCCTGGCACGCCACCGCCAGATGGAGCGTGACGGCGCCTTCGGTACCTGGCGCACCGCGCCGCGCGCCAGCGCCGTCGAGGAGGTTCCGCTCGACATCAGGCTGATGAACTTCACCAGTCTGGCGCTTGTCTGGCTGTTTGCCATCGGCGCGCTGGTGGTGGCCGGCAACTGGTTGATGCAGCGGCCCTGGTGGGCCATCCGCAGCGTGCAGGTGCAAGGTCAATTGCAGCATGTCAGCGCCACCGCCCTGCGCGGCGAGGCGCTGCCGCAGTTGCAGGGCAACTGGTTCACGGTGAATCTGCCCGCCGCGCAGCAGGCGTTCGACCAGATCCCCTGGGTCAACAAGGCCGTGGTGCAGCGGGTGTGGCCGCTGTCGCTGCTGGTCACGCTGGAGGCGCAGAAGCCTCTGGCCATCTGGAACGATGGCAGTGTTCCGGTGGGTCTGGTGAACACCAGCGGGCAACTGTTCGAAGCCAACCTCGGCGAGGTGCAGGACATGGCCTTGCCACATTTCTCCGGCCCTGCCGCCAGCCAGGCGCGGGTGACGCAGATGTACAGCCAGCTGACGCAGGCTTTCGCCACGTTGCACTGGAAGGTGACGGCGCTGGAGCTGGGCGCCGAGGGCAACTGGCGGGTGCAGATCCAGGGCGGACCCAGGCTGGATCTGGGCAGCGACCATGACGCCGTGGCCTTCAACCAGCGCCTGCAACGCTTTCTGGCGCTGGCGCCCGAAGTGCAACAGCGCTATGGCCGCCGCCTGGCCAGTGCCGATCTGCGCTACAGCAACGGTTTTGCCGTGCGCCTGGTCGGGGTCGAACTGCCGAGTGCGAAGACGGACTCGAAAACGATGAAACCACAAGGCAAACCTTCGGGAGCATAGGGAATGGCCAAAGACTACAAAGATCTGGTGGTGGGGCTGGACATCGGCACCTCCAAGGTGCTGGCGATGGTGGCCGAAATCCTGCCGCAGGGGGAGAGCGCAGCTGCAACGCTGAAGGTGGTGGGCATGGGCCAGGCCGCCACGGCCGGCATGCGGCGCGGCGTGGTGGTGGACATCGAGGCCACGGTGCAGTCGATCCAGGCGGCGCTGAAGGAAGCCGAGCTGATGGCCGATTGCCGCATCACGCGTGTCATCACCGGCATCACCGGCAGCCACATCCGCGGCCAGAACTCCGAGGGCATGGTGGCGATCAAGGACCGCGAGGTGTCGCAAAACGACGTCTCGCGCGTGATCGAGACCGCCAAGGCGGTCAACATCCCCACCGACCAGCGCCTGTTGCTGGTGGAGCCGCAGGAATTCATCATCGACGGCCAGGAGGTCAAGGAGCCGGTGGGCATGAGCGGCATCCGGCTGGAGACCAAGGTGCACATCGTCACCGGCGCGCAGACCGCGGCCGAGAACGTCATCAAGTGCGTGCGCCGCTGCGGCCTGGAAGTCGATGCCGTGGTGCTGCACCCGCTCGCCTCCAGCCACGCCGTGCTCACGGACGACGAAAAGGAACTGGGTGTGGTGCTGATCGACGTGGGTGCGGGCGTGACGGATGTGGCGATTTACACCGGGGGCTCGATTCGCCACACCGCCATCATTCCCATTGCCGGTGAACTCATCACCAGCGACATCGCCATGGCGCTGCGCACCCCGACCAAGGACGCGGAAGACATCAAGATCGAGCACGGCGTGGCCAAGCAGTTGCTCGCTGGGGTGGACGAGCGGCTGGAGGTGCCCGGCTTGGGCGACCGAGGCCCGCGCATGTTGTCGCGCCAGGCGCTGGCCGGCGTGATCGAGCCTCGGGTGGAGGAAATCTTCGCCCTGGTGCAGCAGGTGGTGCGCGACTCCGGCTACGAAGAGGTGTTGTCGTCCGGCGTGGTCATCACCGGCGGGGCATCGCTCATGCCCGGCATGGTCGAACTCGGTGAGGACATTTTTCTCAAGCCCGTGCGCCTGGGCCTGCCGCAGTACACCGGCCCCTTGTCCGACATGGTGCGCAGCCCGCGCAACGCGACCGCCATGGGGCTGCTGGTCGAGGCGCAGACACAGCGTCAGCGCGGCGCACGCATCGCCCAGAAAACCAGCGGCGCGAGGTCTTTGGTGGCTCGGGTGCGCGACTGGTTCGCGGGAAATTTTTGAAGCAGGCACAACGGATTTTTGTACGGGGTCTGCGGCCACCGGACCGCAGGCATGTGTGAGGGGTAGTGCAGCAGTGCAGGGTCTTTCAACTTTTATCGACGGAGGTGCATCATGGCTTTTGAAATGATCGAGGACGCCGCGAACAACGGCTTCAACAGTGGGACCAACATCAAGGTGATCGGCATGGGCGGGGGCGGCGGCAACGCCGTCGAGCACATGATCGTCAGCGGCGTGAAGGGCGTGGAATTCATCTGCGCCAACACCGATGCGCAAGCGTTGAAAACGTCCAGTTCCCACCGCTTCATCCAGCTCGGCAGGTCGGGTTTGGGGGCAGGTGGCAAACCGCAGGTGGGGCGCGACACGGCCGAGCAGGCGCAAGCCGAAATTCGCGATGCGCTGGAGGGCGCGCACATGCTGTTCATCACGGCCGGCATGGGGGGCGGCACCGGCACGGGCGCTGCGCCGGTGGTGGCGCGTATCGCCCGCGAGATGGGCATTCTCACCGTCGCGGTGGTGACGAAACCCTTCGAGTTCGAGGGCACCAAGCGCCTGTCGAATGCCGACATCGGGCTGGAAGAGTTGGAGAAGAACGTCGATTCGCTGATCGTTGTGCTCAACGAGAAGCTGCTCGAGGTCTACGGCGACGATATTTCGCAGAAGGAAGCCTTCGCCAAGGCCAATGACGTGCTGAAGAACGCCACGGGAGGCATCGCCGAGATCATCAACGTTCCCGGCATGATCAACGCCGACTTCGAGGACGTGAAGACGGTGATGGGCGAGCCCGGCAAGGCGATGATGGGCACAGCCGTGTCCAGCGGCGCCGACCGCGCCCGGCTTGCAGCCGAGCAGGCCGTGGTCTGCCCGCTGCTCGATGGCGTGGACCTGTCCGGGGCCAAGGGCGTGCTGGTCAACATCACCGCGGACGACTCGCTCAAGCTGAGCGAGACGCGCGAGGCGATGAACGCCATTCGCGCCTACGCGGCACCGGATGCGCACATCATCTTCGGCACGGTGAACGACCCCAGCATGGGCGACTCGCTGCGCGTGACCGTGCTGGCCACCGGGTTGTCCAAAGCCCGGGTCACCGTCAAGGCGGCGCCCAGCCTGACCGTGTTGCGCACGGGCACCGATTCCGGCCCGATGAGCATGGGCCACGGCGCGGGCATCGACGCGTCGCAGATCCCGGCGATCTGGCGCAACCCGCGCGGCAGCGCGCCTTCGGCCCATGTCAATGCGCTGATGCAGAGCGGCATGGAAGAAATGGAGATCCCGGCCTTCCTGCGCAAGCAGGCCGACTGATCCCCGGCACTGCCAGAACCACGTCGATGCAAACCGGGCTCAGGCGGCTGCTTCAGCGCGACTGAAGCGGCCGCTGGCAGGAACCGACGGATGACCCCGTTTCGTCGGTTCCTGCTTCGTCCGGCGAGTTGGCCTTGCCTGGCGCGTTCTTGAGCGGATGCCTGGGCGCTGCCTTGGGCACGCCGCAAGGCGTTGTGCAGACGTGACGGAGGACTCTTAAAATAGCTCCCCGTTATCAATGACAGTTTTTCGATTGAAAAAACGGCAAACCATGTTGTCGCAACGCACCATCCGTTCGGCCAATCGCGCCGTGGGCGTCGGCCTGCACAGCAGCGAGCGGGTCGAACTCACGCTCCATCCGGCACCGCCCGACACCGGCATCGTGTTCCGTCGCACCGATCTGCCGCAACCCGTCTCCATTGCGCTGCACCCTCTGGCCGTGGTCGATACCCGCATGGCCACCACGCTGGGCTCGGGTGACGCCAAGATTCAGACCGTCGAGCATCTGCTCTCGGCCTGCGCCGGCCTGGGGCTGGATAACCTGATCGTGGACGTGGATGCCGAGGAAATCCCCATCCTCGACGGCTCCGCCTCCAGTTTCGTTTACCTGCTGCAGTCGGCCGGACTGCAAGAGCAGGCCGCAGCCAAGCGCTTCATCCGCATGCTCCGGGCGGTGGAGGTGCGCACGCACGACCGCGATGGCGAGAAGTGGGCGCGATTGGAGCCGCACGACGGTTTTCGCCTGAATTTCGCGATCGAGTTCGACCATCCCGCCATCGATCAGACCGCGCAGGATTACAGCTTCGACTTCGGCATGCAGGCTTATGTGCGTGACATCGCCCGCGCCCGCACCTTCGGTTTCATGCGCGATGTGGATGCGCTGCGTGAGCGCGGTCTGGCCCAGGGCGGCAGCATGGAAAACGCCATCGTCATGAACGAGTCACGCATCTTGAACCAGGAAGGCCTGCGTTTCGACGCCGAGTTCGTCAAGCACAAGATGCTCGACGCCATCGGCGATCTCTACGTCATCGGCCATCCCATCATTGGCGCCTACAGCGCCTACCGCAGCGGCCATGCCGTCAACAACGCACTGTTGCGCGCGCTGCTCGACGACCCCACGGCGTACGAGATGGTCAGCTTCGACGACGCCAACACCGCTCCGCCCGGTTACCGCAGCCCACTCAAGGCCGCAGCTTGACTGAGGTGCCCCGGCCCTT
>JAJZDV010000013.1:15400-37574 GCA_021846025.1 Pseudomonadota bacterium
CTGTTGCGCGCGCTGCTCGACGACCCCACGGCGTACGAGATGGTCAGCTTCGACGACGCCAACACCGCTCCGCCCGGTTACCGCAGCCCACTCAAGGCCGCAGCTTGACTGAGGTGCCCCGGCCCTTGTGTCCACGACCACCCCACCCGCAGGCATGGCATCGCGGCTACAGTTTTTCGCGCAAGGCCCGCAACCGGGCCTGCACCCAGGCCGGCACCTGCGATGGTGCAGTCGCCTCGGCGCGCAAGGGATGATCCTGCACCGGTGAGCCTGGCTCCTGCACCCGCACCAGGATGCGCTTGAGCGGCCATTGCGCCTGCTGCAACTGGCGCAACAGCAGCGGTCCATAAAGCTTGAGCTTGGCGGCCACGGCCGGGGACGAAGCTGTGAGGTTCCAGACACCTTCGGCCCAACGGCCAGGGCGCACGGCCACCGCCAGTTCGAGCGGCAAGGCGCCTTGCAGCGTCGCCCACATTTTTTGGGATGTGAGCGCTTGCTCTTTCAGCGTCATCAGCGTTGGGGTGCGCTGCATCCACTGCGGCAGCATGGCCATGGAGGCTGCAGCCGGGCCAGGGGCGAGGCGACGCCTCGATTGGCGCAACCGGGTCGGGCTTGAGGTCATCTGATGGGGGCGTCTGGAAATCGGCGCCTGGGCGCGCATGCGGCAGAAGACAGCATTGTCTGGCAAGGTCGGGCCACTCCGCGCGCAAGGGGCGCTGGGTAGAATGAAGGTTTCCCTTGAGATGGCACTCGGGGCTTGCTGTCCACCCCCGCCCAGGGCCGCGCTTGATCCGGCTTGCCTGGCGTGCCGCATCCTGACCGACCCATGCCCGCATCCTTCCTGACCCGTCTCTTCGGCAGCCGCAACGAGCGGCTGCTGCGCCAATACCGACGCGTGGCCCAGCGCATCAACGCGCTGGAGCCGCAGTTCGAACAACTCAGCGATGAGGAACTGCGCGCCAAGACCGCCGAGTTCAAACAACAGGTCGCAGACGGCCGTGCGCTCGATGACCTGCTTCCGGAAGCTTTCGCGGTGGTGCGCGAGGGCGGCAAGCGCACGCTGAAAATGCGCCATTTCGACGTGCAACTGGTGGGCGGCATGGCGCTGCACGACGGCAAGATCGCCGAGATGCGTACCGGCGAGGGCAAGACCCTGGTGGGCACGCTGCCGGTGTATTTGAATGCGCTCGCGGGCAAGGGTGTGCATGTGGTCACGGTGAACGACTACCTGGCCCAGCGCGATGCGCAGTGGATGAGCCGCCTCTACAACTTCCTCGGTCTGACCGTCGGCATCAACCTGCCGAATATGCCTCGCGACGACAAGCAGGCGGCCTACGGCTGCGATGTGACCTACGGCACGAACAACGAATACGGTTTCGACTACCTGCGCGACAACATGGTGTTCGAGCCCGCCGAGCGGGTCCAGCGCGGACTGAACTATGCGCTGATCGACGAGGTGGACTCCATCCTGATCGACGAGGCACGCACTCCGCTGATCATCTCCGGCCAGGCGGACGACAACACCGAGTTGTATCTCAAGCTCGACAAGGTCGTGCCCCTGCTCGACCGCCAGATCGGCGAGGAGGATCCGCTCACCGGCAAGGGCGTGGAAAAGCCAGGCGACTTCACGGTGGACGAGAAAAGTCATCAGGTCTACCTCACCGAGTCCGGGCACGAGAAGGCCGAGCGCATTCTGGGCGAGATGGGGCTCATCCCCGAAGGCAGCACGCTGTATGACCCGGCGAACATCGCGCTCATGCACCATCTGTATGCGGCGTTGCGTGCCCACCATCTGTACCACCGCGATCAGCATTACGTGGTGCAGAACGGCGAGGTGATCATCGTCGACGAATTCACCGGCCGCATCATGACCGGGCGGCGCTGGTCCGATGGCCTGCACCAGGCGGTGGAAGCCAAGGAAGGCGTGCAGATCCAGAACGAGAACCAGACCCTCGCCTCGATCACCTTCCAGAACTATTTCCGCATGTACGGCAAGCTGGCCGGCATGACCGGAACGGCCGACACCGAGGCCTACGAATTCCAGGAAATCTACAAGCTGGAAACCGTGGTCATTCCGACCAACCGCCCCAGCCAGCGCAAGGACCACCAGGACAAGGTCTACAAGACCGCCCGGGAACGTGACCTGGCGGTGGTGGCTGACATCAAGGATTGTTTCGAGCGTGGCCAGCCGGTCCTGGTGGGCACCGCCTCGATCGAGGCGAGCGAAAACCTTTCGCTGCTGCTGAACAGGGACAAGCTGCCGCACGCGGTGCTCAACGCCAAGCAGCATGCACGCGAGGCCGAGATCGTGGCCCAGGCGGGACGGCCGAAGATCATCACCATCGCCACCAACATGGCAGGCCGCGGCACCGACATCGTGCTTGGCGGCAACGTCGAGAAGCAGTGCGAGATCATCGAAGCCGATCCCAATCTGTCGGACGACGACAAGCTGCAGCGGGTGCAAACGCTGCGCAGCGAGTGGCAATCGTTGCACGACCACACCATCGCCCAGGGCGGGCTGCACATCGTCGGCACCGAGCGCAGCGAGTCGCGCCGGGTGGACAACCAACTGCGCGGACGTTCGGGTCGCCAGGGTGATCCCGGTTCGTCGCGCTTTTACTTGTCGCTGGACGATTCGCTGATGCGCATCTTCGCCGGCGACCGCGTGCGCGCCATCATGGAGCGCCTGAAGATGCCCGAGGGCGAGGCGATCGAGGCGGGCATGGTGACGCGCTCGATCGAGTCGGCACAGCGCAAGGTTGAGGCACGCAACTTCGACGTGCGCAAGCAGCTCCTCGAGTATGACGACGTGGCCAACGAGCAGCGCAAGATCATGTACGAGCAGCGCAACGCCATTCTCGACAACCAGGACGTCGGCGCCCAGATTGCCGACCTGCGCCAAGGCAGCGTGACCGACATGGTGCAGACCTTCGTGCCAGCGCAGAGCATGGAAGAGCAGTGGGATATTGCCGCCCTGGAGCGTGCCCTGCGGGACGACTGGCAGATCGAGCTGGAGCTCAAGGCGTGGGTCGAGGCCGACCAGACCGTGACCGACGAAGACGTGCTGGACCATGTGCTGGAGACCGTGCACGCCCAGTACAAGGCGAAGGTCGAAGCTGTGGGGAGTGCCAACTTCGCCAGTTTCGAGCGCATGGTGCTGTTGCAGTCGCTTGACCAGCACTGGCGCGAACACCTCTCGGCACTGGACTATTTGCGCCAGGGTATCCACCTGCGCGGCTACGCACAAAAGCAACCCAAGCAGGAGTACAAGCGCGAGGCTTTCGAGCTGTTCGGGCAGATGCTTGACGCGGTGAAGAACGATGTCACCCGCACCCTCATGACCGTGCAGGTGCAAACCCAGGAGCAGGCCGTGGCGGCTGCCGAGCAGATCGAGCAACGTGCCCAAAGCCTGCACAACCTGGTGTTCCAGCACCCTGAAGCTGCAGGCGCCACTGCGGCCGAAGGCGGACTCGAAGCCGGCGAGCTTGCCGTGGCCGCGGCCGCGGCAGGTGCCGTCTCGATGCAGCCCATCGTCAACGCCATGCCGAAAGTTGGCCGCAACGACCCCTGCCCCTGTGGCAGTGGCAAGAAGTACAAGCATTGCCACGGCAAGCTGAGCTGAGCGGCAGCGGATCCGCGGACTACAGTCCTGCTGGGTCAGCCCCGCCGCTGCCGTGCGCATTGGCGTCATCTGAGCCGGCACAGCCGTCCCGCACCCGATCATCCTGGCCTTGATGGAGCCCACGCCATGGCTGTGAACCTGACCCCTCCCAACCCCGCAACCCTGCATGCCGTGCCCGGCGTGCGCATCGGCGTGGCCCAGGCCGGCATGCGCAAGGCCGGGCGTACCGATCTCACGCTGTTCCAGTTCGATCCCGGCACGCAAGTGGCTGGCGTGTTCACGCGCAACCGTTTTTGCGCGGCTCCGGTTCAGGTGTGCCGCGAACACCTGGGTGCGGCACAGGGCGCGCCGATACGCGCCCTGGTGATCAACACCGGTTGCGCCAATGCCGGCACCGGCGAAGCCGGCTTGCTGGCGGCGCGCGCGAGCTGCGACGCGGTGGCGGCGCTCCTCGGCGTGGCATCGCGCGAGGTGCTTCCATTTTCCACCGGCGTGATCCTGGAGCCCTTGCCGCTGGAGCGCCTCATCACCGCACTCCCCGCTGCCCTCGCCGATGCGCGTGACGACGCCTGGGCCGATGCCGCCGCCGCCATCATGACCACCGACACCGTGCCCAAGGCGGCCAGCACGCAAATCAGCATCGACGGCGTGCGCATCACCGTCAGCGGCATCGCCAAGGGCGCGGGCATGATCCGCCCCAACATGGCGACGATGCTCGGCTTCCTCGCCACCGATGCCGCCGTGGCGCCGGCCCTGCTGGCACAACTGGCCCGCGAGGTGGCCGATGCATCGTTCAACTGCATCACGGTCGATGGCGATACCTCGACCAACGATGCCCTGGTCCTTGCCGCCACCGGCCGTGCCGCGCTGCCAGCCATCACCGATGCGGCCAGTCCGCAGGCGCAGGCCTTGCGCGCGGCGCTCACGCACGTTGCGCTGCATATCGCCCAGGCCATCGTGCGCGATGGCGAAGGGGCGACCAAGTTCATCAGCATTCACGTCGAGCGAGCCCGCAGCCGCGAGGAGGCGCGTCTGGTGGCCTATGCCGTGGCGCATTCGCCCCTGGTGAAAACCGCGTTCTTCGCCAGCGACCCCAACCTCGGCCGCATCCTGGCGGCAGTGGGCTATGCCGGAATCGACGACCTCGATGTCTCCGGCGTCGACCTCTATCTCGACGCAGTTCATGTGGCCACGCGCGGCGGCCGCCACCCCGACTACCGGGAAGCCGACGGCAAGCGTGTGATGGCCAAGCCCGAGATCTCGGTTCGCATCGTGCTTGGACGCGGGGACGCTGCCGCCACGCTGTGGACGTGCGATCTCTCGCACGACTACGTCAGCATCAACGCCGATTACCGCAGTTGAACCGCGCCATGGCCAAACCCGTTGTCCAGCGCGATGCCAAGCCCGGCGCACCTCCCATGGACCGTCTTGCCGCCTTGCTCGATCATGCCGAGCGTGTGCTCAGCCGCCTGGAGCTGACCCTTGCACCGGCTACGCCCGAGCCCGACTGGCAAGCGGGCGTGGCGTTTCGCTGGCGCAAGCGCGGCCAGCACGCCATGCTTCAGCCCGTGCGTACGCTCGCCCCCATCCAGCTCGCGGATCTGCATGGCATCGACGAGCAGAAGCGCCGCATCGAACGCAACACCCGCCAGTTTGTCGCCGGCAAGCCGGCCAACAACGTGCTGCTCACGGGCGCCCGCGGCACCGGCAAGTCCTCGTTGGTGAAGGCTTGCCTGAACAAGTATGCGGCCAGGGGGTTGCGCCTGATCGAAGTGGACAAGGCCGATCTCATCGATCTGCCCAACCTGATGGATGTGCTGGAGTCGCGGCCCGAGCGTTTCATCGTATTCTCGGACGATCTGTCGTTCGACGAGGGCGAGGCTGGCTACAAGGCGCTCAAATCCGTGCTCGACGGCTCGATCTCGGCCAACGCCGACAACGTCCTGATCTACGCCACATCCAACCGCCGCCATTTGCTGCCCGAGTACATGCACGAGAACCTCAGCTACCAGCACACCGAAAGCGGCGAGGTGCATCCAGGCGAGGTGGTGGAGGAAAAAATTTCGCTGTCCGAGCGTTTCGGGTTGTGGGCAAGTTTTTATCCCTTTGATCAAGACCATTACCTGCGCATCATCGACCATTGGTTGCAGGCCTTCGGCATCAAACCCGAACAGGCACAGGCGGCCCATGCCGAGGCCCTGGTCTGGGCGCTGGAGCGCGGCTCGCGCTCAGGCCGCGTGGCGATGCAGTTCGCGCGCGACTTCGCGGGCCGCAAGCTGCGCTGACATCATGGCCGCCGCAAGCCATGCGCAGACCGGTGTGGCTGCGGCAGCCGAGTCTGACGGTGAGACCGCGCGCCCGCTGGTGCCGGTGGCCGTGGGCGTGCTGCTGCGGGCCGATGGCTGTTTTCTGCTCGCCAGCCGCCCGGCCGACAAGCCCTACGCGGGGTATTGGGAATTTCCGGGTGGCAAGATCGAGCCCGGCGAGACTGTATTGCAGGCGCTGGAACGCGAGTTGCAAGAGGAACTCGATATCCATGCGCTGCGAGCCAGTTTCTGGCGTTCATGTGTGGTGAACTATCCGCATGCGCGGGTGGAACTGCTGTTCTGCAAGGTGACCGATTGGCAAGGCCAGATGCGCCCCTGCGAAGGCCAGGACATCGCCTGGCAGCAATTGCCCGTGGCGGTGGCCCCGGTGTTGCCTGGAACCTTTCCGGTGTTGCAATGGCTGGCGCAGGAGCGCCGCCACGACGGGCCGACGCATCTGGAGCCGACGCCTTCGACCTGATCGCCAGCCCGGTATTGCAACGGGACGCGCGATCAAGCCGCAGATAACGACCTGCCTGCGGCAGCGGCCAGGCCTCAGTGGCTGGTGGGTTCGCCGCCGGAACCCGAAGTCGGCCCGCTGCTCTCGCCGCCGTCTTCGCCCTCCACCGAGTGCTGGGTGGCGACCCGGTAATTCTCGCTGGCCCAGGCACCGAAATCGAGGTTCTTGCAGCGCTCACTGCAAAACGGCCGCCACGGATTGTCGGCCGCGTAGCGGCTGGGGCCGCCGCAGGCCGGGCAGCGCACGGTCCGCACGGCGGGTGCGGTGGTCGGGGCGGTCATGGGCAAAGGGCAATCTCGAAAGCCACGTCGGTGGTCACGGGCCTGAGTTTCCAGTCGACGTCGGGGCGCATGTAGCGCACCGAGACCATCAGCCTGTGTCCCGTGGTTTCGGGAACGACCCCCAAAGCTCCATCGACGCGCAAGCGCATGAGTTGGAAGCTGCGGCCGCCAAGATTTTGCTGGTACACCCCCCCAGGCGCTAAGGTCTTGTGCGGCGCCCCGGAGTCACGCAGCAGGCGCAGGAGCAGTTCCACGCCCATGGCCAGGGGACCGAAGCATTCCATCCAGCGCGCCATGTCGAGTCGGCGCTGGTCTTCAGGCAGGTGCTGCCAGGCGTAATAGGCTGGAAGATCGAACTCGCAGGTTCCTCCGGGAATGCTGGCGCGGCTGCGGACGGCCATCAGCCATTCGTTGTCGAGCAGGGGCTGCCCAGGCTTGCCGAGTTGTTGGCTCAGGCCCTGGAAGGCTGCGTCGAGTTCGGCAAGAACCTCGTCCAGAGTCTGCTCGGAAACCGCCGGATTGCCGCGGAAGCTCAGAAACTGCTGCCGTTGCCGCTCCAGGTCTTTGAGCAGTTCCGACTTGAGATCCTGGCGTGTGGCCACGTCCATGATCTCGAACAGCGAGAGCAGGGCGAAATGATGATCAAAGGGATGGGCGCGCTGCAGCAGGAAGTGAACCCGGCGAAACAGGTATTCGAGTCGCAGCAGGGTGCGAACACGCTCGCTCAGGGGGTATTCGTAGAGGATCACGGGCCGGGTCAGGTGGGTGCTGCTGCGCAAGGACGGTTGGCCTTCCTCGACCTTCATCCTCACAGCGAAGCATTGTCATGCATGTGCGGTGGGAATTCAAATGCGACGGGCGATTTGCAGGTACTGACCATGCAAGTCGCGGGCACGGGCTTGGAGTGCGGCGAGATCGGCGCTGTTGTCGATCAGATCGTCGGCGGCAGCCCGGCGCGCTTCGCGCGTGGCCTGCGTGGCCATGATGGCACGCACCTGCGCCGCTTCCAGATTCGAGCGGCGCATGACGCGCTCAATCTGCAGAGGCTCGGCGCAGTCGACCACGGCGATGCGGTCCACTGCGTGCCGCCAACGCTCTTGGCCCTCAACGAGCAACGGCACGACGACCACGAGGTAGGCGCCTTGCGCCAGGGTCGCGCGCTCCCGCAGGACTTGACCGATGCGCGGATGAAGGATGGCTTCGAGCCGGTGGCGCAGAACCGGCTCGGCGAATACGGCGGCACGCATGCGGTCGCGGTCGAGGCCGCCTTCGGCGGTGATCATCGCGGCACCGAAGGCCTCGCCAATGGGCGCGATGGCGGCGCCGCCCGGTGCCGTGAGTTCATGAGCAATGGCATCGGCGTCCAGCACGCTTGCACCCCATGTCGCCAGCATTTGAGAGACGGCTGATTTGCCCGAGCCGATACCACCCGTGAGGCCGATGGTGAGTTTCGCGGTCAGTCGCCGCGTTGTGGCGCCAGGGCTAGCACTCACGCGTCGCGCGGCAGGTCAAGCGCCAGCGGGCAGCACCCAGGCGATCAGCCGCTGCGGCCCGAGCAGCAGCATGATCAGGCCCGCGGTTGCCAGAAAAGGGCCGAAGGGGATGGGTTTGCCACGCTCGGTCAGTCCGCTGAATTGCAGTGCGATGCCGATCCCGGCCCCGGCAATGGCTGACAGCAGGATGATGGGCAGGAGCGCCGTGGCACCGAACCAGGCACCGAGCACGGCAAACAACTTGAAGTCGCCATAACCCATGCCCTCCTTGCCGGTGAGCAGTTTGAACGTCTGGTAGATGCTCCACAAGCTGACGTAGCCTAGGGCTGCTCCCCAAATCGCCTGCGGCAAAAAACCAGGGTCGAGCACGGCATGCAGCAACAGCCCGAGCCAGAGGAGTGGCAGGGTGATGCCGTCGGGCAGCAGGGTGGTGTCGTAGTCGATGAAAGCCAGCGCGATGAGTCCCCACAGCAGCAGCACCAGCCCGAGCGACCAGGGCGTGACGCCCTGCAGCACGATCACAGCCGCCGTCAACACCGCGGTCAGCAGTTCGACCAGTGGATAGCGCGCCGAGATGCGTGTGCCGCAAGACGAGCACTTGCCCCCCAGCAGCAGCCAGCTCAACAGCGGAATGTTCTCCCACCAGCGGATGGCATGGCCACAGGTCCCGCAGCGCGAGCGCGGATGCATCAGATTGAAGGTCGCGCTGTTGGGCTGTTCGGTCTGGGGGTGCAGCGTGGCGTGGGCGTCGAGCTGCCAGGCTCGCTCGAGCATCACCGGCAGGCGGTAGATCACGACGTTGAGAAAACTGCCCACCGCCAGGCCCACCAGCGCTGCTGCCATCACCCAGAAATCGGCGGGGAGTCCGGCCCATGCAGTGGGCATGATCAACCGACGACCTTGCCGAGATTGAAAATAGGCAAGTACATGGCGATGACCAAGCCGCCGATGAGCACACCGAGCACCACGATGATGATGGGCTCCAGCAGACTCGACAACGCTTTCACCAACTCATCGACTTCGGCCTCGTAGATGTCGGCAGCCTTGGACAGCATTTGGTCGAGCGAGCCCGACTCTTCGCCAATGGACGCCATCTGCAGCACCAGCGGCGGAAACACCCCGGTGGTTTGCATCGACAAGGTCAGGCTGGTGCCGGTGGACACATCCTGCTGGATTTTCTCGGTGGCGCGCTGGTAGACGATGTTCCCGGAAGCTCCGCCCACGGAGTCCAGCGCTTCGACCAGTGGAACACCGGCGCCGAACATGGTGGCCAGAGTCCGGGTCCAGCGCGCGAGCGTGCCCTTGAGTACCAGATCGCCGAACACCGGGAGTCGCAGCAACATGCGATCGACGAACTCCTTGACCTTGTCCGAACGCTTCCAGGACTGCAGCAGGAAATAGCCGCCGATGAACAGCGTGCCGAACAGGATGTACCAATAATGGACGAAGAAATTGGATATGGCGATGACCACCAGCGTGGGGGTGGGCAGGCTGGCACCAAACTGGCTGAAGACGTCCTGGAAGGTCGGCACGACGAACAGCATGATGATGGTGACCACGATCATGGCCACAATCATCACCGCGATCGGGTAGGTCAGGGCGGACTTGATTTTGCTGCGTATCGCCAGGGTTTTTTCCTGGTAGGTGGCCAGGCGATCGAGGATCAGTTCCAGCATGCCGGCCTCTTCGCCGGCTTCGACCAGGTTGCAATAGAGATGATCGAAGTATTTGGGAAATTTACGAAACGCGGCCGACAAGCTCGTGCCCGTTTCGACGTCGTTGCGAATTTCGGAAACCAACCGTGCCATCGACGGATTGGGGTGGCTGCGACCGACGATGTCGAACGACTGCAGCAGCGGTACCCCCGCCCGCAACATGGTGGCCATCTGCCGTGTGAACGTGGTCAGATCCTTGGACTTGATGGCCTTGCCGCCCCCGACCCTGCGCTTCTTGACCTTGGTGGCCAGGATGCCCTGACGTCGCAGCGACGCCTTGACGATGTTTTCGCTGCCGGCGCGGATTTCCCCGCGTTGCAGTTTGCCCTGGCGATCCTTGCCCTCCCAGACGAAGAGAAAATCCTTGGGGGTGCGCATTACGGCTGTTGCCATGTGTCCTCCGGTTGCAGCCTGGTGTTCATTCGTTGGTCACGGCCAAGACCTCTTCGAGCGAGGTGAGCCCCTGCTTGACCTTGATCAGTCCCGACTCGCGCAGCGTGCGAACTCCATCGCGCTTGGCCTGGTCGGCAATGTCGAGCGCCGTGCCATGATTCAGGATGATGCGTTGGATTTCTTCGCTGATCGGCATGGCTTGGTAAATGCCCAGTCGCCCTTTGTAGCCACTGCCGTTGCAGGCGCTGCACTTGCCGGGCTTGCAGGGTTTCCAGGAGCCGTCCAGATCGGCATCTTTGAACCCGGCCTCGAGCAAGGCTGCCGAAGGTATGTCCATGGGTGACTTGCATTGGGGGCAAAGCTTGCGCGCCAGTCGCTGAGCGGTGATGAGAATCACGCTGGAGGCGATGTTGAATGCCGGCACCCCCATGTTCATCAAACGGGTCAGTGTTGTCGGAGCGTCGTTGGTGTGCAGGGTGGAGAACACCATGTGTCCGGTTTGCGCGGCCTTGATGGAGATATCCGCCGTTTCCAGATCGCGAATTTCGCCGACCATGATGATGTCCGGATCCTGACGCAAAAAAGCCCGCAGGGCGGTCGCGAAATTCAACCCGGCCTTCTCGTTCACGTTGACCTGGTTGACCCCGGGGAGGTTGATTTCGGCCGGATCCTCCGCCGTGGAAATATTCACGCCCGGCTGGTTGAGCAGGTTCAAATAGGAATAAAGCGACACCGTTTTGCCGCTACCTGTAGGGCCAGTGACCAGCACCATGCCGTAGGGGCGCTTGATGGCACGCATCACACGCTCTTTTTCATCCGGTTCGTAGCCGAGCGATTCGATGCCCATCTTGGCAAGGGACGAGTCCAGGATGCGGATGACGATTTTCTCGCCGTGGATGGTCGGCAAGGTGCTGATGCGAAAGTCGATGGATTTATCGGGGCCGAATCGCAGTTTCATGCGCCCGTCTTGCGGTACGCGGCGCTCAGCGATGTCCAGACGCGAAATGACCTTGATGCGCGAGGCCAGTTTTTCTTTGATTGCCACGGGCGGTTGGGCGATTTCGCGCAACTCGCCGTCGACGCGGAAACGGATGCGGTAAAAGTTTTCGAACGGCTCGAAGTGCAAGTCGGAAGCTCGCATGTTGATGGCGTCCACCAGCATTTTTTGCAGAAAGCGCACCACCGGGGCATCGTCAATGTCCGCACCCGCGGCCGCATCTTTTTCAGCGCTTGCTTCCCTGGAGCCATCGTCAAGATCCCCGAGGTCAAAATCCTCCCCGACCAGGTTACTGATCTGGGTGCTGGCGGATTGGGTGCTTTGTTCGATCCAGCGCAATAATTTGTCGTACTCGACCACCACCAGATCGACCGCGGCCTGGGTCTGAAATTTGATCTTGTCCTCAGCCTCGTGGTCGGCGGGATCGGCCGTTGCCACCACCAGCTTGTTGCCGCGCTTGATCAGTGGAAGGACTTTGTAAGCCTGGATGATTTTGGGGTCCAGCACACCGGGGGGCACACGGGCAGGGTCGAGCGCGTCGAGGTCGAGCATGGGGAGCGCAAATGTTTTGCTGACCCAGTGCGCAAGGTCTGCAGCGCTCATGGAACCGCTGGAAAGCAGGGTAGCAATGAAGCTGTTGCGCGACTCGACGGCGCGTTTTTGAATTTGCTCGGCGACAGCGCGCTGCAACTGATCCGATTGCACCAGTGCGTGCCCCAGCCCGGATAGTTGGGTGGACGATTTGCTTTGCGTCGGGGAGGCAGCGAGTACGGTTGACATGGTGACAAAGTATGGCTACTGCATGATGCTGGTTACCCGCCGCTTTGTAAATCAGGCCTCGTGCGGTAACGCCCTGTCTAGGGAATTATGTCGCAGATTCGCAAGTTTTTTTGCTTGGATGGCTGCCCCGGCCAGTGCGCGCCGGTCGCTGCAGCCGTGACCCGCTGCAAGATCGAAACAAAAACGGCCGCATATGGCACAGGGGCATATGGCGACCGTCAGTTTCGGGAATTCTGGTCGGGGTGAGAGGATTCGAACCTCCGGCCTCTACGTCCCGAACGTAGCGCTCTACCAGGCTAAGCTACACCCCGATGGGCCAATACAAGTACCCGCGGCGCACAAAAAACTCACGCGTTGCGATCCAAAGAGTAAGCACATAAGTTTATCAGAGCCTCGCGTTCTGGAGTTGCCTCCAGACCTTGGAGCAGGTGACGCGCACGGTTCAATTCAGATTGAGCTGTTTGGTGCACGGTATCGAGCGCGCCGCTGTCGCGAACAAGTTGCAAGATGCGTGGCATGTTCTGCGTTTCGCCGTGGCGAATGGCGTTCTGGATCAATTCGCGCTCGGTGGGCGTCACGCGTTGCATGGCGACGATCAGTGGCAGCGTGGGCTTGCCCTCGCGCAGATCATCGCCGACATTTTTGCCCATCTCTTCCGCTTCGCCGTTGTAGTCCAGCGCATCGTCGATGAGTTGGAATGCCGTGCCGATGGCCCGGCCACAAGCCGCGGCTGCAGCCTCGTGCTGCGAGTCCACGCCGGCCAGCACGGCGCCGATGCGCGCCGCCGCATCGAACAGGGTTGCAGTCTTGTAGCCGATGACCTGCAGGTAGCGCTCCACGCCGACCTCGGGGTCGTGCATATTGAGGAGCTGCAGCACTTCGCCCTCAGCGATCACGTTCGTCGCATCCGCCAGGATCTGCAAAATCCGCAGATTGCCGGCCTTGACCATCATCTGGAAGGCGCGCGAATAGAGAAAGTCACCAGCCAGGACGCTCGCAGCATTGCCGAACCGTGCATTCGAGGTCTTGCGCCCACGCCTCAAGTCCGACTCATCGACGACGTCGTCGTGCAGCAGGGTTGCCGTATGGATGAGCTCGACCACTGCCGCCAGGGCGTGATGGTGTGGTCCGTTGTAGCCATGCGCCTTGGCCATGAGCAGAAGCAAGGCGGGACGCAGGCGCTTGCCCCCTGCGGAAATGATGTGGCTGCTGATGGCATTGATCAGCTGCACTTCGGAAGTCAGATTTTGCCGGATGCTTGCGTCGACTTCACGCATGTCCCGTGCAATGGGAGCGAGGATCGATTGAATCGAATGCGAAGAAGTCACGAAGTGTGCGGGTTCAGGGTTGGTCCACGCGCTTGGCGCGTCAGCTGCGAAACAAGCATCAGACAATTTTATAGGGCGGCCTACCCTGTCCATGAGCCCTGGCTTGGACATCAATCCAGGGGGCGTGGCGGTGCAAGCCTCTGTTATGATGCATGGTTCATCGGTTTTTGCAAGTCAAATTGCGCACTGGATGAACTGTGATCAGCCTTTCATCGAATGGAAGGCTGTGCGTTCAATTTTCAGGAGTAGTCATATGTATGCGGTCATAAAAACCGGCGGCAAACAATACAAGGTTTGCGCTGGCGAAAAGATCAAGGTCGAACAGTTACCCGCAGACATTGGCCAAGACATCGTGATCGATCAGGTGCTCGCCGTCTTCAGCGGCGACGACATGCGGATCGGCACTCCCCTCGTGGCGGGTGCGGCGGTGACAGCCAAGGTTTTGTCGCATGGGCGTGGCGAGAAGGTGCATATTTTCAAGATGCGCCGCCGCAAGCACTATCAGAAGCGTCAAGGGCATCGGCAAAATTACACCGAGCTGCAGATCGAAAGCATCGCGGCGTAAGGAGAACAAACATGGCACAGAAAAAGGGCGGCGGCTCAACCCGCAACGGACGCGATTCGGAAGCCAAACGCCTCGGCGTCAAGGCTTTCGGGGGTGAGGCCATTCCGGCTGGTTCCATCATCGTGCGCCAGCGTGGGACGCGTTTTCACGCGGGCGTCAACGTCGGCATGGGCAAGGATCACACCCTGTTCGCGTTGGTTGATGGTCAAGTTCAGTTCGGTCGCAAGGGCGAGCACAACCGCCAGTTCGTCAATATCACCCCGCTCAAGTCGGCCGAAGCCTGAAGTCGGCAAGTGCCGGAGTCCCGCGGCACGGTGAAGGGATGTCTTCAAGTTTGAACCGAGCCCCGGTTTGCTGCTCCTGGCGTCCTGCCGGGCAGGCAAGCCGGGGCTTGTGCATTCAATGCCCTGCGGCTGCAGGTTGAATGCCCAATCCGAGTCTGTCGGCGTGGCTTGCGGCAGCACCAAGGCCACCAAGGCGCAGCACCGAGTTTGTTGAGAGTGAGCGAGCGCGTGAAATTCATTGATGAAGCCCAGATCGAAGTGTCGGCTGGCCAGGGCGGCAACGGCTGCATGTCCTTTCGGCGCGAGAAATTCATTCCTTTCGGCGGCCCGGATGGGGGGGATGGCGGCAGGGGCGGCCATATCTATGTCGAAGCCGACTCCAACCTCAACACCCTGATTGATTTCCGCTACCAGCGCCTGTATCGCGCGCGCAACGGCGAGCACGGACGCGGGGCTGATCAGTTCGGCGCTGCTGGTGAAGATATGTTGCTGCGTGTTCCGGTGGGCACGCTCATTCGCGACACCGAGAGTGGTGACGTCGTGGCAGATCTGACCGAATCGGGCCAGCGCCTGGTCTTGGCCCAAGGTGGGCAGGGTGGGCTCGGAAATTTACGTTTCAAATCCAGCACCAATCGGGCTCCGCGTCAAAGCACATCAGGGCATCCGGGCGAGCAACGCAAACTGCATCTTGAGCTCAAGGTGCTGGCGGATGTCGGCATGTTGGGCATGCCCAACGCAGGCAAGAGCACGTTCATCGCGGCGGTTTCCAACGCCCGCCCGAAAATAGCCGACTATCCCTTCACAACGCTGCATCCCCAATTGGGCGTGGTGCGCGTGGGGGAAGGGCAGAGTTTTGTCGTGGCCGACATTCCTGGGCTGATCGAAGGTGCCGCCGAGGGAGCCGGCCTCGGGCACCAATTTTTGCGCCATCTGCAACGCACACGTTTGCTGCTGCACCTGGTGGACGTCGCGCCTTTCGACCCCGAAGCCGACCCGGTCCGCGATGCTCGAAGTGTCGTTGCCGAATTGAAGAAATACGACCCCGAGCTTGCCGCCAAGCCACGTTGGCTGGTGCTCAACAAGATCGACATGGTGCCGCAGGCGGAGCGCAAGGCGCGTGTGGCCGACATCGTGCGCCGGCTGCGCCACAAAGGCCAGGTTTTCGTTATTTCGGCTTTGGCGCGGGAGGGGCTCGAGCCCTTGTTGCGTGCAATCTTCGAGGCCGTTTGCAAGCAAGGCCCCGTCACGCCTGTCACCATGGACGATCCTCGCTTTGGCCAGCATGACGCTTGAGACTGCGCGTCAACCTTCGGTGATTGCCTCCGCCCGCCGGTTGGTCGTCAAGGTTGGATCGAGTCTCGTGACGGACGAGGGGCGCGGCATCGATCACGCTGCAGTGGCACGTTGGGCGCAGCAGATCACCGCTCTGCACGGACTGGGCAAGGAAGTCATCCTGGTATCCAGTGGCGCCATTGCCGAAGGCATGAAGCGCCTGGGCTGGAACAAACGGCCGTGCGAAATTCCCGAGTTGCAGGCTGCCGCCGCCGTCGGCCAGATGGGCCTTGCGCAAGCCTACGAATCGGCCTTCAGCGCACGCGGGCGGCACTGCGCACAAATTCTGTTGACGCATGCCGATCTGGCCAACCGCCGTCGTTATCTGAACGCCCGCAGCACGTTGCTGACTTTGTTGGCGCATGGCGTGGTCCCGGTCATCAACGAGAACGACACGGTTGTCACCGATGAGATCAAGGTCGGCGATAACGACACATTGGGCGCTCTGGTGACCAACCTGGTGGAGGCCGACGCCTTCATCATCCTCACCGACCAAAGCGGGCTGTACTCAGCCGATCCCCGCAAGGACTCGAAGGCTGTGTTGATGACGCTTGTCCAAGCGGATGATCCCGCACTCGTGGCGATGGCTGGTGGCGCCGGAAGCGCCATCGGCAAGGGCGGCATGCTGACCAAGGTGCTGGCCGCGCGCCGGGCCGCGCAAAGCGGTGCACACACGGTGATTGCCAGTGGCCGCGAGCCGGATGTGCTGCTGCGTCTGGCCACGGGCGAGTCCATCGGCAGCCAGTTGTCTGCGGGGTCGGGAAAACTGGCCGCGCGCAAACAATGGATGGTCGATCAACTGCAGATTGGCGGACGCGTGGGCGTGGATGCCGGGGCCGCACGCCGCTTGTGCGAAGGTGGGGCCAGCCTGTTGCCGGTGGGCGTTGTTGACGTGAGCGGCGAATTCGATCGCGGTGATGTGATTGCCGTGCTCGACCCTCAGGGGCAGGAAATTGCACGCGGTCTGAGCAATTACGCTTCAGCGGAGGCACGACTCATCCGGCGTGCACCGACTGCACAGATCGAAGCCATCCTGGGTTTCATCGAAGAGCCCGAACTGATTCACCGTGACAACATGGTGCTGTTGAATCCCGTTGTGCCCTGATCCGCAGGACTCAAGGAGTGGGCCGCACGGTGTGGATGCCACGCTTGAGCCTGGCGACGATCTCGGCGTTTGACCCCGCGGCTAAGCGCCCCTCACAGAGATAGTCCGTATCGAGCACGGCATGGATGCGGGTGAACCCACCTGCGTTCACGCTGTGCCAGTCACTCGACGTGTTGGGGACCCAATGCCTGGCCCGGCCACTCCAGATGCCGTAGATGTGCCAGCTGTCCTGGGCGCAATCCAGACCTTCGTAGCTGATATTGATAGGGCCATGCGGACTGCGGGCGACAAGGGTGTAGCGCACCAGTGCATTGCCTGCGAGGGCGATGCTGGGGAGGTCGACGAAAAACTCCAGCGTCGATCCACCGGTGACCGCAACCTTGAGCAGGCCGTTGTCTTGCGGAGCGGCTGGAAATTCCACTGGGGCAACCGTGGCCTGAGGTTTGGACGGCGCCAGCAGACTCTGCACCCCGCTCGAGCTTTGCGCCGAGGCAGTCGCGGCGGTGAGGCAGAGCATCAGACTGCACATCAATGCAGGCAGGGGGTGGCGGATTTTCGTCTTCCAAGCAATCGCAGCCATCATTCGGTTTGAGGGTCGGTGTGGAGTGTGCCGTGCAGGGCACGGCCGTGACGCAGGTTGGCACGCAGATAACGGGTGCGCGGCTCCACTCTGGGCAAAAGGTGCGCGAGTTCGGACAGGGCCTGCAGGTAAACCTCGCGCTTGAACTCGATCACGCTGTCGAGCGGAATCCAGTATTCGTTCCAGCGCCAGGCGTCGAATTCAGGGTGGGTCGTGGCGCGCAGACAGACATCGCAATCGCGCCCAGTGAGCTTGAGCAGGAACCAGATTTGCTTCTGGCCTTTGTAAATGCCGCGGCTGTCGCGTCGCAGAAATTGCTGCGGGACGTCGTAGCGAAGCCAGTTGCGCGTGCGGCCAAGAACATGCACGTGGCAGGGCTTCAGCCCCACTTCCTCGAACAGTTCGCGGTACATCGCTTGCTCGGGGTTTTCGCCGGCGTTGATGCCTCCTTGCGGGAATTGCCACGAATGCGCACTGACCCGCTTGCCCCAGAACACCTGGTTTTTGGTGTTCAGCAGGATGATGCCGACGTTGGGACGGTAGCCTTCGCGGTCCAACATGGCCAATATCCTTCATCTTTTAGAATCCTGCTTCGATTATAGGCATCGCCTTTCCCGCGGAATTGCCCGAGCAGTCAGCCCACCAATCGCGCAAGGTTTGGCGCGGCCAGCCCCGGGCCCTTAAGCTTCCCCACCAGCAAAACTCAAGCCCCGACTCCCCATGCGTGTTTCCCGTTTTTTCATCTCCACCCAGAAAGAGGCCCCGGCCGACGCCGAAGTTGCCAGCCAGGCCCTGATGTTGCGCGCCGGGATGATCAAAAAACTCGCTGCCGGGCTCTACAGCTATCTGCCGCTGGGCTTGCGCAGCATTCGCAAGGTCGAGGCCATCGTGCGCGAGGAAATGAACCGCGCCGGCGCCATTGAGCTGCTCATGCCGGTGGTGCAACCGGCCGAACTGTGGCAGGAAACCGGGCGTCTCGACAAGTTCGGGCCGGAACTGCTGCGCATCAAAGACCGTCACGACCGCGACTTTGTGCTCCAGCCCACTTCGGAAGAAGTGGTGACGGACCTGGTGCGCAGTGAAGTGCGGAGCTGGCGACAGTTGCCGCTCAATTTCTATCACATCCAGACCAAATTCCGCGACGAGCGCAGGCCGCGCTTCGGCGTGATGCGCGCGCGCGAGTTCACCATGAAGGACGCCTATTCCTTCGATCGTGACTACGCCGGTGCACAGGCCAGCTACCAGGCCATGTACGCCGCGTATCGGCGCATCTTTCACCGCTTCGGTTTCGAGTTCCGCGTCGTCGCTGCCGACTCGGGAGCGATCGGCGGTTCGATGAGCCACGAGTTCCATGTCATCGCCGACACCGGTGAGGACACCATCGCTTATTGCCCAGACTCCGATTACGCCGCGAACGTCGAACTTGCCGAAGCCCTGCCCGCCTTGGCACAGCGTGCAGTGCCGGGCGAAAGCCTGCGCAGGACGCCGACCCCAGGCGCGGCCAAATGTGAGGACGTCGCTGCACAGTTGGGCGTGCCACTGGCGCGTACGGTCAAGTCGGTGGTCATGGCTGTGGATGCGCGCAACACTCAAGGCGCCATCCTCTCGACCCAGGTTGTGCTGCTGCTGGTGCGTGGCGACCATGCCGTGAACGACATCAAGGTCGGCAAGCTGCAGGGGCTGGTCGATGCGCGCATGGCGACAGAGGCCGAGATCGTCGAGTATTTCGGTTGCAAGCCGGGCTACATAGGCCCCATCGGTACGGCAAAGCCGATGCGCGTGGTGGCTGACCGTACCGTGGCGGTCATGCACGATTTTGTCCTTGGCGCCAATGCCGAGGATGTCCATTTCACCGGCGTCAATTGGGCGCGCGATCTGCCCGAGCCCGAGGTGGCCGACATCCGCAATGTGGTCGAGGGTGATGCCAGCCCCGATGGCAAAGGTCGTCTGGCCATCTGCCGCGGCATCGAGGTCGGCCATGTTTTTTACCTCGGCACCAAGTATTCCGCCACGATGGCGGCGTCATTTCTCGACGAGAGCGGCAAATCGCAAGCGCTGGAGATGGGCTGCTACGGCATCGGCATCACCCGCATTCTCGGAGCCTGCATCGAGCAGAACCACGATGCACGCGGCATGATCTGGCCGGAGGCCATCGCTCCTTTCACCGCGGTCATCTGCCCTATCGCCTACGAGCGCAATGCCTCCGTGCGCGAGGCCGCCGACAGGCTCTATGCGCAACTGCTGGAGGCCGGTGTGGATGTGGTGCTCGACGATCGCGGTGAGCGCCCGGGCGCGATGTTCGCTGACTGGGAACTGATCGGCGTGCCGCACCGTCTGGTGGTGTCCGAGCGGGGCCTTGCCGCCGGCACGGTGGAGTACCAGAACCGCCGCGACACTGCGGCCAGCGCCATTGGCCTCGATGCCGTGTTGGCGCATCTGCAGCAGCGGCCAACGGTCTGAGCACGATGCATTGCCGCCGTGCAGTCCGGCGTGTCCTGGCGGCGTGCGCGGCTTGCTCCTTCATCGTCGCCACGAGCCTGAATCCCGCCTGGGCCGGGGATCAGAAGGAAGAACAATTGTCGGATGCCGTGCGCCTGGCCCTGGCGGCGCAGATTGCCGACGCGGCGCCGCCCAAACCGCATTTCCGCAGTCCGCAACACCTCATCGGCTACCTCATGTGGCTGGCCACCGAGTCGTCGCGCTTGCGCCTGCGCATGCCCAATTTCGTAGTCCGCGAGGCCTTCCTGCAAAACGTGTGGTACGAGGCGCACCGTGCCGGCCTGGAGCCGGCACTGGTGCTGGGTTTGATCCAGGTGGAAAGCGGATTCAAGAAATACGCCATTTCATCGGCGGGGGCCTTGGGTCTGATGCAGGTCATGCCATTCTGGACGCGGCAGATCGGAGACGGAAATCCGGAGACCTTGCTGAATTCGCAGATCAATCTGCGCTACGGCTGCGTCATCCTGCGCCACTATCTGAATCTCGAGCATGGCGATTTGTTCATGGCACTGGGACGCTACAACGGGTCGCGCGGCCGGGCGGCGTATCCCGACGCCGTGCTGGCAGCGCGCAAGGCCTGGATGGTGGATCCGGCAAGTGAGTCGTTCGCCAAGTCTGACGCCAAAACCGAACGACCGCCGCGCTGAGTCCGGCCTCCAGGCTCGTCATGGCAACCCGGTGCGCAGCAGCGCCCGAGCGAGGGCTGGAAACTCAGCGCCGCATCAAGCCGGCGCCGCCCATGCGCTGCATCATCTTGAACATCTTGCCGCCCTTCATTTTTTTCATCATGTCGCGCATCTGCTCGAACTGGTTGAGCATGCGGTTGACTTCCTGCACCTGCACGCCTGCTCCGGTGGCGATGCGGCGCTTGCGCGAAGCCTTGATGACGTCAGGTTTGCGGCGCTCGTGCGGAGTCATCGACGAAATGATGCCTTGCATGCGGCGCACGTCGCGGCTGGCTTTATCCATATCGGCCTGACCCGCGCGTGCCTGCATCTCCGCCGGCAGTTTGTCCATCAGGCCCTGCAGTCCGCCCATCTTGTTCATCTGCTGCAGTTGCATCAGGAAATCGTTCAGGTCGAATTGCTCGCCCGATTTCACTTTCTGGGCGAGTTGCTGCGCCGCCTGGATGTCGACGCTGCGCTGCGCCTCCTCCACCAGCGCCAGCACGTCGCCCATGCCCAGAATGCGGTCGGCCATGCGCGATGGGTCGAAAGCCTCCAGCCCGTCGAGTTTCTCCGACACGCCGGCAAACTTCACCGGGGCGCCCGTCACGTGGTGCACGGACAGCGCGGCGCCGCCTCGGGCGTCACCATCCAGCTTGGTCAGCACGATCCCCGTGAGCGGCAACGCGTCGTGGAAGGCTCGTGCCGTGGCGAGGGCGTCCTGCCCCTGCATGGCGTCGACCACGAACAGGGTTTCAATGGGTTGGAGCGCAGCATGCAACTCGGCAATTTCGCGCATCATCTGCGCATCCACCGAGAGGCGCCCGGCGGTATCCACCAGCAGCACGTCGATGTGGTGGGCGCGGGCGTAAGCCATCGCGCGGCGAGCGATGTCGATGGGTTGTTCATCGGGTGACGACGGCAGGAACTCGGCTCCCGCCTGCTGCGTCACGGTTTGCAACTGGGCAATGGCTGCAGGCCGGTAGACGTCGCACGACACAGTCAGCACTTTCTTGTTCTGACGCTCGATCAGCCATTTCGCCAGCTTGGCCGTGGTGGTTGTTTTCCCTGCGCCCTGCAAACCGGCCATGAGCATCACGGCAGGGGGTTGCACCGCGAGGCTCAGTCCCACGGCACCCGGGCCCATGAGAGCCGCCAACTCCTTGTGCACCACGCCCACCAGCGTCTGGCCGGGGGACAGCGAGCCCACCACTTCCTGGCCCAGGGCCTTTTCTTTCACGCGCGCGGTGAATTCACGCACCACCGGCAACGCGACGTCCGCTTCCAGCAAGGCCAGCCGAATCTCGCGCAACATTTCGGCGGTATTCGATTCGGTGATGCGCGCTTCACCCCGAATGGTCTTGACGACACGGGCGAGTCGTTGGGTCAGGTTATTGAGCATCGGGCAGGGTTCTCGAAGGAGTTGGATGTCCGGAAGTGAGGAGTCAAACCGCAGCCAACTGGAAGCTGGAAGGGCGACTTCGCGTGCCCCGGAAGATGACTCCGGGGCTTGACGGTTGCGCGGCTCGACCGATGGGACGGTCACGTCCCGCCGGGGTTGAAGGCATGCCTGCGTATGCCGTGACGGCATGCTGATGGCGGGCCAAACAGGCATGCCCCTCGGTTAAACTCGATTCATGTGGATTTTAGTCAACGCTGCCGCCTTCGTCCTCTACCTGCTGGCCTCTTTCCTGGCTCGCCCGCGCGAA
>JAJZDV010000151.1 GCA_021846025.1 Pseudomonadota bacterium
CATGGTGCCGCTGCGCAAGATCGACATCGCCGCGATCGAGGCCGCGCGCCGCGGCTGAGACTCGCGCCAGGCCGGGCTCCGAGCAAGCGAGCAGCGCCACATGGGGCCTGTGCAACGCGAGCCCTGGCCGCCCCCCGGCGATGGCCCGGCCGCCAGCCACCTGCGTGGTGCACGTGAGCCGTAGCGGCCCGGCAGCACACACTTCACACTTCACACGTCGCAACCGTCACCAATCTCCGAGGAAAGCGCACCATGGCCAAGTACCTGATCTCCTTCCCCAGCGCGGCGATGGTCGTGCCCGACGGCGCGTGGGAGGCGGTGGGCCGCGACGCGGCCGCCGTGATCGATGAGGCGAAGGCCGCCGGCGTTTACGTCTTCGCCGGCGGCATCGACGCCGCCGTGCCGCCCGTGCGCGTCTCGGCCGAGGGCTCGGTGGCCGAGGGCGGCTACCCGTGGGCGCCCCCGCTGGACGGTGGCTTCACCGTGCTCGAACTGCCCTCGCGCGAGGAGGCCGTCGCGTGGGCGGCGCGCATGGCGAAGGCCTGCCGGTGCGCGCAAGAGCTGCGCGTCTTCGGCTTCGACCCGCGGTCCTGAGGGCGGTCTTGCAATGGCGCAGGACGTGCAGCCTGATTCCAGACATACCCATTCCCGATACACCCTCAGCGCGTCACGCTCATCAACTCCATGGCCATGAATGCGCTGATCGACACGCTGCAGGCCCGGTTCGACAAGAACGCCCAGCGCCACGCAGGCATCGCCTGGCCGCAGGTACAAGCCCGGCTCGAAGCCAGCAAGGCGGCGCTGCATGCGCTGGGCGAGATGGAGCGCACCGGCGGCGAGCCGGACGTGATCGGCCATGACCCGGCGTCCGGCCAGTTCCTGTTCTGCGACTGCTCCGTGCAGAGTCCGGCAGGGCGCCGCAGCCTGTGCTACGACCGCCAGGCGCTGGACGCGAGGAAGGCGAACAAGCCGCATGGGTGCGCGCTGGATCTCGCCGCCGCGATGGGGGTCGAATTGCTGACCGAGCAGCGCTACCGCGAGCTGCAGCGGCTCGGCGAGTTCGATACCGGCACATCCAGCTGGGTCGCGACGCCCGAAGCGGTCCGTGCCCTTGGCGGCGCCCTGTTCGGCGATCGCCGCTACGGCCAGGTGTTCGTCTACCACAACGGCGCCGAGTCCTACTATGCCGCCCGAGGCTTCCGCGCCCTGCTGCGCGTGTGAGCGGCGGCATCCCGCATCCCGCATCCCCTATCCCGCATCCCCTATCCCCTATCCCCTATCCACGCCGCTTCCAGTCCACAGGAGCCCACCATGCAGGTCACCGTCGAAACCACCGTCGCCGCGCCGCTCGCCGAAGTCTGGCGCGCCTACACCACGCCGGCCGACATCGTGCAGTGGAACGCCGCGTCCAGCGACTGGCATACGACCCGTGCCGAGGTCGATCTGCGCGAGGGCGGCGCCTTCTCCTCGCACATGGAAGCGAAGGACGGCAGCCAGGGCTTCGATTTCGCGGGCACCTACACCCGCGTCGAGCCCGAGCGGCTGATCGAATACGCGTTCGGCGGTCGCCACGCGCGCGTCACGTTCACCGAGACGCCAGATGGCGTGCGGGTGCGCGTCACGTTCGACCCCGAGACCAGCTTCCCGATCGAGCAGCAGCGGGCGGGCTGGCAGGCGATCCTCGACCACTTCGCGCGCCACGTCGCCGCACACTGAACGCTTTCCGAGGAGACCGACCATGGCCCGCATCCGTGTTTTGGTGGGAACGCGCAAGGGCGCGTTCATCCTCACGTCCGACGCCACCCGCCGCGACTGGCAGGTGAGCGGGCCGCACTTCGGCGGCTGGGAAATTTTTCACATGGCAGGATCGAAGGCCAACCCCGAGCGGCTCTACGCTTCGCAGACCAGCAGTTGGTTCGGCCAGGTGATCCAGCGCTCCGACGACGGCGGTGCAAGCTGGAACCCGGTCGGCAACGCGTTCGCCTACGCCGGCGACCCGGGCACGCATCTGCATTACGACGGCACCGCCCAACCCTGGGCGTTCAAGCGCGTGTGGCATCTGGAACCTTCGCCCACCGACGCGGACCTGGTCTACGCCGGGGTCGAGGACGCAGCCTTGTTCCGCTCCACCGACGGCGGGCAGACCTGGGTGGAGCTGCCCGCGCTGCGCGAACAGCAGGGCGCGAAGTGGATGCCCGGCGCCGGCGGCATGGGCCTGCACACCATCCTGCTCGACCCGGTGAACCCGCAGCGCCTGTATGTGGCGATTTCAGCCGCTGGCGCCTTCCGCAGCGATGACGGCGGCTTGTCCTGGAAACCCATCAACCGTGGCCTGCACTCGCCATACATTCCCGACCCGGAGGCCGAAGTCGGCCATTGCGTGCACCGCATCGCGATGCACCCGGCGCGGCCCGCAACGCTGTTCATGCAAAAGCACTGGGACGTGATGCGCAGCGACAACGCGGGCGACGCCTGGCACGAGGTGAGTGGCAACCTGCCGAGCGACTTCGGGTTCGCCATGGCGGTGCACGCGCACGAGCCCGACACGGTCTACGTCGTGCCGATCCAGAGCGACGCCGAGCATTACCCGCCCGAAGGCAAGCTGCGTGTCTACCGCAGCACAACCGGGGGCAACGCCTGGGACGCGCTGAGCGACGGTCTGCCGCAGCAGCATTGCTACGTGAACGTGCTGCGCGATGCGATGGCGGTCGACACGCTCGACCCCTGCGGTGTCTACTTCGGCACCACGGGCGGCCAGGTCTATGCCTCGCCCGACGCCGGTGACCACTGGCAGGCCATCGTGCGCGACCTGCCGGCGGTGCTGTCGGTGTCGGTGCAGACCCTGCCGTGAGCGCCGCCGTGCAGGCCGGGATGGCGAGCGTGCGCGTCGTCCTGCCGGATCAGCTCCACACCCTCGCGCGGTGTGGCGGCGCCAAGATCACGCTGCCCATCGCCGGCAGCGTCACGCTCGGCGCCGTGCTCGATGCGCTCGAAGCCGCCTACCCCATGCTGCTCGGCACGTTGCGCGACCGCGCCAGCGGTCAGCGTCGACCCATGATCCGCTTCTTTGCCTGCCGGATGGATGTCTCCAACGCCGCACCCGACAGCCTGCTGCCCGAGGCCGTCGCCGCAGGGCGCGAGCCGCTGCTCATCGTCGGCGCGATTGCTGGCGGCTGAGGCTGAGCCGATGCGTCCGGCAGGCCGTCCGCATGCACCCCACCTCCCACGGGCGATCCGTCCACACCACGGAGCACGAGCCATCATGGACAACACCTTTCTCACACTCAAAAGCCTGCACATCCTCGGCGCCGTCGCTTTCCTCGGCAACATCATCATCACCGGCTGGTGGAAGGTGATGGCCGACCGCACCGGCGATGCCAGAATCATCGCCTTCGCCCAGCGCCAGGTCACGCTCACCGACTTCGTCTTCACCGCGGCCGGCGCCGCCCTGATCCTGGCCACCGGCCTGGGCAACACCGCCATCGCCCACATGAACATCTCAAGGAAACGCAGGGCCGCCCCAAGTTTTCTTGACCCCCACGGGGGGCGGGTCGGCGAGCCGACCCTGGGGGCGCTCTGAGGCACCCGCTGGCTCGCCTGGGGCATGGGGCTGTTCATCGCCTCGGGGGTGATCTGGGTGGTCATCCTCATTCCGGTGCAGATCCTGCAGGCGCGCATGGCCAGGCGCTTCGCCGCAGGCGGCGTCATTCCCGCGCGCTATTGGCTGCTCGGCAGGCTGTGGATCGGGTTCGGCACCCTGGCCACCGTGCTGCCGCTGATCAACCTCTACTGGATGGTGTTCAGGCCGGGCTGAAGCGAGGATGGCTATGCCTGCACCCAGGCCGCCCCCGGCGAGCGCGCCACGCATGTCCGACTGCAGGGCGTCGCGCCACAATAGCGGCCAGGCATCCAACTTCGGGAGCGGTCGATGAACGATGAACTGCATGTGCTGTTCGGCGCCGGACAGGTGGGGCAGAGCCTGGCGCAGCGGCTGCTGGCCGCGGGCAAGCGCGTGCGCATCGCCCGGCGTTCATCGCAGGGTATCCCGCCCGGTACCGAGGCCATGGCCGGTGATGCCGCCGACCCCGCCTTCTGCCTGCGCGCGGCCGAGGGCGCAACGGTGGTGTACCACTGCATGAACCCGCCCTACGATGCCGCCGTCTGGGCCGAGGTGCTGCCGCGCCTGATGCGCAACCTCATCGCCGCCGCGGGCCGGGCGCAGGCGCGCCTGGTGGTGCTGGACAACCTCTACATGCTCGGCCGCCCGCAGGGCAGCAGGATCGACGAGCTCAGCCCCATCTCACCGTGCAGCCGCAAGGGCGAGGTGCGGGCAGAGGTGGCCGAGCTGCTGTTCGCCGCGCACCGCCGCGGCGAGGTGCAGGCCACCGTGGGGCGCGCCTCCGACTTCTACGGCCCCGGCGGCGCCGCCACCTTCGTCGGCGACCATTTCTGGCCCGCGGCGCTGGCCGGCAAGACGGTGCGACTGCCGTTCGATCCCGACGCCGTGCACACCTATCACTACATCCCCGACGTCGCCGCCGGCCTGGCCGCGCTGGGCGGCGCCGAGGCCGACGTCTGCGGCCGGCCCTGGATGCTTCCCTGCGCCCCGGCCGGCAGCCTGCGCCAGCTCGTCGCGCGCTTCGCGCCGCATCTGGTCCGGGACATCCACCTCGCCCGCATTCCCGGTTGGGTGCTCGGCGCTGCCGCGGTGTTTTCGCCGCTGCTGCGCGAAGTGAACGAAATGCGCTACCAATGGCAAGAGCCCTTCGTCGTGGAGGACAGCCGCTTTCGCGCGCGCTTCGGCCTGGCCCCGGGCGATGCCGACGAGGCCGCATCGGCCACGGTGGCCTGGGCGCAGCAGCACTACGCCTGAGCGGGCGAGAGGCCATTGCATGCCCCGCCATGTCGCCTTCCTGCGCGGCGTCAGCCCGATGAACGCGCGCATGCCCGAACTGAAGGCCTGCTTCGAGGCGGCGGGCTTCGGCGCGGTGCGCACCCTGCTGTCCAGCGGCAACGTGGTGTTCGACGCGCGCGCATCCGCGCAAGCCACGCTGGAGCGCCGCGCCGAACGCGCCATGCAGGCCGTGCTCGGCCACGCCTTCGGCTGCTTCGTGCGCCGCGCCGACGAGCTGCAGCAGTTCATCGATGCCGACCCCTACGCCGAGTTCGCGCTGCCTGCTTCGGCCAAGCGTGTGGTCACCTTTTTGCGCCGCCCCGCCGCGCTGCCGTTCGATCTGCCGCTGGAACGCGACGGCGCGGGCATCCTCAAGTCCCTCGGCAGCGAGGTGCTGTCCGCCTACGTGCCCGGCCCCAAAGGCCCGGTGTTCATGCGCCTGCTCGAACAGGCGCTGGGGCCGGACATCACCACCCGCACCCTGGAGACGGTGCGCAAGTGCGCGTGGGCGTAGGCTGTGACGGCATGCCCCGCGAGCTAGGATCAGCAACCAAGCCAGGCAGGCGGGCGAACGGATG
>JAJZDV010000014.1 GCA_021846025.1 Pseudomonadota bacterium
ACTCAAAACGTCGCTCTGGCGCAACAGGCGGGCCGGTGCGAGTGCGCCAGGCCGCAGCCATTCAGGTGGTTGCGGCCAGTCGTTGCAGCACCGTGTCGCGTGCAAACAAAGCCAGGACCGCATCGACTGACGGCGTTTGCAGTCGCCCCGTCACCAGCAGGCGCAGCGGCATGGCCAACTGCGGCATTTTCAGTTGGTGCGTCGCAAGGATCTGTTTCATGGCCGCGCCGATCGCAGGCGCATCCCAACTCGGCAATGCCGCGAGCGCCGTGCGCAAATCGGCCAGGGCAGCCTTGGCCGGCAGGGTGAGATGCTGGGCCAGCAAGACCGCATCAGGCTGCGGTTGGACGTAGAACATGCCGCACAACTCCGCCACCTCGGCCAGCGTGTGGGCGCGCTCGCGCAGCAGCACCAAGGCGCCGGCAAGATCGACTCCCTGCTCTTGCAAGCCCAGTTGCCGCAGAAATGGACGCACGGCCTCAGCCAGTTGCAGCGGGGGCAAGGCGCGTAGGTAGTGCGCGTTCACCCACTTGAGTTTTTCACCGTCAAACTGAGCGGCGGAGCGACCCAGGTGCTCGAGATCGAACCATTGCACGAACTGCTCACGCGAAAAAATTTCCGCGTCGCCATGTGACCAGCCGAGGCGCGCAAGGTAATTCATCATGGCATCGGGCAGATAGCCCTCGTCGCGGTACTGCAGCACGCTTTTCGCCCCGTTGCGCTTGGAGAGCTTCTCGCCCTGTTCGTTGAGCACGGTGGGCAGATGGGCGTACACCGGAGGCTCGTGGCCGAGGGCACGGAAGATGTGGATTTGGCGCGGCGTGTTGTTGACGTGGTCATCGCCACGAATCACATGGGTGATGCGCATGTCGATATCGTCGACCACGACGCAGAAGTTGTAGGTCGGAGTACCGTCGGGACGGGCGATGACCAGATCGTCGAGTTCGGCATTGCTGAATTCGACAGGCCCCTTCACCCGGTCATCCCAGGCCACGGTACCGGCAAGTGGCGTGCGAAAGCGCAGCACTGGCGCCACGCCGGGAGGCACCGGCGGCAGGGTCTTGCCCGGCTCAGGCCGCCAGGTCCCGTCGTAGCGCGGCTTGAGACCGGCCGCCATTTGCTGCTCGCGCAAGGCATCGAGTTCCGCTGTGCTCATGTAGCAGGGGTAGACATGGCCACTGTCCTGCAATTGCCGCAGCACCTCACGGTAACGCGGCATGCGCTGCATTTGGTAGAACGGCCCTTCATCGAGGTCCAGACCCATCCAGGCCATGCCGTCGAGAATGACCTGCACCGCCTCCTGTGTCGAGCGTTCGACATCCGTGTCTTCAATCCGCAGTATGAAGGTGCCCCCGTCATGTCGGGCAAAAGCCCAGGGATAGAGCGCGGCGCGGATGTTGCCGAGATGGATGAAGCCCGTCGGGCTCGGGGCGAAACGGGTGCGGACGGGTGGATGTGTGGCGCTCATGCTGGTGGAAATCACGCCGCCGGTTGGCGCGTGTTAGCGAAAAGTTGGTGACAAATTGGCTTAAGCGAGCGTGCCAAGCCCACGCTCCAGGTCCGCCTGGATGTCGGGTTGATGTTCCAGCCCGACGGCCACGCGGATCAAACCCTGGCCAATGCCGGCGGCTTGCCGTTGATCTTCCCGGAGCCGGCCGTGGGTGGTGGTGGCGGGATGGGTGATGGTGGTCTTGGTGTCGCCAAGATTGGCGGTGATGGAGCACAGTCGGGTCTGGTCGATGACGTGGAAGGCGCGCCGCCGCGCCTCTTGCGGGTTGGCCGCGACCAGATCGAAAGCGAGCACCGCCCCCCCCTGCCCATCTTGCTGGCGCATGGCCAGGGCGTGCTGGGGATGCGAGGCAAGCCCCGGGTAATGCACCCGGGCCACGCCAGGCTGGGCTTGCAGCCAGCGCGCCAATTCAAGTGCGCGTGCGCTGTGCGCCGGCATGCGCAAGCCAAGGGTTTCGAGGCCCTTGAGCACCACCCAGGCGTTGAACGGCGACAGGCTGATGCCCGCACTGCGCTGCACCGGCAGCAGCCGGCCTTGAATCAGTTCGGTCGTGCCACAGACGGCACCGGCAATCACCCGGCCCTGGCCATCGAGATATTTGGTGGCGGAATGCACCACCAGATCGGCGCCGAGTTCACGTGGGCGCTGCAACACAGGCGTGCAGAAACAGTTGTCCACCGCCAGCAGAGCTTGGCAGCCGTGAGCAAGATCGGCCAGGGCGCGGATGTCGCAAACCTCGGTGAGCGGATTCGTCGGCGTCTCGGCGAACAGCAGCCGCGTCTTGCCAGGGCGAATGGCGGCTTTCCAGGCAGCGAGATCGTCCTGCGGCACGAAGCTGCTGTCCACGCCGAAGCGCGAGAACTCGCCGCCGATGAGCTTGATGATCGAGCCGAATACCGAACGCGAACACACCACGTGGTCGCCAGCCTGCAGCAGACCCAGCATCAGCAGCAGGATGGCGCCCATGCCGCTGCCCGTGCCGATGGCGTCTTGCGTGCCTTCGAGCGCTGCCAGGCGGCGCTCCATGCTGGCCACGGTGGGGTTGGAAAAACGCGAGTAGAGAAACCCGTCTTCCTCACCGGCAAAACGTGCAGCAGCGGTGGCGGCATCGGGGTGGACGAAGCTGCTGGTCAGAAACAGGGCTTCGCTGTGCTCGCCGTACGCCGTGCGGGGCAACGCCTCGCGCACGGCCAGTGTGTCGATGTGCAAACCCCTGCCCAGGGTCTGGTCGTTCGGGTTCATGGCCGGGACTCCTTCATGCCTGGGACTCCTCCTGCTCCAGGTTCTGCAGGTTCAAGCGGCTGCCGAAGTCTTCACCCCGGCTGGCCCCTGAACCCATGAGCAAAGCCGCGTCGACATCTCCGGTGATGTAGCAGCCGTCGAAGCAGGACGCTTCGAAGGTGTCGATGTCGGGACGCTCGCGACGCACCGCGCGCTTCATCGCCTCCAGGTCTTGGTAGATCAGCGCGTCGGCGCCGATGATCTGGCGCACTTCCTCGATATTGCGCTCATGCGCGACCAACTCGCGGCCCGTGGGCATGTCGATGCCGTAGACATTCGGGTAGCGCACCGGCGGCGCGGCCGATGCCAGATAGACCTTGCGCGCTCCAGCTTCGCGCGCCATTTGCACGATCTCGCGCGAGGTCGTGCCACGCACGATGGAGTCGTCCACCAGCAGCACGTTACGCCCGGCGAATTCCTGGGTGATGGCGTTGAGCTTCTGCCGCACCGATTTCTTGCGCACCGCCTGGCCGGGCATGATGAAGGTGCGCCCGACATAGCGGTTCTTGACGAAGCCCTCGCGGTACGGCCGCCCCAGCTTCCAGGCCAGTTGCATGGCGGAGGGTCGGCTGGATTCGGGCACCGGAATCACCACGTCGATTTCACTCGGCGGCATGGTGGAGATGACGCGCTGCGCCAGGGTCTCGCCCATGTTCAGGCGCGCCTGGTAGACCGAAATGCCGTCGAGCACCGAGTCGGGCCGCGCGAGGTAGACAAACTCGAAAATACAGGGGTTGAGCGTGGGGTTCTCGGCGCATTGCTCGCAATGCAGCCGCCCTTCAAGATCGACGAACACGGCCTCCCCGGGGGCAACATCGCGCACCAGCTTGTAGCCGTTGCCTTCCAGCGCCACGGACTCGCTGGCAACCATGATGTCGCCGTCCTCGTCCTGCGTGCCGAAGCACAGGGGGCGGATGCCGTAAGGATCGCGGAACGCCAGCAAACCGTGCCCCGCGATCAGCACGACCACGGCATAGGAGCCGCGAATACGCCCGTGGACCGCGCGCACGGCCTTGAACAGATCGGCCGGCTTGAGCGGCAATCCATGCGAAGCTGCATCAATCTCGTGAGCCAGAACATTGAGCAGCACCTCGGAGTCGGACCCGGTGTTGATGTGCCGGTGATCGTGGGTCTTGAGTTCCTCGCGCAGGACGTCAGTATTGGTGAGGTTGCCGTTGTGGGCGAGCGCCAGACCGAACGGTGCGCTCACGTAGAACGGCTGTGCCTCCTCCTCACTGTCGGCGCTGCCGGCCGTGGGGTAGCGCACCTGGCCAAGACCGTAATTGCCGGGCAGGCCGCGCATGTTGCGGGTGCGAAAGACGTCGCGCACCATGCCGCGTGATTTTTGCATGTAGAGCTTGCCAGCCTGGCCGGTGATGATGCCGGCCGCGTCCTGCCCCCGGTGTTGCAACAGCAGCAGGGCGTCGTAAATCACCTGGTTCACGGGCTGTTTCGAGACGATGCCAACAACTCCACACATGGTGCGTGCACTCCAGAACTGAAACGCTGAATGAATCTGAATCGGGATGGTTACGGCTTTGCCAGCGCAGGCATGGCCGGAACCACGGCCGCCGGCAGCAAAGGGAGCACTTCGGCCACCGCCGCTGCCGCCGGCGGGATGAAGATTGAAGTCTGCCACATCGCACTATGCGGCAATTCTGTATAGCCTGCAGCGAAAACTGCCAGCATCAGCAACACCAGTCCGCGGACCAGGCCGAAGACGGCACCCATGCTGCGATCGAGAACCCCCAACCCCGTGGAGCGCAGCAGCAACCGCATCACCGTGGCCAGCAACCCCGCAGCCAGCAGCGCGAGCACGAAACAGGCGAACCAGGCCACTGCGTTGCGCAATTCGACACTGCCCAGACCCTGCAAACCACGCTCGGCCAGCCAGGGCGAGCACTGGCGTGCCACGAAAAAAGCCACGATCCAACCGCCGAGACTGATGAGTTCGTAGGCCGCCCCCCGAAGCACGCCCACCAAGGCCGAGAGGCCGAGACCCGCCAGGACGAACCAGTCCAGCGTGTTCACAAGGTCAGCACGACCGCGCTGAGCCCCAGCGCCTTGATCCGGGCAAGCGCCTGGTCCGCCAACGCACGCGTGGCGAAGGGGCCGACACGAACCCGAATGCGCTTGCCAGCCTGCGTGTCCACCACCTGGGTGTAGGTCTTGAAACCGGCGTGTTCGATTTTCTGGCGCACCTCCTGGGCGGACTTGGCGTCTGCATAAGCCCCGGCCTGGATGACGTACCGTGCCGAACTGGGCGACGGCTTGGAAACACTGGAGCCGTGGTCGGAGTGGGCAATCGCTGCCTCAGCCTGGGCCACGGTGATTTGATCCGGCCGC
This sequence comes from Pseudomonadota bacterium, assembly GCA_021846025.1. Taxonomy (GTDB): domain Bacteria; phylum Pseudomonadota; class Gammaproteobacteria; order Burkholderiales; family Burkholderiaceae_C; genus Thiomonas_A. The sequence goes on from JAJZDV010000014.1 coordinate 5,138, forward strand.
TTGCCCTCGAGTGCAGCAAGCGCCTGCTGCGCACTGGCGATTTGATGGTGCGAAGGCAGCGGTCTGTGCGCAGCCGGCAGCGAGACCTGCGCTGCCGATGGCCCTGGAGCAGCCGCTGGTCCTTGCTCAGGCTTGGGTTCGGGCTGTTGCGCCGGCCCTTGCGCCTGCACCGCAGCTTGCTGGATTGACGCCACAGGGGCGGGCGCTGGGGGCTGCAGCGCGGCGGGCGCTGCCGCCTTGGGAGCGGCTGCTTGGCCTCCGCCGGAGGATTTCGGTGCCGATTCGGCCACCGCCGCGGCCGCTTTGGCATCGGCACGCGGCACGCTGCCCGTTGGTGCCGGCACGATGTTGGCCTGGTTCTGCGACGGGATCACCAGCGACATGGTCGAGGCCACCGGCTTGGGCTGGGTCTCGAAAATCAACGGAAACACCACCACGCCCGTGAGGACCAGGGCAACCGCACCGATCAGACGGCGGCGCGCGCGCACCCTCAAGACCTCTTCGCTCTGCGCCTGGCTGTCCGCCTGGGCTGGCACGTTGGAATCGTCCTTGCCGCGTTTTCCGGGGATTTTCATGGAGATGGATGCGTCGCGTGGCGGCCCTGCATACGCGGCACGCCTTGCGCCAACACGCCGCCGACGGTGAAGAACGAGCCGAAGACCAGGATTCTATCGGCCGGCTCGGCGCACGCTGTCGCCTGTGCGAAAGCCGTCTGGGGATCGGCATACCAACCCACCACCGTGTGATCCGGCGGCAGCAGCGAACGCAGCACCGTGTCGATATCCGCCGCTCGGGCGGCTCGCGGAGTGGGCAAATCGCACAGGTACCAGCGGTCGACCAGCGGCGCAATGCGTGCCAGCATCTGCGCAATGTCCTTGTCGGCCATGGCGCCAAAAATCGCGTGCGTGTGCGGGGCGTAGCCCATGGCATCAAGGTTCTCGGCCAGCACGGCCACCGCATGGGGGTTGTGGGCGACGTCCAGCACCACCGTCGGCTGGCCCGGCAAGATTTGGAAACGACCGGGCAACTCGGCCCGGGCCAGGCCCTGACGCACGTCCTGTGCGCTGGTGGGCAGGCGTTCCTGCAGGGCTTCCAACGCAGCCAGGGCGGCACTGGCATTGAGCAGTTGGTTCGCGCCGCGCATGGCCGGATAGGCAAGACCGGGGCGGCGCAGCGCGCGCCCGATGTAGTTCCATTGTTGTTGGCCGGTGGCGGTGTAGCCGAAGTCATGGCCCATGCGCCAGAGCTTGGCACCCACCGCGTCAGCGTGCTCGATCACGCTGTGCGGCGGCGCTGGATCGGCAACGATGACCGGCCGCCCAGGACGCATGATGCCCGCCTTCTCGAAACCGATGGCCTCGCGATCGGCACCCAGGAACTGCGTATGGTCGAGAGCGATGCTGGTGATGATGGCGCAATCGGCGTCGACCACATTCACCGCATCCAGCCGTCCGCCCATGCCCACCTCCAGCACCACGGCATCCAGCGCCGAGAAGCTGAGCAGACGCAGGATGGCCAGGGTGGTGAATTCAAAATAGGTGAGTTCCACAGCCGGCTGCACACTGCAGCGCGCCTGTTCGACAGCCAACAGGTGGGGCAGCAAGTCGGCGGCTTGCATCATGACCCCACGGATGCGGCAACGCTCCTCGAACCGCATCAGGTGTGGCGAACCGTAGACGCCGACGCGGTAGCCTGCCGCCAGCAGAATCTGCTCAAGCAAGGCGCAGGTCGACCCCTTGCCGTTGGTGCCGGCCACGGTAAAAACCGGGCAGGTGAAACGCAGATCGAGCGCGGCGCGCACGCGCTCCACCCGCTCCAGCCCGAGATGGATGGCCTGCGCATGCAGGCGCTCCGCATGCTCCAGCCACTGCTGCAGGGACCAGTCCTGCATGGAACGGGTTGGAAGGGATGCCGGCAAGGCCGGCAAAGGCGGCAGCGTGGCTGAAGGCGAAAGCGGCGAGGCGGCCGCCTTGTCGCTCATGGTGTCAGGCAGAAACCGCATCCGCCGGTTGACGCTGCAGTATGGCCAGCATGTGGGCCAGTTCGGCACGCAGTTCGCGGCGATCGACGATGCGGTCGACAGCGCCCTTTTGCATCAGGAATTCGGCGCGCTGGAAACCCTCCGGCAGCTTCTCGCGCACGGTGTTCTCGATCACGCGCGGACCAGCAAAGCCGATCAGCGCACGAGGCTCGGCCAGCACCACGTCGCCAACGAACGCGAAACTCGCGGAGACTCCGCCCATCGTCGGGTCGGTCAGGACGCTGATGTAAGGAATGCGAGCCTGCGCCAGGCGCGCCAGGGCGGCGTTGGTCTTGGCCATCTGCATCAGGCTGAGCAAACCTTCCTGCATGCGCGCACCGCCGGTGGAGGTGATGCAGAGGAACGGCACCTTCTGCTCCAGCGCGGTTTCCACGCCGCGCACAAAGCGCTCGCCGACCACCGAACCCATGGAGCCGCCCATGAACTCGAACTCGAAACAGGCCACCACCAGGGCCATGCTTTGAATCGCGCCTCCCATAACGACCAAGGCATCGGTCTCCTGGGTGTTTTCCAGGGCTTCCTTCAGGCGCTCGGGGTATTTGCGGCTGTCCTTGAACTTGAGCGCATCGACCGGCAGCACCTCCTGACCAATTTCATAGCGGCCCTCGCCGTCGAGCAGCGTATCCAGGCGCATGCGGGCGCCGATGCGCATGTGGTGCGAGCACTTGGGGCAGACATACTGGTTGCGTTCCAGGTCCGTCTTGTAGAGCACGGTCTCGCACGACGGGCATTTGATCCACAGCCCTTCGGGCATCTGTCGGCGATTGCCGGATTCGGATTGTTGAATCTTCGGGGGAAGCAGTTTTTCCAGCCAACTCATGATGCACTCCTGTCCTGTCTCGATGCGCTTAAGCGGCGGCAGATGCCTGCGTGGCGGCGTCGATCGCAATGCGAATGCCGCGCACGAAATCGGCTGCGGCTTGCATGCCCGCAGCCACGGGTTGATGCTCCATCAGTTCGATGATGCGCGAGCCAATCACCACGGCGTCAGCGCACTCCGCCACGGCGGCAGCACTGGCGCCATCGCGAATGCCGAAGCCCACGCCCAGAGGCAGGTGCACATGCCGCCGCAGGGTCTGCAGCCGCTCGCACACGGCTTGCGCATCGAGATTGCCGGCACCGGTCACGCCCTTGAGCGAGACATAGTAGACGTAGCCGCTGGCCAGTTGGTCCACCTGTTGCATGCGCGCCTCGGTGGATGTGGGCGCCAGCAGGAAGATGAGATCCATGCCAGCTGCACGCAGGCGGGAGGCAAACTCTTGCGCCTCCTCGGGTGGGTAATCGACCACCAGCACGCCATCGACACCAGCTTGCTCCGCATCGCGCACAAAAGCTTCGACACCAAAGCGCTCGACGGGATTGGCATAGCCCATGAGCACCAACGGCGTGGTCTGGTCGCGCAAGCGAAATTCGCGCACCCAGGCCAGCACCTGCGCCAGGTTCACGCCGCGTGCCAGGGCGCGCTCGCTGGCACGCTGGATGACAGGACCATCGGCCATCGGGTCCGAGAACGGGATGCCCAGTTCCAGCACGTCGGCCCCGGCCGCGACCAGGGCGTGCAGCAGCGGTACGGTGATCTCGAGTGCAGGGTCGCCGGCGGTGACATAGGGAATCAGCGCTTTGCGGCCGGTCTGCGCCAGACGCTCGAAAGTGGAGGCGATACGTCCCATCAGATCACCCCCTGACGGCAGGACGGGCGGCAGAAAAACTGCGCCCCGGTGAGGTCGGCAATGTTGCCGATGTCCTTGTCACCCCGGCCGGAGAGATTGACCAGAAGGCTCTGGTCGCGACCCATTTCGGGCGCCATTTTCATGGCCTGCGCCAGGGCATGACTGCTCTCCAGCGCAGGAATGATGCCCTCGGTACGGCACAGCCGGTGAAAGGCAGCCAGCGCTTCGGCATCGGTCACGGCGACATATTCCGCGCGGCCGATGTCCTTGAGCCAGGCATGCTCGGGCCCCACGCCGGGATAATCCAGCCCAGCCGATACCGAATGGGTTTCGATGATTTGCCCGCCAGCATCCTGCAGCAGATAGGTGCGGTTGCCGTGCAACACACCGGGTGAGCCCGCGGACAGCGAAGCCGCGTGCCGGCCCGTGCTGAGGCCTTCGCCGCCGGCCTCGACGCCGATCAGGCGCACCTTTTCCTGCTCGATATACGGATAGAACATACCCATGGCGTTGCTGCCGCCGCCGACGCAGGCGAGCACGGCATCGGGCTGGCGGCCGATCATCTCGGGCATTTGGACGATGCACTCGTCGCCGATCACACGCTGGAAGTCGCGCACCATCATGGGGTAGGGATGGGGGCCGGCCACGGTACCGATGATGTAGAAGGTGTTTTCCACATTCGCCACCCAGTCACGCAGCGCCTCGTTCAAGGCGTCTTTCAAGGTCTTGGAACCGCTTTCCACCGGCACCACCTTGGCACCGAGGAGATGCATGCGGTAGACGTTGGGCGACTGCCGTTTGACGTCTTCGGAACCCATGTACACCACGCAGTCCATGCCGTAGCGCGCCGCCACGGTGGCGGAGGCGACGCCATGCTGACCGGCGCCGGTCTCGGCAATGACGCGCGGCTTGCCCATGCGCTTGGCCAGCATGGCCTGGCCGATGGTGTTGTTGATCTTGTGCGCCCCGGTGTGATTGAGATCTTCGCGTTTCAGGAAAATCTGCGCACCGCCAAGTTCGCGGCTCAGACGCTCGGCGTGGTAGATCGGGCTGGGGCGCCCAACGAAATGTCGGAGTTCGCTTCGGTATTCGGCGATGAACTCCGGGTCGGTGCGGTAATGCGCATAGGCCGCCTTGAGTTCATCGAGCGCCTTGACCAGGGTCTCGGCGACAAAGGAGCCACCGTAAGGGCCAAAATGGCCGCGGGCATCGGGGTAGGCATAGTTCAGCATGATGGTGAATTCGGGATCCAGAAGCTTGGGCTTGCGCCGGTCAGCCGTGACGAGCAGATCAAGCTCGCACGGCGGCATCTGCATCGCGCACCGCCGCATTGAAGCGGCGCATGGCGGCTGCGTCTTTCAAACCCTTGGACAACTCGACGCCGGATGAGACGTCAACCGCCCAGGGCCTGACCTGCGCAATGGCCCGCCCCACATTTGACGCATGCAACCCACCAGACAAAACGATGGGAAAGTTGGCGTTTTTTGGAATCTGTGACCAATCGAAGACCTCACCGCCGCCGCCATAAGACTCGACATACGCATCGAGCAAAAGCGCTTGGGCATCCGGGAACTGGGCTCTGAAGTTTAACAAATCCAGCCCCGGTTTCATGCGCGCAGCGCGCAAATAGGGGTAGGCGAAGCGGGAGCATTCGGCGGGGGATTCATCACCGTGAAACTGCAACAAGGATGGATGCACGGCGTCGATCACAGCCTTCACCTCGGCCTCGGTGGCGTTGACGAACAGCGCCACGGTGCTGACGAACGGCGGCAAGGCGCGGGCAATGGCTTGCGCCTGTTGCACGGTCACGAACCGTGGGCTCTGCGGGTAGAAGACCATGCCGATGGCGTCGGCCCCGGCCTCGGCAGCAGCCAGTGCGTCTGCGCTGCGGGTGATGCCGCAGATCTTGATGCGGGTGCGATGGGGAGGGTGCATCGACATCTCGGCTTCAGGCGAACAACAGGGGCAGGCCACGATCCGGATCCGGCAGATCGAAACTGGCGGGGTACTGCGGCCCGAGAAAATACAGACCATCCGGCATGAACGTGGGGGCCGCCAGGCTGCGGTTGCAGGATCGCAGCACATTGTGCAGCCAATTGTTGTCTTGCGTTCCGCTGCCCACGACGATCAGGCAGCCCATGATGTTGCGCACCATATGGTGCAGAAAGGCGCTGGCGTGAAAATCGAACGTCCAGTTCTCGCCTTGCCGGTCGATGTCGATGCCGTGCAGTGTTTTGACGGGGCTGCTGGACTGGCAAGAACTGGCGCGAAAAGCCGAGAAATCGTGCGTCCCCAGAAGGATCTTGGCGGCGGCCTTCATGGCACTGGCATCGAGTGCCTGGTGCGTCCAGCCGACGAGGCCATGCAGCAGGGCTGGCCGCACCTTGGTCTGTGCCAGCACATAGCGGTAACGGCGCGAAACCGCGCTCTTTTGAGCGTGAAACGCATCCGCCACAGGCCGGGCCCAGCGCACGGCGATGTCGGGTGGCAGGAAGTTGTTGGTGCCACGCACCCAGGAGTGCGGCGCACGGCCGACCGGTGAGTCGAAATGCACGACCTGCTGAAGGGCATGCACCCCGGCGTCGGTCCGTCCGGCGCATGCCACCCGCACCGACGTCCCGATGAAGCGCGCCAAGGCAGCTTCGAGCTGATCCTGCACCGTACGCCCCCCGGGCTGGCTCTGCCACCCCAGGTAGGCGCCCCCCCTGTAACTCAGCCCGAGGGCAATACGCATGGGCGACGCGATTGCCCTCTGCTCTCAGCCGATTTCGGCCAGCATCCGCTGGGCGCGTAGCTTGGTTTCTCCATCGCTTTCGGCAATGATCTCGCCCAGCAGATTGCGCGCCGTATCCACATCCCCCATGGCGCGACACTCTTCCACCAACGCCAAACGCGTATCCAGCCCTTGGGGCGAGTCCGGCTGATAGGCGGCAGGCGGCTGTGCAGGTGCAGGGGGTTCTTGCCGCTGCCCTGCGCCCGGGGCCACTGATGTGGCTGGGGTCACACGAGGCGTGCTGGCTTCGCTCGGGTGCAAATCCATCGAGAGTGGACCGAGATCGAACTCCAACGGTTGCTTGCCCGAGGCATGCGAGGGCTCGGGCTGGGCGTCGGGCAAGTTCGAGTCCGGAGCATGGAAACCGGAAAAATCGAAGTTCAGGACCGAATCCGCCTTGTCGGCGGTCACCGGCTCGGCAGGCGCAGCACTGGCACTGAAAGGCTGCGACCTTTGCGGCGCCATCGCCATGACGCTCTTGTTCGGCATGGCCGGCGTGACCGGCGGGCCGGAGAGATTCAAATCGAGGTCGAGGCCAGAACCGGCGGAGGCCGATGTGGCGGTTGACTCGGAGGCCATCAGTGACGGCAGGCTGGTGAGCAATTCCGTCGCCGGCAGTGTCCTCGGTGCCGAAAGCATGGACGAGCCCGTGGGCGCGAAGTCGCTGACAGGCATGGTGGTCGGCGAGTTGATGGTGCTCGGCGGCACGGTGTTGTGGTACAGGGGGTTGATGGGATCGAGATTGCGTCCCAGATCCTGGGCCTTCTTCCAGTCGTCACCAACGCCTTCGGTCAGGGCGAACAGTTCGGCCGCCGTCATCTCGAATGAACGCACGTCCTTGCGCTTGGCATAGATCTCGAGCAACTTGAGTCGGGCAGCGTTGCGGTCGGGATGGTTCTTCAACGACTCTTTGAGAATTTCCTCAGCCTGCAGGTCACGACCATAGGCAAGGTAGACATCGGCTTCTGCCACCGGATCCACGTCCCCGGTATCGAGTTGACTCGGTGAATAGGCGACGGAAGAACCCAGTGTGCTGTTGCGCGTGTCGACGCGCTCGCCGCCTGTGCCGCCAAAAAAGCTGTCGGCCGCACTCAGTCGGCTGTCGAACACGGAGGAATCGCGCGGCGAACTCCCTTTTTTACGACGGCGCAGAAAAGCCCAGGCCGCCAGCAGCAAGACAATCAGGCCGGCAGCAGGCGCGACATACGGATTGGCCAAGAGACCCGAGAGCCAGCCGGGTTGGTTCGACGCTTCGGTAGGCGGTTTGGGCGCAGCAACCGGCTTGGCCACCGGTTTGGGTTTGGATGCAACCGTGGCCACGCTTGGCTGAACACTGGCCTGTGTCGCAGGTTTGGCTGCTGAAGCTGGCATGGCCGCAGAGGCTGCCGCAGAAGCTTTTCCAAGCGGGGCTGTCGCCGTGGAAGTTGCAACGGCCGGAGGCGCGGTCTGCACCGCAGGCATGGCGGCTTTGACGGCAGCGCTGGCGCTGGCCGCCAACTTCGAGAGCGCGGCGACATTCGCCTTGGCTTCAGCCAACTTGGTGGCGGCAGCACGTGCCTCTTGTTGCGCTGCGATCTTGCTGGCCTGTTCAGCCTGAGCCTGGGCAGCGGTACCGACTGCAGCCTCGCTCAATTTCAGCTTTGCCTTGGGGCCTGATGCCGCCGGCACGGGCTCCTGCACTTGCGCCTGAATCTTGCCTGTGGCCTGACGCGCATTGGTCGTTTTTTGCGGTGCGGCCTGTTCGGTCATTTGCGCTAGACGGCGGCGGTAGGCCTGGAAATTCTGGCTCTGGGCGATGACAACCTCGCGCGCCTTGGCCGCCGGAATGCCCTGCGCCTCTTGCGCGCTGGGGATGCGCAAAATGGCCCCAGCCCGCAGCAAATTCATGTTGCCGTCGATGAAGGCACCGCTGTTGGCGCGGTAAAGCGCCGTGAGCATCTGGTCCAGCGAAACCGTTTCAACGCCTGCTTGACGGGCGATGCTGGAGAGCGTGTCGCCCTTGCGTACGGTGTAGGTTGGAGCCTGCGCCGCTGGGACCGGGCCCGGGGCCGCTACGGACTGCCGCTGCGGTGCTGCGGGCTTGGCAAGTAGGGGAGGCGAGCCATTGCCGACCGGGCTGGTCGGTGCCTGCTGCGCCAGGGGTGGCTGCATGGCCGTGGCTGGCGGCGCCGTCTGCTGGCTGGCCTGCGGTGCGACCTGTGTGGCAGTCTGCGGCTCCTGAAAATTGGGGGGATCAAACAGCAACGTGTAGTCGCGCGTCAGTTCACCGTTGGCCCAATAGGCGCGCAGCAGCACGTCGACAAAAGGTTCTTGCACCGGACGGGAGCTGCTCAGGCGCAAATAGGGCCGCCCATCGGGACGGTGCTCCAGGGCAATGGTGACTTCCGGCAGGATGCTGCTGTAGTTCAATTTGCGCGACTGGAATGCCGAGGCTGGGGCCACCGCCACCTTGAGCGAGGAGGCTTCGTCAGGGGTGATCTGGGTGATGTCGATGTCGGCGCGCAGAGGCTGGCCCAGCGCGGACTTGACCGTGGCATGGCCGAGGCCGAATGCGTAGGCCTGCGAAATTGCACCCGGCAATGCTGCCAGACACACCAAGCCGATTGCTTGACGCCATTTGGCCACGTTGCACCCCCTTGTTTGATTGGCTTGTTTCACAGCGCGCCGCTATTGAATGATTGTCGAATCAACATAACATCCGATAGTTAGCCTGACAAGCTCGGCCAATAGGTGAAGATGCCGCAGGCCCTGAACTGTCGCGCGCAGGCCATATTCGGGCATCTGCAGAGGTCTGCAGATGGCGCGCATGCGAGGCTGTATCAAGCGTCCAGCACGATGCGCAGCATGCGCCGCAGTGGCTCGGCTGCTCCCCACAGCAACTGGTCACCGACCGTGAAAGCGCTGAGATACTCCGGGCCCATGGCCAGTTTGCGCAACCGGCCAACGGGAATGCCAAGGGTGCCGGTGACGGCGACCGGCGTCAAGTCGCGCATGCTGGTGTCGCGCGTGTTCGGCACAACCTTCACCCAGGCGTTATCGGCGGCGATCATGGCCTCGATCTCGCCCAGCGGCACGTCACGATTGAGCTTGAGCGTGAGGGCTTGGCTGTGGCAGCGCATGGCACCGATGCGCACGCACAGGCCATCGACCGGAATGGCCCGACCCTCGGTGAGGCCGAGAATCTTGTTGGTCTCGGCGCCGCCCTTCCATTCCTCGCGCGACATACCGTTGCCAAGATCCCTGTCGATCCACGGAATGAGGCTGCCGCCGAGCGGCACCTCGAAATGACGGGTTTGCGCGGAGCTGAGCGCTCGCTGCTGGGTGATGACGCCAAGGTCGATGTCGAGAATGGCCGCGGCCGGATCGTCGAGCAACGGCCGGACCGCGGTGTTGAGCGTGCCAAACTGCGTCAGTAGCTCGCGCATGTGCTGTGCGCCGCCGCCGGATGCGGCCTGGTAGGTCATGCTGGTCATCCACTCCACCAGCCCGGCCTTGAACAGCGCGCCAACACCCATGAGCATGCAACTCACGGTGCAGTTGCCGCCAATCCAGTTTCGGCCACCGCGTGCCATCGCCGCGTCGATCACGGGGCGATTGACCGGATCGAGAATGATGACGGCGTCGCCGCGCATGCGCAGCGTCGACGCGGCGTCAATCCAATGCCCGCTCCAGCCAGTGGCACGCAGCTTGTCAAACACCGCCGTGGTGTAGTCACCGCCTTGCGCGGTGAGGATGATGTCGCACTGGGCCAGCGCGCTCAGATCATGGGCGTCCTGAAGCGCAGTGGACACGCCAGCCCAGGCCGGGGCAGCACCACCGGCATTGCTGGTGGAAAAGAACACCGCCTCGATCAAGGCAAAGTCGCCTTGTTCGCGCATGCGCTGCATCAACACCGAACCGACCATCCCGCGCCAGCCCACCAGGCCGACGACTGCTTTCTTGCTCATTCAAACGCCCTTTCGAAGTCGAGAAATTTTGACGCCTGACTTTCCCCGGCTCGTCCGGCCGGTAGGGGCACACGACGATGCAGGAGAGCGGTCAGCCCTTGATGGTCGTGGTTTTGATGGAACTGGCACGTACCGCTGCACCGGCCTGAAGGGCTTGCGCGAGGTTCAGAGCGAACGGGTTGGCGGCAGACATGTGTGAAGTTTAGCCCAGGGCCAACCCGGTTCGACCCTCCCGTGGCGCCGCCTGTGCCACGGCACCCAGAGGGCTGGCCGCGCAGTCCGCAGCCGCCATCGGAACCTGTGTACAGACACAGGTCGAGCTCGCATCCGAACCCCCGGCAATTGCTGCGCGGTGCGTGCGACGGCGAGCCGTGCACTTGTCGGCAACCCAGCCCCCTGCAGCTCACAACGGTCTGTGCCCGCATCGTGCCGACTTTGACGTCCCAGCCGATCTCCTCCCCCCAGCACCGCCTTGGTTCGTGGCATGCCCCTACCCGTCGCTGTGCCACCATGACAACGTCCGTAGACAATGGTTGCCGAGAAGAGTTCGATCGTGGCGCGACTCCTTGCTCAGGCGCAGCGCCAACATCAACCCTTGGAGAACGCAGCACAGCGCTTGGGGAAGACGCCAGACGTTGTTTGTCCACCGTCACCGGCGTCGAATGGCGTTGGATCGCCAGGGCAGCGAAGTCGCGGTGGCATGACGATCGCTCGCTGTCGGGCAGTTGTTCAGGCACGGCGTGCGTCTCGACCTCGGTGGCTGAACCCGTCCAACGCTGCCGTCTTCTCGTCAACAGCATCGGCTGGGTCTGCAGCGGCTGCCCTGCGCCTCATGAAAACGGCGGGTGGATTGGGAAACCCGTTGCGCCAAACGCGGGAGCCACTCCATCTGGATCCGTTTCAAGTGCGCGCCTTGCATCGGCGGTGCATGCGCCGGGCCAGTACCTCGCCACGAACGTCAGGTGCTCAACAACCACCCGGCCCGAGTCCACTTCCGTGCCCACGGTGCAGTGCCGGCAAGGTTGGAAATTCAGAATGCTTCAAGGCACGCCAAGGTCCTGAAGCCATAGCACCACCATGGCGCCGGACCCGCGCCTGCGATTGCACCTCAGCCCAGTGCCCTGACCACGGCATCGCCCATTTCGGCCGTGCCGACCTTGGTGGTGCCCTCGCCGTGGATGTCCGCCGTGCGCAGACCTTGTGCGAGCACCTGTTGCACGGCGCGCTCGATGCTGTCGGCGGCTTCGATCTGGCCGAGCGAATAGCGCAGCATCATCGCGGCACTCAGGATCGTGGCCAGAGGATTGGCCACGCCCTGGCCGGCGATGTCGGGAGCCGAGCCATGGCTGGGCTCGTACAGGCCCTTGCTGTTGGCATCGAGCGAGGCGGAGGGCAGCATACCGATCGACCCGGTGAGCATGGCCGCCTCGTCGCTCAGAATGTCGCCAAACAGATTGCCGGTGACGATGACGTCGAACTGCTTCGGCGCCTTCACCAATTGCATCGCGGCGTTGTCCACATACATGTGCTCGAGCGCAATGTCGGGATACTGCGCATGCACCTCGATCACCACGTCCTTCCAGAACTGGAAGGTCTCCAGCACATTGGCCTTGTCCACACTCGTGACCTTGCCCGCATGGCCGGCCGCCTTGCGCGTGCGCGCCGCCTGGAACGCGACGTGGGCGATGCGCTCGATTTCCGGGCGGCTGTAGCGCATGGTGTCGAACGCCTCCGGCGCGCCGGGGAAATGACCGTCGACGGCGATGCGGCGGCCGCGCGGCTGGCCGAAATAAATGTCGCCGGTGAGTTCGCGCACGATGAGGATGTCCAGGCCGGCGACGATTTCAGGCTTGAGGCTGGACGCTGCCGCGAGTTCACCGTACAAAATGGCCGGACGCAGGTTGGCGAACAACCCGAGATTCTTGCGCAGGCCGAGGATGGCCTGCTCGGGGCGCAGGTGGCGCTCCAGGGCGTCGTAGCGCGGATCGCCCACGGCGCCGAACAACACGGCGTCGGCCCGCTTTGCCAACGCCAGGGTGGCTTCGGGCAGGGGATGGCCGTGGTGGGTGTAGGCGGTGCCGCCAACGTCGGCAAACTCCAGCTCGAAACGCAAGCCCAAGGCTTGATCGGCCTGCAGGCGTTGGAGAACCTTCACTGCTTCGGCCACGATTTCCGGGCCAATGCCGTCACCCGGCAGGACTGCGATCTTCATGCGTGTGTGCCGGTTTGTGGTCAGAGAACGCGGTGTGCCAGCCAGGGCATGCGGGCGATGCGTGCGGCTTCAAAGGTACGAATCTTGTCGGTCTTTTGCAGGGTCAGACCGATTTCGTCGAGTCCGCCGACGAGGCAATGCTTGCGAAAGGGGGTGATGTCGAACGGCAGTTCGGTGCCATCGGGCTTGATCACGCGCTGGCGTGGCAAATCCACGGTGATCTGGTAGCCGACGAAGGCACGGACCTCGTCGAACAGCTTGGTCACTTCCTGTTCGGGCAAGACGATGGGCAACAGTCCGGTCTTGAAGCTGTTGTTGAAAAAGATATCCGCAAAGCTGGGGGCGATGACAGCACGCACACCGTATTGCTCGATGGCCCACGGGGCGTGCTCGCGCGAAGAACCGCAGCCGAAGTTCTGCCGCGCCAGCATGACGCTCGCGCCCTTGTAGCGCGACTGGTTGAGAACGAAGTCGGGGTTGGGCTTGCGCGTGGCGGGATCCTGACCCGGCTCGCCGTGGTCGAGATAGCGCCATTCGTCGAACAGGTTGGGGCCGAAGCCGGTGCGGCGAATGGACTTGAGGAATTGCTTCGGAATGATGGCGTCGGTATCGACGTTTTCACGGTCGATGGGGACGACCAGACCCTGATGGATGGTGAAGGCTTGCATGGGAGGGGCCAGGGTTCAGAGTTTGCGCACATCGACGAAATGGCCGGCGACGGCAGCCGCCGCGGCCATGGCCGGGCTGACAAGATGGGTACGCCCGCCCTGCCCTTGCCGGCCTTCGAAGTTGCGGTTCGAGGTGGAGGCGCAACGTTCACCGGGCTCAAGGCGGTCGGCATTCATCGCCAGGCACATGGAGCAACCCGGCTCGCGCCACTCGAAACCGGCCGCCATGAACACCTTGTCCAGCCCTTCATGCTCGGCCTGAGCCTTGACCAGGCCGGAGCCGGGCACGGCCAGCGCCAGCTTGATGTTGGCGGCGATACGCTTGCCGGCCAGCACGCGCGCCGCATCGCGCAGGTCTTCGATGCGGGAATTGGTGCACGAGCCGATGAACACCTTGTCGACAAAAATATCAGCCATCGGCTTGTTCGGCTCCAGGCCCATGTACGTCAGGGCACGCTCCATGGCCGATCGCTTGACCGGGTCTTTCTCCTTGTCCGGGTCGGGCACACGGGCGTCGATGTCGGCCACCATCTCCGGCGATGTACCCCAGGTGACTTGCGGGCGAATGCGGCTGGCGTCGAGGTCCACCGTGACGTCGAACTGCGCGTCGGCGTCGGAATGCAGCGTGCGCCAGTGCGCCTCGGCATACGCCCACTCCGCCTCGCCGGGAGCAAACGGACGGCCCTTGATGTAGCGCAGCGTGGTGTCATCCACCGCCACCAGTCCGGCGCGGGCACCGGCTTCAATGGCCATGTTGCACAAGGTCATGCGTCCCTCCATGCTCAGGCGCCGCACCACCGCGCCGCCGAATTCGATGGTGCTGCCGGTGCCGCCCGCCGTGCCGATGGCGCCGATCACGGCCAGCGCCACATCCTTTGCCGTGCAGCCGCGAGGCAACTCGCCATTCACCCGCACCAGCATGTTCTTCATCTTGCGCGCCAGCAGGGTTTGCGTCGCCAGCACATGCTCCACCTCGCTGGTGCCGATGCCGAAGGCGAGTGCCCCGAAAGCACCGTGGGTGCTGGTGTGGGAATCGCCGCACACCACCGTCATGCCGGGCAGCGTGGCGCCCTGCTCCGGACCGATGACGTGGACGATGCCCTGACGCCGGTCGGCCATCTTGAACTGGGTGATGCCGTTGGCGTCGCAATTCTTGTCCAGCGTATCGATCTGCAGGCGCGAGATCGGATCGGCGATGCCGGCCGAGCGGTCGGTGGTCGGGACGTTGTGGTCGGACACGGCCAGGTTGGCGCTGATGCGCCAGACCTTGCGGTGCGCCAGTTGCAGCCCCTCGAAGGCCTGCGGGCTGGTGACTTCGTGCACCAGATGGCGATCGATGTAGAGCAACGCCGTACCGTCGGCCTCGACGTCCACCACGTGTTCATCCCAGAGTTTGTCGTACAGCGTGCGTGACATGCAGATTCCTTCAAGACCTGGTCATTTTAGGTGGGCCACATTCGAACCACACCGCGCCGCAACAAGGCACTTGGGGGACAGCGCGGTCGGCATCGAGGCCGCAAAAACCACGCAGGCTGGTGCTCGGGCATCGATGTCCACGCACCATACTTCCGACATCATCCTGTGACAAGATGACGATTGATCCTGGTATAAAAATGCCCAGGCACGCATCGCCCGGGCGACAGCCCCGCAGTGCGGGCTGGAGGCCCGGCCCGGCGTGTCAGCCGCGCAGGGCGAGCGGCACCACGTCGCGCTTGACGGCGCCCGTGAACAATTGGCGCGGACGGCCAATCTTGTACTCCGGGTCGGTCAGCATTTCGTTGAGCTGGGCGATCCAGCCCACGGTGCGCGCCAGGGCGAAGTTGGCGGTGAACAGCGAAACCGGCACGCCGATGGCCTTTTGCACGATGCCGGAATAGAAGTCGACATTGGGGTAGAGCTTGCGCTGGATGAAATAGTCGTCTTCCAGGGCGATTTTTTCCAGGGTCATGGCCAACTTGAACAACGGATCGTCGTGCAGGCCCAGGGCGTCGAGCACTTCGTGACAGGTCTCGCGCATGAGCTTGGCGCGAGGGTCGTAGTTCTTGTAGACACGGTGGCCGAAACCCATCAGCCGCACCGAGGAATTCTTGTCCTTGACATTGGCGATGAACTCGCCGATCTTGGCCACCCCGCCTTGCGCCTGGATGTCGTCGAGCATGTTCAGGCAGGCCTCGTTGGCGCCACCGTGCGCCGGTCCCCACAGGCAGGCCACGCCGGCGGCAATGGCGGCAAACGGATTGGTCCCCGATGAAGCGCACAGCCGCACCGTGGAGGTCGAGGCATTTTGTTCGTGGTCGGCGTGGAGAATGAAAATGCGATCGAGCGCGCGCTCGATCACCGGGTTGGGCTCGAAATCCTCGCACGGCGTGGCCCACATCATGCGCATGAAGTTGGCGGCGTAGCTCAACTTGTTCTGCGGGTACATGTAGGGCTGGCCCATGTTGTACTTGTAGGCCATCGCCACCAACGTCGGCATCTTGGCAATGAGGCGGATGGCCGAAATGTTGCGCTGTTCAGGGTCATGGACGTTGATCGAATCGGGGTAGAACGCCGACATCGCCCCGACCAGGCCAGTGAGCACGGCCATCGGATGGGCATCGCGACGGAAACCGCGCAGAAAGAATTGCATCTGCTCGTTGACCATCGTGTGCTGGGTGACGCGGGTCAGGAAATCTTGCTTCTGCGCGGCGTCGGGCAATTCCCCGTAGAGGATGAGGTAGCAGGTTTCCATGTAGTCGCAATGCACCGCGATCTGTTCGATGGGGTAGCCGCGGTAGAGCAACTCGCCCTTGTCGCCGTCGATGTAGGTGATGGCCGAACTGCACGAGGCCGTGGAGAGGAAGCCGGGGTCGTAGGTGAACTTGCCGGTCTGGGCGTACAGCTTGCGGATGTCAATCACATCCGGACCGACGGAGCCTTTGTGGATGGGCAGTTCGACACTGGGGGACCCGTCGGAGAACGACAAGGTGGCTTTGACATCGGATGGGGTCATGGTGCAGCTCCGGATGGGGGGAAGTGGGTGCCGTGTCGGGGCTTGTAGCGCCCCAATCTTGTGCGTGCGGTCAAGAGTACAAGCAAGTTTCAAGCCGCCCTGAGCCAGTGCAAGACGTGCATTTGCGCAGGCGCCAGTTGATCTGGGGTGGGTTCGGCATGGCCCAGCAGCATGTCCAGAAGCAGGTTGTCATCGAGTTCGAGCAAGGCTTGCAAGGCTTGCCAGTCGGCCGGCTGCAGCGTTTGGGCGTGACGCTCGAAAAACCGGCCGAGGATGAGATCGTTCTCCAGCAGACCCCGCCGCGCACGCCAACGCAGGCGGCGCAAGGCGGCATCGTCGATGGGCGTGGCGTCTGACGGCATGGACTGCGGCGGCAAGCTCAGACGGCGCGACGCACCATCAAATCCTTGATGTTGCCGATGGCGCGCGTGGGGTTGAGCCCCTTGGGGCAGACGTCCACGCAGTTCATGATGGTGTGGCAGCGAAACAGGCGGTAGGGATCTTCCAGATTGTCCAGCCGCGCGTTCGTGGCTTCGTCGCGGCTGTCGGCAATGAAGCGATAGGCCTGCAGCAGACCGGCAGGACCGACGAATTTGTCCGGATTCCACCAGAAACTGGGGCAGGAGGTGGAGCAACTGGCGCACAGAATGCATTCGTACAAGCCATCGAGCACTTCGCGTTGCTCAGGACTTTGCAGCCGTTCCTTTTCCGGTGGCGGCGTGTCGTTGATGAGGTAGGGCTTGATCGAGTGGTATTGGTTGAAGAACTGGGTCATGTCCACGATCAGGTCGCGAATGACCGGGAGTCCAGGCAGGGGTTTGAGCACCACCGGCTCTTTCAAGGTCAGCAGATTGGTGGTGCAGCTCAGGCCGTTCTTGCCGTTGATGTTCATGCCGTCGGAGCCGCATACGCCTTCGCGGCAGGAGCGACGGAAAGCCACGGTCTCGTCGACGTCGGACTTGATGCGCATGAGCGCGTCGAGCAGCATCTTGTCGTTGTGCTGCAACTCGACCTCGTAGTCCTGCATGTACGGCTTGGCGTCCTTGTCCGGGTCGTAGCGGTAAATGGAAAATTTCATCTTGCGGGTCATGGTGGTCTCCGGCTGCGGGTCAGAACGTGCGCGCCTTGGGCTTGAAGGTGTCGACGCTCAGCGGCTTCATCTGCACGGCCCGGTAGCTCAGACGATTGCCTTCGCTGTACCAGAGGGTGTGCTTGAGCCAGTTCACGTCGTCACGTTCGGGGTGATCGCGATGCGAATGGGCGCCGCGGCTTTCCTGCCGCGCCTCGGCCGAGACGATGGTGGCTCTGGCCGTCTCGATCAGGTTTTCCACCTCCAGCGCCTCAACCCGAGCGGTGTTGAACACCTTGGATTTGTCCTTGAGGTGGATGTGCTGGGCGCGCTGCGCGATCTCGGCGATGGCACCAACGCCCTCGCGCAACAGCTCGGAGGTGCGGAACACGCCGCAATGCTTTTGCATGCTGGCGCGAATGCCGTTGGCGACATCCTGGATGGATTCGCCCGAGGTCGATGCGTCCAGCCTGGCCAGTCGCGCCAGCGACGCATCGGCCGCGTCCGCCGGCAGCGGCTTGTGGCTGTGCTTGAGCAGGTCGCTCGAGCCAATGTGGTTGCCCGCAGCGCGACCGAACACCACCAGGTCGAGCAGGGAGTTGGTGCCCAGACGGTTGGCGCCGTGCACACTGACGCAGGAGCATTCGCCAATGGCGTAAAGCCCGCCGACGATGTGCTCGCTGCCGTCGGCGTCCACGGTCAGAACCTGGCTGTGCAGATTGGCTGGCACGCCACCCATCTGGTAATGGATGGTGGGCACCACGGGAATGGGTTCCTTGGTGCAGTCCACATTGGCGAACTTGAGCGCGATTTCGGCAATCGACGGCAGGCGCTTGTGGATGGTTTCGGCGCCGAGGTGGTCGAGCTTGAGCAGAACGTAGTCCTTGTTCGGCCCGGCGCCACGCCCTTCCTTGATCTCCTGGTCCATCGAGCGCGAGACGAAGTCGCGCGGTGCCAGGTCTTTGTAGGTCGGGGCGTAGCGCTCCATGAAGCGCTCGCCATCGGCGTTGAGCAAGATGCCGCCCTCGCCGCGCACCCCTTCGGTGATGAGCACGCCGGCTCCGGCCACGCCGGTCGGGTGGAATTGCCAGAATTCCATGTCCTGCAACGGGATTCCGGCGCGCGCCGCCATGCCCAGGCCGTCGCCGGTGTTGATGTAGGCGTTGGTGGATGCGGCAAAGATGCGCCCGGCCCCGCCCGTGGCCAGCACCGTGGCTTTGGCTTCGAGGATGGTGACCTCGCCGGTTTCCATCTCCATCGCCACCACACCGAGCACGTCTCCATCGGCATCGCGGATCAGGTCCAGCGCCATCCACTCGACGAAAAAGTGGGTGCGCGCCGCGACGTTCTGCTGGTACAGGGTGTGCAGCAGGGCGTGCCCGGTGCGGTCGGCGGCGGCGCAGGCGCGCTGCACCGGCTTCTCGCCCAGGTTGGCGGTGTGGCCGCCGAAAGGGCGCTGGTAGATGGTGCCGTCGGGATTGCGGTCGAACGGCATGCCCATGTGCTCCAGTTCGTACACCGCACTGGGCGCTTCACGGCACATGAACTCGATGGCGTCCTGGTCGCCGAGATAATCCGACCCCTTCACCGTGTCGAACATGTGCCAGTACCAGTGGTCTTCACTCATGTTGCCGAGCGAGGCACTGATCCCCCCCTGCGCCGCCACGGTGTGCGAGCGCGTGGGAAACACTTTGGACAGCACCGCCACATCGTGCCCGGCACGCGCGAGTTGCAGCGCGCAGCGTAGCCCCGAGCCGCCAGCGCCAACGATGACCACATCGAATTTGCGTTTGTTGACCGCCATGCTCAAGTCCTCCACAACACTTGCACGGCCCAGCCGGCACAAGCCACCAGCCAGACGATGGTGAGCACCTGCAGCGACAGGCGTAACGAGACGGACTTGACGTAGTCCATCCAGATGTCGCGCACGCCCACCCAGACGTGGTACGTCAGGGCGATCACGGCGACGAAACTCAGCAACTTCATCCACTGCGCGGCATACAGCGCCTGCCAGCGCGCATAGGTCAGCGGCCCCGGCCAGAGGAAATACCCCAGCAACACCAGGGTGTAGACCGCCAGCACGACCGCCGTGACGCGCTGCGCCAGCCAGTCACGAAACCCGTAATGCGCACCCACCACCAGGCGGTGAGCGCCGTAGTTCGTCGAACTCATTGGAACCCCCTTGGCGCAAGGCGCCTCTCGTCTGGGGCGGCTGAACCCGCCTTCGGGCCGCGGCGTTGCACGCTCATGTCATGCCCCCACAAGCAGATGTGCCGCGAAAGCCGCGGTCGCCAGCAACGAGACGGCAAAAGTGGCCACGGCCAGTTTGCGCCCCTGCTCCTTGCTCACGGTCTGGAATGCGTCCATCACCAGGTGCCTCACGCCGGCGGCCAGGTGGTGGGCCAAGGCCCAGAACAGGACCAGCAACAACAGCTTGACTGGCCACGAACCGAGAAACCGGGCAAGTTGCGCATAGCTTGGCTCGGAGCGCAGGCTGGTGTCGAGCATCCAGAGCGTGAAGGGGAGCAGGAAAAACATCACCGCACCGCTGACACGGTGCAGGATGGACACCAGACCAGCCAGCGGCAGTCTGTAGCTGGCAATCTGAGAAAGATGGATGTTGCGGAATTCGGGTCGTTTGCGTGTGGGAACGGTTGGCATGGTTGTTGGCCCTCTACCTGATGGACTGCGAGTTTATTGCGCCGCAATAGCCCTGGTTTTTTGCGCCTGTTTGCCGGCTCAATTCAGCGCGTTACGGTAATGGTGATGCGCTGTGGAATACAGCCCTCGGCGCAGTTCTGCAGGTTGGTCGCCGTAGCTGAAGGCGAGGCGCTCGACCGAGAGCAAGGCTTGTCCCACCGGAACCTTGAGCAGCGTGGCCTCTTGCGGGCCGGCGTTCACGGCACGGATTTTTTCCTCCGCCCGCACCATGCGCGTGCCGAACTCGGATTCGAACAAGGCGTACAGCGGTCCCTCGTAACGCTCCAGCCTCTCGGCGGTCAGGCCACGGAACGGAGCTCCCTGCAAATAAATGTCTTCGTAGACCAGAGGCTCGCCGCCGATGTGCAGGATGCGACGAATCTCCAGCACCATGTCCCCGGGTTTGATGGCCAGCAGTCGGGCCACATCCGCCGCTGCGCGCATGCGATGGCATTCGAGAAATTGCCGTTGCATGCGCAACGCCTGGTCGGACTCGCCCTCGGGCACCATGCGCAAGAATCGAAACTTGACCTGTTCTTCGTGGTGGGTGGAGACAAAGGTGCCACGCCCCTGGCGGCGCAGCAGCAGGTTCTCGGCGGCGAGTTCGTCGATCGCCTTGCGCACCGTGCCCTGGCTGACACCGAAGCGCAGAGCCAGTTCAGCCTCGCTCGGGATCAGTTCTCCGGGCTTCCATTCGCCACTTTGCAGACTGCGGGTGAGCAGCGCCTTGATCTGCTGATACAGCGGGCTGAAGACGGGACTGACGCCTGCGGTCCCCGTTGCTGCGGAGACAGTGCCGGAATGGGTCGTGGTGGCCATGCGCTGCATTGCAGCACACGGCCTCAGCCTTGTCCACCATGACCTAATAGATGTCTTATATATGACAGATGTTTGTTGACGCCCTCCTGCCGGGCACCTAAACTTCTTGATGCACCGCATCATCAGCCTGTCTAATGAAGGTCGCATCAAGCACGGAAGGCCGCATCAAGCACGGCCAGCGCCAGGCTTGCTTGCATCACACTCTGCGGCCATTGGCCGCAACAGTTCAGTTCCGCATCTCACCGGAGTCCACCATGTCCAAAGCCCCCATGCGCGTCGCCGTCACCGGCGCCGCCGGCCAGATCGGCTACGCCCTGCTGTTTCGCATCGCCTCGGGCGAAATGCTCGGCAACGATCAGCCCGTGATCCTGCAACTGCTGGAAATTCCCGATGAAAAGGCTCAGAAAGCGCTCAAGGGCGTGATGATGGAACTGGAGGATTGCGCCTTTCCGCTGCTGGCCGGCATGAGCGCCCACGGCGACCCGAACACCGCGTTCAAGGACATCGACGCCGCCCTGCTGGTGGGCGCACGCCCACGCGGCCCCGGCATGGAGCGGCGCGACCTGCTTTCGGCCAATGCACAGATCTTCACCGCCCAAGGCAAGGCGCTGAACGCCGCGGCCAAGCGCGACGTGCGCGTGCTGGTGGTGGGCAATCCGGCCAACACCAACGCCTACATCGCCATGAAGTCGGCCCCCGATCTGCCGAAGCAGAACTTCACCGCCATGCTGCGCCTGGACCATAACCGCGGCCTGTCGCAAATCGCCGCCAAGCTGGGCAAGCCGGTGGCCTCGATCGAGAAGTTCTGCGTCTGGGGCAACCACTCCCCCACCATGTATGCCGACTACCGCTTCGCCACGATCGACGGCCGCTCGGTGAAGGACATGATTGCCGACGACGACTGGAACCGCAATGTGTTCCTGCCCACCGTGGGCAAGCGCGGTGGCGCCATCATCGAGGCCCGCGGCCTGAGTTCCGCGGCGTCGGCGGCGAACGCCGCCATCGACCACATGCACGACTGGTTCCTCGGTACGAATGGGCGCTGGGTGACCATGGGCCTTGCGTCCGACGGCTCCTACGGCATTCCCGAAGACACTATGTTCGGCGTGCCCGTGACCTGCACCCCCGGCAGCTACACCCGTGTGGCGGGACTGCCCATCGACACCTTCTCGCAAACCTGCATCGACAAGACGCTGGCCGAGTTGATGGAAGAACGAGATGGCGTGAAGCATCTGCTGTAAAGCCTGCATCCAACCGGTCGGGAGACACCATGCCGAGCCTCAGCAGCAACCACAAGACCACCAGCCCCGGGCAGCGCCTGCGTCAGGCCGTGGGGGAGGAAAACCCGCTCCAGGTGGTTGGCGCGACCTGTGCCCAGCATGCCTTGTTGGCGCAGCGCGCCGGGTTTCGTGCCGTCTATCTTTCGGGCGGCGGCGTCGCGGCGGGCTCGCTGGGCATGCCCGATCTGGGCATCAACACGCTGGACGACGTGCTCATCGACGTGCGCCGCATCACCGATGTCTGCGACTTGCCGCTGCTGGTGGACGTGGACACGGGCTTTGGGCCCAGCGCCTTCAACATCGCCCGCACGGTGCAAAGCCTGATCAAGTTCGGCGCTGCCGGCATGCACATCGAAGACCAGGTCGGCGCCAAGCGCTGCGGCCACCGTCCGGGCAAGGAAATCGTCAGCACCTCGGAAATGGCCGATCGCGTCAAAGCTGCGGTGGACGCGCGCACCGACGAGGCCTTCGTCGTCATGGCCCGCACCGATGCGCTGGCGGTGGCCGGACTGGACGCGGCGATCGAGCGTGCCGTGGCCTGTGTCGAGGCCGGCGCCGACATGATCTTCCCCGAAGCCATGACCGAACTCGCCCAGTACCGGCGCTTCGCCGACGCGGTGAAGGTGCCGGTGCTGGCCAACATCACCGAGTTCGGCGCCACGCCGCTGTTCGGCACCGACGCGTTGCGCAGCGCGGGCGTCCGTCTGGCGCTCTACCCGTTGTCGGCTTTCCGGGCGATGAACAAGGCGGCCGAAACCGTTTATGGCGCCATCCGCCGCGACGGCACGCAGCAAGCCGTGGTAGGACAGATGCAGACCCGCGCCGAGTTGTACGACGTCATCGGCTACCACGCCTACGAACAGCGGCTGGATGCCTTGTTCCAGCACGGCAAACAATCCGGCTGAACCGACCTGGCACGCAAATCCGAACGCACCGGGGCATCGAAACCGCAGCCGCCATCCACGCAGGAGACCAGCATGAGCGAAGTCCAGGCAACAGCCGCCACACCGTCGACGGTTCCCAAGCCGAAAAAGTCGGTGGCCCTCTCCGGCGTCGTCGCCGGCAACACGGCGCTGTGCACCGTCGGGCGTACCGGCAACGATCTGCATTACCGCGGCTACGACATCCTCGACATGGCCGACGTCTGTGAATTCGAGGAAATCGCCCACTTGCTGGTGCACGGCAAACTGCCCAACAAGGCCGAACTGGCGGCCTACAAGACCAAGCTGCGCGCCTTGCGGGGCGTGCCCATGCAGGTGCGCACGGTGCTGGAAGCGCTGCCGGCCTCGAGCCACCCGATGGACGTGATGCGCAGCGGCGTGTCGGCTCTGGGCTGCGTGCTGCCAGAGAAGGACGACCACAGCATTCCCGGCGCGCGCGACATCGCCGACCGTCTCATGGCCAGCCTCGGCTCCATGCTCCTGCTCTGGTACCACTACAGCCACAACGGACGACGCATCGAGGTGGAAACCGACGACGACTCCATCGCCGGCCATTTTCTGCACCTCCTGCACGGCGAACCGGCATCGGAGCCCTGGGTGCGGGCGATGCACACCTCCCTCAACCTGTATGCCGAACACGAGTTCAACGCCTCCACCTTCACCGCGCGCGTCATTGCCGGTACCGGCAGCGACTTTCACTCCTGCATCGCCGGCGCCATCGGCGCATTGCGCGGCCCCAAGCATGGCGGCGCCAACGAAGCTGCGTTCGACACCCAGAACCGCTACGACAACCCGGATGACGCCGAGGCCGACATCGTGCGACGCGTGGCGGCCAAGGAAGTCGTCATCGGCTTCGGCCACCCTGTCTACACCATTGCCGACCCGCGCAACGAAGTGATCAAGAACGTTGCCCAACGGCTGAGCGTGGCTGCGGACGACATGAAGCTGTTCGCCATTGCCGAGCGGCTGGAAGCCGTCATGCGGCGCGAAAAGAACATGTTCCCCAACCTCGATTGGTTCAGCGCCGTGAGCTATTCGCTCATGGGCGTACCCACGGCCATGTTCACGCCGCTATTCGTGATTTCCCGCACCAGTGGCTGGAGCGCACACGTCATTGAACAGCGGGTGGACAACAAAATCATCCGCCCTAGTGCGAATTACACTGGTCCCGACGACCTGTCATTCGTGCCGCTGGCGCAGCGCCCCTGAGTCTGCCGAACGCGGCTTTTCTGCGATTCGGAGACCTCATCATGCCCCACGCATCGTTCGTATCCCGCCTGACCCCCTGGCTCAGTGGCATCTGCCTGGCCGGAGCATCGTCCCTGCTCGCCACCCAGGCGGCCGAGCCGGTGTCGCACCCTGTGGTGAAAGCCACCAAGGCGCACAACATCTCTTCCAAGGCTGCGGCCACGGAAGTTGCCGAAGCCGAAGCCAAACCGCTGCTGGGCAGCAGCAACGCCCCCCCCACGCCGGCGCAGCAGGTCGCGGCCACCGAAGCCGCGCACCAAGCCGTGAACCCCATCTACCAAATGAAGTGGGGCCGCATGGAATGCGGTTCGCACGAGTTCATGGACATCAAGCAGGAAGGGACGAACAACCAGTCCATCCTGGTCACCTGGAAAGGGCGGCGTTACCTGCTCGCGCGCAAACCCACCACCACCGGTGCCTACCACTTCGACGACGCCAAGGCCGGTCTGGTGATGATTCAGATCCCCGCCAAAAGCATGCTCTTCGACAAGAAGAACATGACCCGCCTGGCTGACGACTGCAACCCCATCGTCGCCAGCCAGTAACGCCACGCTCACCTCCGCTCCACTCCATGTCCGCCGCCATCTCCAACACCCGTCCAGCCCCCGATCAGGTCCTCGCCGACATTGCCGACTATGTTCTCGACCAGAGCCGCTTCGACGGCGTGGCCTTTGAAACCGCACGGCTCTGCCTGATCGACACCCTGGGTTGCGGGCTGGAGGCGCTGGACTACCCGGCGTGCACCAAGCTGCTCGGGCCGGTGGTGCCCGGCACCGTGGTGCCTCATGGCGCCAGGGTGCCGGGCACGCCTTACCAACTCGACCCGATCCAGGCAGCCTTCAACATCGGCGCGATGATCCGCTGGCTGGACTTCAACGACACCTGGCTGGCGGCGGAATGGGGTCACCCGTCCGACAACCTCGGCGGCATCCTCGCCGTGGCCGACTGGCTGAGCCGCAACGCCGTGGCGCAGGGGCAGGCGCCGCTCACCATGCGCGACGTGCTCAACGGCATGATCCAGGCGCATGAAATCCAGGGTGTGATCGCGCTGGAAAACAGCTTCAACAAGGTGGGGCTCGACCATGTGGTGCTGGTCAAGGTGGCCACCACCGCCGTGGTGGCGCGTCTGCTCGGCCTGACGCGCGACGAGATCATCAACGCGGTGTCGCTGGCTTGGGTGGACGGCCAGTCCCTGCGCACCTACCGCCATGCCCCCAACACCGGCAGCCGCAAGAGCTGGGCGGCGGGCGACGCCACCAGCCGCGGCGTGCGTCTGGCCCTCATCGCCAAGACGGGCGAGATGGGCTATCCCTCGGTCCTCAGTGCCAGGACCTGGGGCTTTTACGACGTCAGCTTCCGCGGCCAGCCGTTCAAGTTCCAGCGCCCCTACGGCAGCTACGTGATGGAAAACGTGCTGTTCAAGATCAGCTTCCCCGCCGAATTCCACAGCCAGACCGCGGTGGAAGCGGCGATGACCCTGCACCGGCAACTCGAGGCCACGGGCCAGCGCGCCGAGGACATTGCGTCCATCACCATCCGCACCCACGAAGCCTGCATTCGCATCATCGACAAGCAAGGCCCGCTGAACAACCCGGCCGACCGCGACCATTGCATCCAGTACATGGTGGCCGTGCCGCTGCTGTTCGGCCGGCTCACCGCGTCCGATTACGAAGACGGCGTGGCGGCCGACCCCCGCATCGACGCCCTGCGCGACAAGATCCGTTGCGTCGAAGACCCGCACTACACCCGCGACTACCACGCCCCCGACAAGCGCTCCATCGCCAACGCGTTGACCGTGACGATGAACGACGGCACGGTGCTGCCCGAAGTCGCGGTGGAATACCCCATTGGCCACAAGCGCCGCCGCACCGACGGCATTCCTCTGCTGGAAGCCAAATTCCGCACCAATCTGGCGCGCCGTTTCGCCGCGAAACAGCAGGAACGGATCGTGCATGCATCGCTCGACACGGCCCGCCTCGCGGCCATGCCGGTGCACCGCTATGTGGACTTGTACTGCCCCGACTGAATGGACCGCCGCGGCACCGCGCGACTGCGGCGCGCGCAGCCGCCCTTGCATTCACCCTGATGGTCCTCATTCGCCCTGATTCGCCTCACCTCGCGCCGTACCGGCGCGATCTTCACCGACCACCCGCCTCACACCAAACCCACCGGAGTTCGCCATGGCCACCGCGACCAAAACCACCAAGACCCCCAGCACTGCGAAAGCCCCGAAGCATGCTTTCGCCAGCACGCTCAAAACCTTCAAGACCGCCAGCGGCAAGGCTGGCAGGTTCTACTCCATTCCGGCACTGGGCAAGGCGTTGGGCGTGGACGTCTCGCGCCTGCCGGTCTCGGTCCGTATCGTGCTGGAGTCGGTGCTGCGCAACTGCGACGGCAAGCGTGTCGGGCCCGAACATGTGAAACAGCTCGCCTGTTGGAAACCCAGCGTGCAGCGCACCGATGAAATCCCCTTCGTCGTGGCCCGCGTGGTGCTGCAGGACTTCACCGGTGTGCCGCTGCTGGCCGATCTGGCCGCCATGCGCAGTGTGGCCGCGGCCATGGGCAAGAGCCCCAAGGCGATCGAACCGCTGGTGCCGGTCGATCTCGTCGTCGACCACTCGGTGATGATCGACCATTACGGCAATGGCAAGGCGCTGGACCTGAACATGAAGCTGGAGTTCCAGCGCAACCGCGAGCGCTACCAGTTCATGAAGTGGGGCATGCAGGCGTTCGACACCTTCGGCGTCGTGCCTCCGGGCTTCGGCATCGTCCACCAGATCAACCTCGAATACCTGGCGCGCGGCGTGCACAAGGGCAAGGGCGATGTCTACTACCCCGACACCCTGGTGGGCACCGACAGCCACACCACCATGATCAACGGCGTGGGCGTGGTCGGCTGGGGCGTGGGCGGCATCGAGGCCGAGGCCGGCATGCTCGGCCAGCCGGTGTATTTCCTCACACCCGACGTGGTGGGCGTCGAGCTCAAGGGGGCTTTGCGCGGCGGCGTCACCGCCACCGACCTGGTGCTCACCGTCACCGAGATGTTGCGCCGTGCCAAGGTGGTGGGCAAGTTCGTCGAATTCTTCGGCGAAGGCACCGAGTCCTTGAGCGTTCCCGACCGCGCCACCATTGCCAACATGGCCCCGGAGTACGGC
Source organism: Pseudomonadota bacterium (assembly GCA_021846025.1). Lineage (GTDB taxonomy): Bacteria > Pseudomonadota > Gammaproteobacteria > Burkholderiales > Burkholderiaceae_C > Thiomonas_A. The sequence continues at coordinate 32,653 of JAJZDV010000014.1, forward strand.
GCCACCCTGGGCTTTTTCCCGGTGGATGACAAGACCCTGTCCTACTTCAAGGGTACCGGCCGCAGCAAGAGCGAGCTCGAAGCGCTGGAAGCCTACTTCAAGGCACAAAAGCTGTACGGCGTGCCCAAGGCCGGGCAGATCGACTACTCCACCACGCTCTCGCTCGACCTCGCCAGTGTCGCCCCCTCCCTGGCGGGACCGAAGCGCCCGCAGGACCGCATCGAACTCGGCGCGGTGAAATCCACCTACGCCCAGTTGTTCTCCGCACCCATGGACCAGGGCGGCTTCAGCCAGCCGGCGGCACGCTTGAGCCAAGCGACCACGACCACCGAAGGCACCAAACTGCACGACGGCGACGTGCTCATCGCCGCCATCACCTCCTGCACCAACACCTCCAACCCCAGCGTGCTGCTGGCGGCCGGCCTGCTGGCAAAGAAGGCGGTGGAACGCGGCCTGAAGGTGAAGAAGCACATCAAGACCTCGCTGGCCCCGGGCTCGCGCGTCGTCACCGAATACCTGGAACGCGCGGGTCTTTTGCCTTACCTCGAAAAGCTGGGCTTCTATCTGGCCGGCTACGGCTGCACCACCTGCATCGGCAACGCCGGCCCTCTGGCCCCGGACATCGAGGCCGCCATCACCGCCAACAATCTGGTGTGCGCCGCGGTGCTCTCGGGCAATCGCAACTTCGAGGCGCGCATCCACCCCAACATCAAGGCCAACTTCCTCGCCTCCCCGCCCCTGGTGGTGGCCTACGCCATCGCCGGCACCGTGAGCCGCGACCTGATGACGGAGCCCTTGGGTACCGGCAAAGGCGGCAAGCCGGTGTACCTGGGTGACATCTGGCCAACCACGGCCGAGGTCGACAAGCTGCTCAAGGTGGCGCTCGACCCCAAGGCCTACAAGGCCAACTACGCCCTGGTGGACGAGAAGCCCGGCAAGCTGTGGAACCAGATCGCCAAGTCCGCCGGGCAGGTCTACAACTGGCCCGACAGCACCTACATCGCCGAACCGCCGTTCTTCGAAGGCTTCGGCATGATGCCAGCCGCAGCCCCCTCCAGCGTGCAAGGCGCGCGCGCCCTGGCGCTGTTCGGCGACTCCATCACCACCGACCACATCTCCCCCGCCGGCTCGATCAAGGACACCTCACCCGCCGGCAAATGGCTGCAGGAGCACGGCGTCATCAAGGCCGATTTCAACTCCTACGGCTCACGCCGCGGCAACCACGAGGTGATGATGCGCGGCACCTTCGCCAACGTGCGCATCAAGAACCTGATGATTCCGCCTGCGGCCGACGGCTCGCGCGAGGAAGGCGGCGTGACCCTCATCCAGCCCTCCGGCGAAAAGACCTTCATCTACGACGCCGCCATGCGCTACATCCGCGAAGGCACGCCCACCGTCATTCTGGCCGGCGAGGAATACGGCACCGGCTCCAGCCGCGACTGGGCCGCCAAAGGCACGCAACTGCTGGGGGTGAAGGCCGTGGTGGCGCGCAGCTTCGAGCGCATCCACCGCTCCAACCTCATCGGCATGGGCGTGCTGCCGCTGCAGTTCCTGGGCGACGATTCCTGGCAGAGCCTGGGCATCACCGGCAGCGAGACCTTCGACGTCCTGCTCGGCGACAACATCAAGCCGCAGCAAGATGCCACCCTGGTGGTGCATCGCCCCGGCCAGCCGGACCAGCGGGTGAAGGTCAAGCTGCGCATCGACACCCCCATCGAGGTGGACTACTACCACCACGGCGGCATCCTGCCGTATGTGCTGAGGCAATTGCTGGCGGCTTGATCGCAACAGCCATCTGTTATTCCGCGCAGCAGATGTGACAAGGCCCGCTTGGTCGCGGGCCTTGTCACATCCCAGGGCAGCGCAGGTACAGGCTGGACACAGTACGGCCCCAGGGCACTCAAAACCGCCAGATTAGGGAAAGGTTGCGTTCCAGGTACCGCTGGTTGGTGGGTTAGTCGTTTTGTTTGACCATGTGCCGTTATTCACCGCGCCGCCCCCACCACTCAGCACGAACGTGCCGTTGTATGCCGCGCCTGTCTGCGCGTTTCCGGAAAACGTTCCGTTGTTTGGAGTACTGGCGTTGGTTTGAAGTACACCGCTCAAGGTGAACGGCTGTGAAGTCGGTAGAGTTTGTGTGCAAGAGGCTTGCTGTATTGCTCCGGTTGAAAGCACGCTGATGGTGCAATTCCCTGACGAGCTCCCCGTGTATGTGGCGTGCCAGGTACCTACAAAGGGATGGATTTGCTCAGTCGTGGTTGGAGACAAATTGCATGGAGTTGGTCCAACGATACAAGTGTTTGTTGCAACTGAGCCCGCTGCATTCATGATGGTCGGCGCCGTCATAACTACGCTTGGCGGGTTCGTACAGCCCGTTGTTGTCGACAAGCCCGATGTGGGCAGCACATAATTTCCATTGCCATCGGTGTAGGCAACTGCGCAGACTACTGCAGACGAAGGGTCGGTCGCAGTGACTTCTGTGTTGTTAGGCACCGGGGTGGAACCGTTACTGACTGTTCCGGTCATTGACAGAACGGATCCGCCAGAAGCCGGGCCTGGCGTAACAGACGAACCTGCGTTCCCGCCCCCACCACCACCCCCGCATCCAGCCAGCAAACCAGCCGTCACGATGCAAACCCAAACCAGACCTTTGTGCATGTTGTCCTCGTGCTGTCGTTGTCGTTCAGGGCGCTGCCCAACATCTGTCGATGGGCTTGCATGCTACGCGTTGCCCCTTCCTGGATTGGACACGCTTTCGATGCCCCGCAGTCCCCCTGGTTCAAGTGGCGCCATGTTCGCGCAGGCAACCATCTGTGTCGCTGCGGCGCTCCAGCAAGCGCAGCAGCGAGCTGGTGTCGTCCTGCCCCAGGCCCAGCGCCATCAGTTGCTCCAGTTGCTGGCGCACCACTTGCAAAGCCGGGAGATGAAGGCCTGCGTCTTGCGCAACAGTGGCCGCCAGGCCGAAGTCCTTGGCGTGGAGCCGGGCCTGAATGCCGGGGACAAAATCGTGCGCGACCATTTTCGGGCCCATCGAATCCAGCATGCGGCTGCCGGCCATGCCGGCGGAGATGGCGGCGAGCACGCGCTGCAGGTCGACGCCCTCGGCCTGGGCGAAACGCAGGGCCTCGGCGATGCCTTCGATGTTGATGACCTGCACGATCTGGTTGCACAACTTCGTCACCTGCCCGCTGCCCACCGGGCCGACATGGGTGATGGTGCGGCCGAGCAGGCGCAGCAGCGGCAAGGCGCGAGCGAAGGTGGCTGCCTCGCCACCGACCATGATGGACAGGCTGGCCTCGATCGCGCCTTTCTCGCCGCCCGACACGGGCGCGTCGAGAAAACCGACGTCCCGCTCGGCCAGCACCGCGCCGATGCGCCGAGCGCCTGCCGGGGCGATGGTGCTGTGGTCGATGCAGACGGCGCCTGGTTGAGCACCCTGCATGGCCCCTCGGGGCCCGATGAGCACCTGCTCCACATCGGCCGTGGCGGTGACGTTGCAGAAGATGCAGGCCGCGCCCTGCGCCGCTTCGGCGGGGGAATCGCACACGACCATGCCGGCCTGCGCGGCGCGTTCGCGCTTGGCCGCATCGCGCGCGTGCACGCGCAGGGCATGGCCGGCGCGCTGCAAGTGCCCGCACATGGCCCAGCCCATCGCCCCCAGACCGATGAAGGCCAGGGTCTGCGACGGTCGGGATGGTGCTGAGGTGTCGATGCCGGATTCGGCTGCGAAAGTTGTCATGGCGACTGCGGGCTGGACTGAGCGCAGATCTTAAAACCAGTCGTGGGAACCGGTCCCGAGGCGATCGCATGCCATGACCAGCCTCCGGTGACGCTCCTTCGCCGCTGCGCCTGCCTTGAGGCTTGCAGATAGCGAAGCCCTATGACCGGGATTGCAAAGCAGCATAGTCTTTTCCAAATGAGGTATGAGCCTGGAGACAGCTGAGATCGTCGGCGCGCGGCGCGTCGATCCGATTTGGATGCAGGTCAGTGTATCGGCGACGTGATCAGGCTCTGGCGGGCACTCGCCTGA
>JAJZDV010000152.1 GCA_021846025.1 Pseudomonadota bacterium
CGTAAAAGCCGATGAGATTGCGCACCCACGGCCAGGTGGCGATGTCGGCGATGGTGTAGTCGTCGCCCATCAGCCAGTCGCGGCCAGCCAGGCGTTGCTCCAGGACCTTGAGCAGCCGCCTGGACTCGTCGACGTAACGATCACGCGGACGCTTGTCGGCATAGTCCTTCCCGGCGAACTTGTGGAAGAAGCCCACCTGCCCGAACATCGGGCCGATGCCGCCCATCTGGAACATCAGCCATTGCAGCGTTTCATGGCGCATCGCCGCGTCCTGCGGCAGGCCCCATCCGGTCTTTTCCGCCAGATAGTTGAGGATGGCACCCGATTCCCAGAGCGCCAGCGGCCGGCCGCTCGGCCCGTTCGGGTCGAGGATGGCGGGGATCTTGTTGTTCGGGTTCAGCGACAGAAAGGCGGCTGAATGCTGGTCGTCCGTGGCGAAGTCGACCCGATGCGCCTCGTAGGGCAGGCCGGTTTCTTCGAGGAAGATCGAGATCTTCACCCCGTTGGGCGTGGGCAGGCTGTAGAGCTGCAGCCGCTCCGGGTGGCGCGCGGGCCACTTGGCCGTGATGGGAAAGGCGGTCAGATCGTGCATCGGGTGCATGGTGGACGGGTGGATAGACTCAGACCGTCTTCAGGCCGACGGTCCATCGTCGCGCTCGGAATAGGCGTTCCATGCCTTCATGGCCTGCCGCATGGTGCGCACTTCCTGCGCGAAGTTGGGGCAGGCCTTGCACACCAGAAAGTGGATGCGCACGGCCAGGCGTTCGGCAGGGTTGAGCGTACGGTCTTCCCGCGCCAGGATGAGCGCAGCAACTTCGCGGCAGGTGCGGCGCAGCGGATAGTTCACTTGGCAGGATTCCCGAACCAGTTGAGTTGCAGGCATTCGCGCAGCCGCATGCGGGCACGGTGCAGCATCGTCCACACATTGGTCGAGGAGGTGCGCAATTCCTGACAGATGGCGTCGGTGTCGAGTTCCAGCCATTCGCGCATCAGGAACACGCGGCCGATCTGCCCGGGAAGGGTGTCCATGCAGGCTTCGAGCACCTCGAAGAACTGGCGCTGTTGCAGCGCGTCGTCGGGCGATTCCCAGGTTTGCGGCATGGTGCGGAAATGGCCGTCCGGGGCGAAGACGAGGTCGTCGACGACCTCGCCCTCCTCGTCCGTGTCGTAGGCAGCTTCGCGCTTGCGCAGGCGCAACTGGTCCAGCACCTTGTGCTTGAGGATGCCCACCACCCAGGTCTTGAATTGGGATGTCCCGTTGAAGCCCGACGCCCCTTCGAGCACCGCCAGCAAGGTCTCCGACACGGCATCTTCCGCCCAGGCCAGATTGCGCAACTGCAGTTGCGCCAGGCGCAGCAGCGTGGGGCGCAGGGCCTCGACGCGGCGGTGCAGGTCGGCGAGTTCGTCGGTCGTGGGGGATGGCATCGGGCGTGGCCGGGGAGGGCGTCATGCACCGGGAGGTCCGGTGCATGACGGGCGCCACGCATTCTTCCACGAACGCGCTCCCCCATCCAGGTCGAACGCTCGATCCCGGGTTTTCACCAGGTTTGGCGGCTGCCGGGCATCGCCGGCCGGCCCAATCCCGTCATGGGCCTGGGGCCGGCGTGGTCGCCGTCAGCCGCCGCCGCGCCCAATCAGGCCATCCCTATACTCATCGCATGCAGACACTCGCCGATTTACGCAAGGATTACACCCGTGCCGAACTGGACGAAGGGCAAGCCGATGCCGACCCGTTCAAGTTGTTCGAGCGCTGGCTGCACGAGGCCGTGCAGGCGCAAGTTCCCGAGCCCAACGCCATGACCCTGGCGACGGTCGGAGAGGATGGCCGGCCGTCGACCCGGGTGGTGCTGATCAAGGGGTTCGATGCCCGTGGCCTCGTCTGGTACACCAACTACGCCAGCCGCAAGGGGCGCGAGCTGGCGGCGCAGCCTTTTGCCGCGTTGCAGTTTCATTGGGTGGAGCTGGAGCGGGTGGTGCGCATCGAGGGCCGGGTGGAGCGGGGGGGCGCGGAGGAGGCCGATGCCTACTTCGCCAGCCGGCCTCTGGTCTCGCGCATTGGCGCCTGGGCTTCGCCGCAAAGCGAAGTCATCCCCAGCCGCGAGCTGCTGGTCAAGCGCGCTGCCGAGTATGGCTTGAAGTTCGGCCTGCATCCGCCACGCCCGCCGCACTGGGGTGGCTATCGCCTGGTGCCGGATGCCTGGGAATTCTGGCAGGGGCGCCGCTCGCGCCTGCACGACCGGCTGGCCTACCGGATGCAGCGCGACGGGACGTGGCAGCGCCAGCGTCTGGCGCCTTGAAACGGCCTTGACGCGCCACGCCGCATCGCGGTCACCCGAGGTCCAACGCGCGACAATGGCCAGCATCACCGCGCCCGACATCCTCCGCAGACGCGCTCGCGCCATCAACCACCCGCACCGCAGGGGAGACCGCCATGCACCACCATCCGCGTTTCAGGCCTGATCGACGCTTGACGCTGCGTGCCTTGGCGTCGTTGCCGCTGGCGGCGATCCTGGTGCCGGCGGCGGCGCAAGACGTGCGCCAGGCAGAGGGCGTGCTGGCGCAAATCTCCACAACCACGTGGATCGCCGAAGGCCAGGGCAAGCGGGTGCTGACCATTTTTTTCGACCCCAACTGCCCCTACTGCCACAAGCTGTACGGCATGCTGCGGGCCGATGTCGGCAAGGATGATGTGCAGTTGCGTTGGGTTCCGCTGGGCCTGCTCACCCTGAGCAGCCTGCCCAAGGCGGCGGCCATTTTGCAGGCCAAGGACCCGCTGCAGGCGTTTCATCAAAACGAGAACGACTACGACTTTGCCGCCAACGGCCAGCCCGGCGGCGGGATCGAGCCGGCCCGCACGATCACACCGAAGGTGCGGCAGGAACTGGCGCGCAATCTGGCCGTCTACAGCAGCAACAAGCTGTTCGGCGTGCCGGCGATGGTCTGGACCAAGGCCGACGGCCGCGCCGCATCGCTCACCGGCGTCCCGTCGGCCGCCGAATTGAGCAGCATCCTGCACTCGCTGCGCTGAAGGCGCCAGCACCCTTCAGCCAGGCAGAACCCGATGCGAGCGGCCGGGAGGCCGCCGGCGTGGCCTGGTTTCGGAACGCCGGCTCAAGCGCGCAGCTTGCCGGCGAAGCGATGCTGCAGCTTGTGCATCTTGGGCGCAATCACCGCCTGGCAATAGCCCTGCTCGGGATGGCGCTCGAAATAGCGCTGGTGGTAGGGCTCGGCGGGCCAGAACACACGCAGCGGCTCGACTTCGGTGACGATGGGCGCCGCAGCGTCATGTCCGCTGGCGGCGAGTCGGGCGATGTAGGCCCGTACCCTGGTCTCGTGTTCGGGCTGCTCGAAGTAAATGCCGGAGCGGTATTGCGGGCCGACATCGGCCCCCTGGCGGTTGGGCGTGGTCGGATCGTGGATGGTGAAGAACAGGTCGAGTATGTCGTCCAGGCTGAGCTTGGCGGGATCGAATCGGATGCGGACTGCCTCCGCATGGCCCGTGCGCCCGCCGCAAACCTGCTCGTAGCTTGGTTGTTGAACCTGACCCTGGGCATAGCCACTGGTGGCCTCGAGCACACCGTCCACCACGTTGAACGCGGCCTCCACGCACCAGAAACAGCCGCCGGCGAGGGTGATGGTTTCAAGTTCGGCGTTCGTCGTTGGGGGGGCTGCGAAAGCGGGACTGGCGGCTGGCATGGTGGTGCTCCGGTAGAACTGCGAAGAGTTTGCATTGTGCGCAGTTTTGACCCCCAGCGTTGGCATGCGGGTCATGCCTGAAGGGGCCTGCAGCCGTACGCGGAAATGTTGTCGGGCTGAGCCTGGCATGCTTCACGCACAATGACGGCCAGAACCGCACTGCCTGCATGGTCATGAACTTTCACGATGTGTTTCAGAACGCCCCGGTGTCGTTGTGGATCGAGGACTACAGCGCCGTGCGCGCGCTGCTCGACGCGTTGCGCAACCAGGGCGTGACGGATTTCGATGCTCATCTCGAGGCTCATCCCTACGTGCTTGGGCAGGCGATGGCACGCATGGTGGTGGTGGAGGTGAATGCCACCACACTCAAGCTGTTCAAGGCCCAAAGCCAGGACGAGTTGCTCGCCAACCTGCATCGGGTGTTTCGCGATGACATGGCGCGGCACTTCGCCTGCGAGCTCAAGCGCATGTGGAACGGCCAGGTGGACATCGAGATCGAGGGGATCAACTACGCGCTCGATGGCGTGCCGGTGCAGGTGCTGTTGCGACGCAGCCTGCTGCCAGGACATGAGCACGACTGGAGCCGCGTGCTCATTTCCATCACCGATATCACCGAGCGCAAGCGGGCGATGGAGCGCCTGGCGGCTTCCGAACTGCATGCCCAGGGCCTGTTCGAGCACTCGCCCGTGTCGCTCTGGCTGGAGGATTACAGCGCCTTGCGCCACTATCTGGAGGGCCTGCGCGCGCAAGGCATCACCAACATCCGCCGGCATTTGATGGAGCATCCCGAGGTCGTGCTCGAGTCGATGCAGCGCATTCGCGTGGTGGATGTGAATCGCCAGACCCTGGAACTGTTCGGTGCCGCGAGCAAGACGGCGTTGATCGAGAACCTGCACTGCGTCTTCCGTGACGAGGCGCGGCGGCATTTCGAGACCGAGTTGGTGGACCTGTGGGACGGCAAGATCACGGCCGAGTACGAGGGGATCAACTATGCCCTGCACGGCGAGCCGGTCGACATCCTGCTGCGCCGCACGGCAATGCCGGGTTCGGAGCACACCTGGCAACGCGTGCTGGTCGCGATCAGCGACATCACGGCGCGCAAAAAGGCCGAGAGCTACATGCAATACCTGGGCACGCACGACGTGCTGACGGGGTTGAAGAACCGTGCGTTTTACGAAGATGCGCTGCACCGCCTGCAGGCCGAACAGCGGGTGCCGGTGAGTGTTCTGGTGCTCGATCTGAATGGTCTCAAGCCGATCAACGACGCCCAGGGCCATGAGGCCGGCGACCAGTTGCTGCGGCGCGCCGCCGAGGTGCTGCTCAAGGCTGCCGGGACGAATGACGTCGTGGCGCGCATCGGCGGCGACGAATTCGCCATGTTGTTGCCCTACCAGGACGAGCGCGCCGCGCAGCAGGTGCATAGCCGCATTTTGCACATGGCTGACGTCAACAATCAGTTCTACAGCGGTGCCCGCCTGAGTTACGCCGTGGGTCGCGCCACCGCCTACGCCGGCATGGCCCTGGAGCAGGCGCATCGCGCCGCTGACCAGCAGATGTACCGGGCCAAACAGGCTTTCTACGCGGCAAGCTGATTCCGCAGCGCAGCCAGGGACCTCATGAGAAGGCCGCGTACCTTGCGGTGACGCGGCCCGGTTCAGCACGGCACGAGGGTTTGTTGCCTGGTGCCAACCCCGCATGGATGCAGGGATTTTGGGGGGACTCCG
>JAJZDV010000153.1 GCA_021846025.1 Pseudomonadota bacterium
ATTCGCCGGCGATGATGTGCAGCGAAACGTCGTCCACCACATTGGCGGCGCCGTAAACCTTGCTCACCTGCTGCAGCCGCAAGTCCCAACCGCGCGCCGTGACTGCCGCGCCGGCTTCGCGTCAATCATCGCGGTGATGGTCCGAAGGGCGCTCCGAATGCCAGGACGTCGGGGAATCCATGCGTCGATTCTAGGAATCCCCGATTACGGTCTGGTGTAATTTTCACCTTCATCTGTAACACTTTACGGGGGGTTGTTCCAGGCATCGCCCGGAGCTGCCGTGGTGCCTGACAAACCCCGCACAGCGCTGACTTGGTGCATGGCCGGCGTGGCTTGAAAGCCCTGCGCGATTCGATTGGACGGGGGCATGCCGACGGCGTTCGAGAACATCCTCCATGGACAGAATCCAAATCCAGCATGTCGATGATGCTGGTAATCGTTCGCCCATTCACGATAATCGACGAAACCCCACTCCGGGCCTTGATCGGGGTGGGCCTGGCGGCCATCAATGGCCTCATGGCTCTCGGTGCCCTAGGTTTTTTCGGTGGGGCCACTTAAGCTTGCGCCATCGCCCGTTTCAGCACCGCCTCGCCCCATGCGTTCTTACGATCTTGCCGAACTGCTGCTGACCGAGCTGCACCGGGCCGACAACCCGCATCATGCCGCGCCGCTCAACCGTCGGCTGTACCAAACCCTGCGCAGCACCATCCTGGGCGGGCGGCTCACCGCCGGCACGCAACTGCCATCCACCCGCGACCTGTCGCGGGACCTCGACCTGTCGCGCAACACCGTCATGTCGGCGGTGGGCCAGCTCGTCGCCGAGGGTTACCTCAAGGCGCAGCAAGGCAGCGGCACCTATGTGTCGGACACGCTGCCCGACCAGCGGCCGTTGACTCCGGCCAACGCCAGCCTCGCCCGCCAGGCGCGCGAGGCCGAGACCAACCCGCGCGATCTGTCGCAGCGCGGCAGTCTGTTGACGCACAGCTCGGGTTCGGCGCAGTTCGAGGTGCAGCCCTTCGCCCCGGGGGCCATCGAGTTCACCGAATTCCCCATCCAGCTGTGGCAGAAGCTGCAGGCCAAATACTGGCGCAGCCTGGACCGCGACCTGCTGGACTACGGCCAGGAGGGCGGCTACATGCCGCTGCGCGTGGCCATTGCGCAGTACCTCACGCTGTCGCGTTCGGTGCGGGTGACGCCCGAGCAGGTCCTCATCACCTCGGGGACGCAACAATCCATCGACCTCGCCGCACGCCTGCTCACCGACCACGGCGACGAGGCCTGGGTGGAGAACCCCTGTTACTGGGGGGCGCGGCGCGCATTGCAGGCGGCCGGTCTGACCTTACGGCCCATCGGCGTGGACGCCGACGGCATTGCGCCGACGGCCGCCGACTGGCAGGGCAACCCGCGGCTGATCTACGTCACGCCCTCGCATCAGTACCCGCTCGGCCACGTCATGAGCCTGCCGCGGCGGCGTGCCCTGCTGGAGTTCGCCGCACGCCGCCGCTGCTGGATTTTCGAGGACGACTACGACAGCGAATTCCGCTACACCGGCCGCCCCTACGCCAGCCTGCAAGGCCTGGACGAGCATGCCCAGGTGCTGTACTCGGGCACCTTCTCCAAGGTCATGTATCCGGGCATCCGCCTGGGCTATCTGGTGGTGCCCAAAGACCTGGTGCCGGCGTTCAACACCGGGCTGTACGACCTGTACCGGCCTGGCCAGCTCATGCTGCAGGCGGCGCTTACCGACTTCATCACCGAGGGCCACCTCAACACCCTCATCCGCCGCCTGCGCGTGGCCTACCAGACGCGGCGCGACATCCTGGCGCGGCACATCCAGCAGGCCTTGAGCGACCGCGTGCGCATCTCCGGCCAGGACTCGGGGCTGCATCTGTGCCTGGTGTTCCAGGATCCCGGCGTCGACGACGAAGCCATCGCACGCGCCGCCGATGCGCAGGGCATGACGGTGCGGCCGCTGTCGCGTTACTCCATCGGCGAGCCGCAGCAGCAAGGCCTCATCCTCGGCTACGCCTACGTGCCCACGGAGCGCGTGGCGCCCTGGGCCAAGAAGCTGTGCGAGTTGATCCGGCTGGCGCTGGATTGACGCCTGGCGCTTGGGCCCGCCGAGGGTGCCCAAGCAAAGCCTGGCGCCGCGCACTCCGGCGCGTGATGGCCATCACGGCGCGGCCGCACTAGCATCGACGTGCTGATGATCAGCCCATGCCCACAAGGCGCGGAGGCGGCCCGGGGTTCAACACGCTCCAGGGCCAGACACACCAACCGCAGCTTGCGCTGCACCGGTCGGCCGCATACCCTGCTCAGGCCGCCACTCAGGAGACACGCGCCATGAACGCACCTTTGCCCGAATCCATCCGCCGGGCGCTCGAGCTGGTTTCGCTCGACGACAAATACACCCTCGAATCCGGCCGCGCCTTCATGAGCGGCATTCACGCCCTGGTGCGGCTGCCGCTGCTGCAACGCCAGCGCGACGCCCTGGCCGGGCTCAACACCGCGGGGTTCATTTCCGGCTACCGCGGGTCGCCCTTGGGCGGCTACGACCAGGCGCTGTGGAAGGCCAGGCAACTGCTGGCGGCCCACAACATCGTGTTCCAGCCGGGGGTGAACGAGGAGCTTGGCGCCACCGCCTTGTGGGGCACGCAGCAGCTCGATCTCTATCCCGAGCAGAACAAGTTCGACGGCGTCTTCGGCATCTGGTACGGCAAGGGCCCGGGTGTGGACCGCTGCTCCGACGTCTTCAAGCACGCCAACATGGCGGGCACCGCCAGGCACGGCGGCGTGATTGCGGTGGCGGGTGACGACCACGTGGCGAAAAGCTCCACCGCCGCGCACCAGAGCGACCACATCTTCAAGGCCTGCGGCCTGCCGGTGTTCTTCCCCAGCCATGTGCAGGACATCCTCGACCTGGGCCTGCATGCCTTTGCCATGAGCCGCTATTCCGGCGTCTGGGCGGGGATGAAGACCATCCAGGAAGTGGTCGAGTCGTCGGCCTCGGTGGACGTTGCCGCCGACCGGGTGCGCATCCTGCTGCCCGAGGACTTCGTCATGCCCGAGGGCGGCGTGCACATCCGCTGGCCGGACGATCCGCTGTCGCAGGAAGCGCGGCTGATGGACGTGAAGTGGTACGCCGCGCTGGCCTATATCCGCGCCAACCGGCTGAACCACACCGTCATCGACAGCCCCAACGCGCGCCTGGGCATCATGGCCTCGGGCAAGGCCTACAACGACACGCGCCAGGCGCTGGCCGACCTCGGGCTGGACGACGCCGCGTGCGCCCGGCTCGGCATCCGCCTGCACAAGGTGGCCGTGGTGTGGCCGCTGGAGGCGCAGCTCACGCGCGAGTTCGCCACCGGGCTGCAGGAAATCCTGGTGGTCGAAGAAAAGCGCCAGGTCATCGAATACCAGCTCAAGGAAGAGCTGTACAACTGGCGCGAAGACGTGCGCCCGAACGTGATCGGCAAGTTCGACGAACGCGAAGGCGACAAGTCGGGGGGCGAATGGAGCCAGCCCAACCCCGGCGCCAACTGGCTGCTCACGGCGAAGGGCGACTTGAACCCCGCGGTCATCGCCCGCGCCATTGCGGCTCGGCTGGAACGGCTGGGCATTCTGCGCGAAGCCGGGGTCGACGTGCAGCGCCGCGTGCAGCAGCGCGTGGACGTGATCAACGCCAAGGAGCGCGCGCTTGCCGCCATGCCCGTGGGCGAGAAGCGCTCGCCCTGGTTCTGCTCCGGCTGCCCGCACAACACCAGCACCCGCGTGCCCGAAGGCTCGCGCGGCCTAGCCGGCATCGGCTGCCATTACATGGTGGTGTGGATGGACCGCAGCACCTCCACCTTCAGCCAGATGGGCGGCGAAGGCGCGGCGTGGGTGGGGCAGGCACCGTTCACCAAGGACCGCCATGTGTTCGCCAATCTGGGCGACGGCACCTACTACCACTCGGGTCTGCTCGCCATCCGCCAGGCGATCTCGGCCAAGGTCAACATCACCTACAAGATTCTGTACAACGGCGCCGTGGCCATGACCGGGGGCCAGCCGGTGGAGGGCAGCCTGAGCGTGGCGCAGATCAGCCGCGAGCTGCAGGCCGAGGGCGCGCGGGAGATCGTCGTCGTCACCGACGAGCCGCAGAAGTACCAGCAGGTCAGCGACCTCGCCTCCGGCGTGACGGTGCACCACCGCGACGCGCTCGACGCCGTCCAACTGCGGCTGCGCGACGTGCCGGGCGTGACGGTCATCCTCTACGACCAGTACTGCGCCACCGAAAAACGCCGCCTGCGCAAGCGCGGCAAGATGGTGGACCCGGCCCGCCGCGTGGTCATCAACCCGCTGGTGTGCGAGGGCTGCGGCGACTGCTCGGAGCAGAGCAACTGCCTGTCGGTGGAGCCGCTGGAAACCGACTTCGGCCGCAAGCGCGCCATCAACCAGAGCACCTGCAACAAGGATTTTTCCTGCCTCAAGGGCTTCTGCCCCAGCTTCGTCACGGTGGAAGGCGGGCAGTTGCGCAAGCCCGTGGCCAAGCAGGGGCCGAACCTCGACGCGCTGCCGCCGCTGCCCGAGCCCGTCGTCCCCGACCCGGTGAAGGCCGATCGCGCCGGCGGCGGCTGCTACGGCATTCTGGTGGCGGGCGTGGGCGGCACCGGAGTCATCACCATCGGCCAGTTGCTGGGGGTGGCGGCGCATCTCGAAGGCAAGGGCATCGTCACGCAAGACGCTGCCGGCCTGGCGCAAAAAGGCGGCGCCACCTGGAGCCATGTGCTCATTGCCGACACGCCCGAGCAGATTCACACCACCCGCGTGGCCATGGCCGAGGCCGAGCTCATCCTCGGCTGCGACCCCATCGTCACCGCCGACCGCGAAACCCTCTCCCGCGTGCGCGAGGGCCGCACCTTCGTCGCGCTCAACACCCACGGCGCGCCCACCGCCAGCTTCGTCCACCAGCCCGACTGGCAGTTCCCCGACGCGGTCTGCAGCCAGACCATCGCCCAGGCCGCCGGCGCCGGGCAGGTGGCCGGTTTCGACGCCGAAGCCGCCTCGCTGCGCCTGCTCGGCGACGCCCTCTACGCCAACCCCATGCTGCTGGGCTTCGCCTGGCAGAAGGGCTGGATTCCGCTGGGCCATGCGGCGCTGCTGCGCGCCTTCGAACTCAACGCCGTGCAGGTGGAGAAAAACAAGGCCGCGTTCGCCTGGGGCCGCCGCGCCGCGCACGATCCGCAAGGCTTCGCCGCGCTGGCCACCACGGAACAGGTCATCACCCTGGCGCGCCGGCCCTCGCTGGACGACGCGGTGAAGCGCCGCGTCGAGTTCCTCACCGCCTACCAGAACGCCGCCTATGCGGCGCAGTACGCCGAGGTGGTGGAGCGGGCACGCAGCGCCGA
>JAJZDV010000015.1 GCA_021846025.1 Pseudomonadota bacterium
AATTTCCCGCCGGAGCCGACCCACCACAGCCGGTCTGACGCCGTGGCACCGTCGAAGGCGGCGCATGACTGCTCTGGCCGCGCACCATCAGATTAGTCTCTCGGCTTAGCGGCCTCAGGATCTTGCCCCGTTGTCTCAAGAACGCGGTTTGTCGGATCCAGGTCGTTGGCGACTCCCAAGGCCCAAAGCCGCCATCGGGACACTTCCTGACGGTCCGTGGTGCCGCGACGAACGACGACGTGGGCAACGTAGGCAACGTAGGCACGGATGCGTTCCGCCTGATCCCAGTCGTTGGCTTGCCGAATGAGGTGGTCGCGACGCTCCTGTTCTTCGCGGCGTCGACCTTCCTCTTCCTCGCGTTGGAGTCGGCGTATTTCAGCCTCTTGGCGGCGAAGTTCTTGTGCGAGGGCACGACGCTGCGCCTCGCGTTCTAATTGCCGACCTTGGGTCACGGCGCGGTACGCGTGTTCGAAGATCCGATGGAGTTGTTCTTCGATCGGTCGATCGCCGCGATCTTCGGCAACGCACACGCCACCATTTCCCCAGCGTTCGACAAACACGCGCAGTTGACCGGTCGGGACTTTCACCTTCTCCGACTCCGTGCGCCCCGACGAGCTGGATTGTTTCGGTCGCAGTTCCTCATCCAGGCGCTCCGCGATACGAACATCCAGGTGAGCTGCTTCGAGGGAGAAACGCAGGCGTTCACGCTCTTCGCGTAGGGTGACCTGAAAGCCACGGCGATCTGCGGCAAAGGCAAGGGCGTTCAGGATCGCCAGCGCGCGGTCGTAGGTGTCAACGGAGATACGCGCGACGAGGGGACGATGGGTGTCCCCAAGCACTGGGTAGTTCATGGTCAATTCCCAAGAGCTAAACGACTCAGGTCGCGACTGGGAGTGCCGCCGCTTTTGCTGACGCCGCTCCCAGGCATCCCTTTCACGAACGGCGGCTTGGTATTCGCGGCGACGGTCTTCCAGCCACTCACGCAGCGGCGCAACCGCAGGATGCCAGCGCTTGGGCGCGACCGGTACGGCAATGTGGAATCCTGCGCTGCGTTCGTCGACGAAACGATCAATCAGCCATTGCTGGTCCTCGGGAAGCTCGCACACCATTCCCGTGTGGATCTTGATCTCCGGCTCCGGCTCCGGCGGCGGTTCAGCCGCGGGAGCAGAGGCGGTCGCCTGCACGGTTTCGGGATGGGACGCAGGCAGCGCTGTCGTGGCGCTCGATGTTGGCTCCGCATCGGGATGGCGCGGCTCGGCCGCGGATTCGCCGGTTGTCGCAGCTTCCTGGTCAACGTCGACCGAATGCGGGTGTGTCGTCGGAGGCAGTGCCAACCGAGGTGACGCCTTGCCGAATTCTGCCTTCGCCCAGTGGTCTGCGCGGGGCAACGGAATGTCCATCGCGATGCAGGCGTCCCGCAAGGTTGGGGCGGGCACGCCATAGATCGCCGCCAATCGCTTGAACGGCGTCGACCAAACCTCTTCGTAAAGCTTCTGGCGCTCCAATCTGATGGCCATGGCCGTCTCTCTTTCCCCGTCCGACCGTCGCGTCGCCAAGAAGGCCATGGTCGTCACCGACCGCAGCACACGGCAAACCACCCATGAGACGACCAAGATCAGTGTGGGCTGCCTGGGAAATCCATTGCCGAATCGATCACGATTCAACCCCCACTGATTGGATCATTGCCTGCACAATCAATATATCCGACTCTCGCCGGGGCGCTCCCAGTCGCCAGACCGCATAAGCGGAATAACGCGTAATGTGCTCACAGAGGAGGCATGACACTCCGCACTCCTGTGGATAAGTCCCCGCCTCCCCCCTGCACCCCTCTCCGATGTAAACAAACATCGAAGACACCCACCACTTGTTGACGAACAGAGTTGGACAGCGAGGAGAAATCCTGACAATGCTTCGGGGAATGGCTTGTTTACGCGAAAAAGGTAAACGTAACCGTTCTGAGTGGGTTCCCTGGGTCGGCTTGCCCACCCAGCCGTCCCTCGTCGGGGTCAAGGCATCTTGGCGCGGCCCGGCGTCAGCGGCAGAGGGCCTTGCCACGCGACGCGCATCGTCGCAGGAAGACACGGTTCGAGTTCGCCGCGCAGGGTCTGCGCGAGGCCCTGGTGCACGGCCCGTGCGCGCACGGGCCTCAGCCCGGCTTGCGGGCCACGGCACCGATCAGCGCCGAGCGCCCGGCGTGGCCCGGGCCTTCTTCCAGGGTGTCTTCGTAGTCCTGCAGCAGCAGCCACTCGGCCAGCGGCAACAGTTCGTGCAGCAGGGGCGTGGTGTAGAGGTGTTCCAGCTTGCCGGGGCCGCCGGTGCGGTAGTCGAGTTGCTTGGGCGTGTAACCCTGCAGCAGCAAGACCCCGCCGGGCTTGAGGGTTTGCCACATGCCGGCAAACAGCCGGGCGCGCATGGCCGGGTCGGCAAACTGCACGAAGATGGCGACGACGGCGTCGAAGGCCTGCGGCGTCCAGGCCCAGTCGTCCACGCCGGCGACGCGCAAGTCGAGATTCTGGCCGCGCTCGGCCGCCCAGGCGCCGGCCTTGGCCACGGCCACCGGAGAGAGATCGAAAGCGGTGACGGCATGGCCCTGTTCGGCCAGCCAGATGGAGTTGCGCCCCTCGCCGTCCGCCACGCTGAGCACGCGGCTGCGCGGGGCCAGGCGCTGCGCTTCACGCTGCAGGAAGGCGTTGGCCGTGGCGCCGAACAGCAGTCCGGGCTGGGCGAAGCGGGCATCCCACATGCCGCGAGCATCGCCAAAGCCGGAGGCCGGAGCGGGTGCGGTGGTGGGCGTTGCGGGGGATGCGGGGGATGCGGAGGATGCGGAGGATGCGGAGGATGCGGAGGATGCGGAGGATGCGGCGGGGTCGGGATGGGGCATGGTGGGGACGTGGTCGGTCGACGTGTCGTCGAGTCAGTGGGTGGCGTGCCGATCAGGCCGGGATCGCGGCGCGAGCGGTGCCAGAGCCACCATTGTTCCTGTTCATTTGAGTTGCTGCCCGCTGCCGTCGAACACCGACACGGTGATGGGGATGCCCTGGCGCACGCTTTCGCCCACGGTGCAGAACTGCTCGAACTGATCGAGGATGCGATCCAGATGGTCGAGGCCGGCGGCTGCGGCGCCCAGACGGATGTCCACCGTGATGTGCAGCACGCGCAGCCGCCCGGCCGGGTTGCGACCAATCGCACCGCGTGCCGTGGTGGTGATGCCGCCCGGGTCGTTCTTGAACTTGGTCAGGGCGAAATGCAGGCTGGAACTCATGCAGTTGCCCACGGCCGCCAGCAACAGATGTGCCGGCGATGGGCCTGCATCCTCTCCCAGAGGA
The DNA here is from genome assembly GCA_021846025.1 of Pseudomonadota bacterium. Classification (GTDB taxonomy): domain Bacteria; phylum Pseudomonadota; class Gammaproteobacteria; order Burkholderiales; family Burkholderiaceae_C; genus Thiomonas_A. Next base: position 3,327 of record JAJZDV010000015.1, read on the forward strand.
GCCGGCTCGTCGGACAGCACATGCGGCATGTCCGGGCTGAAGCTGATGTCGAACTGGTAGGCCTGCTGCTGGCGCAGAGTGACGCTGGGTTGGGTTTCTTCGGCCATGAGGGTCTCCGGTTGGCGTGCTGCAAGCTTACGCAAGCCCGCTTGAGGCCGCTTTGCGTTGGCGCAGACAAGCGGCCGCAGCGGCGCGCTGCCGCGCAGCGTGCCCGGGCTGTTGCGCGATCCGTGCCGGCGCGAGCCGCCTGCCCCGCCTTCAGACCAGACGCAGATCCACGGGCTGGCAGTCCGGGAACACCGCCTGCAGTTGCCGCGCGTTCAGCCCCCACAGGCGCGCGAACAGGCCGCCGAGCAGGGCGCGGTCTTCGGTGAGCACCGGCTCGTCGCGGTTCTGGTTGAGCGTGGCCGGCGACAGCGCCACCTGCTCGCCGGCGATGCGCCCGCCGCGCAGCGCGCCGCCCAGCACCCAGTACACCGTGCCGTGGCCGTGGTCGGTGCCGCGGTTGCCGTTTTCGCGGAAGGTGCGGCCGAACTCGCTCAGCACCACCACGGTGGTGTCGCGCCAGGCCGGACCCATGGCCTGGGCCATGGCCGCCAGACCCTGGCCGAGGGCGCCGAGCTTGTCGGCCAGTTGCCCCCGGGCGCCGTTGGCGTCGGCTTCGTTCACATGGGTGTCCCAGCCGCCGACGTCGATGAAGCCGAGGTCGAAGCTGGCGCGCATCAAGCCGCCCACCCGCGTGGCCTCGGCGACGAAGCCACGCGGGTTGATGGCGCCGCGGCTGGCGGCCACCATCTCGGCCTCCCAGCCCTGCGCCTGCATGTCGCGCATCACCGTGGCGTGCACGGCAAAGCCCTCGCGCACCGCGGTGCCTTGCTCGGTGCTGCCCCACATGTGCTTGAGCAGAGCCTGCTGGCGCGGGTCGATGCCGCTGCGGCCGACCTGGCCCATGGCCATGTTGGGCACACGCTCAGGCCCGCGCAGCGACAGCGGCAGTTGCGCGGTGAAGGCCATGGGCTGGGCGCGCCCGCCGAGCTGCTGCACCAGGCGGTTGAGAAAGCCGTCGTTGAAGTCGCGCGTGCGCGAGCCCTGGCCGAGCTCGATGTGATCCTGCGTCTCGAAGTGGCTGCGGGTCATGTCGCGCGTGCCGGCGAAGGGCACGAACGCGAGCTGCCCGGCCTGCCACAGCGGCAGCATGGACGCGCGCAGGGCCGGGTGCAGCGCCCAGTCGGCATCGAGCCGGACGGCGGCTTGCGGGTCGTCTGCCGAGCCGTTCGCCGCGGGCCGGGGCACGGCGATGTGCGGGCGCGCGTCGTAATAAAAGTCGTTGGCGTAAGGCACGAGCATGTTGGTCGCGTCGTAGGCGCCGCGCAGGAACACCAGGATGAACTTCGGGCCTCCCGGCGCGGGCGCGGCCCACAGCCTGGACATGGGCATGGCGAGCGCGGCGGCGGTGGCTTGCAGGACATGACGGCGTTGCATGGTGATCTCCAAGAGGTGCGGTTCGGCAGGGCGGGGAGTGGCGAGGTCTGCGCCGTCGACCAGGTCGGCAAGGGTGGCAAGGGTGGCAAGGGTGGAATCGGCAGCGCGCGCAGGCCATCAATCGTTCATGAACTCGGGCGAGGACAACCACAGCGCGTTCCAGTCCACGGGCCGATCGGCCTGGGCCAGGGCCTGCAGCGTGGCGCGGCTCAGGTTCGGTTCCGCGGCGAGGAACACGGCGCTGCGCGCGAGGTCGGGTGGCGGCAGGTGCGCGCGTGCTGCGGGCGCGGCGGCAGGCGCCGGGTTCATCGCGTCCATCGCCGGCATCGCGCCCAGGCTGCCGTCGGCGCCCGGCCCCGGCGGCAGGGCTTCGGCACGCAGGAACGGCGGCGGCGGACCGAACAGCGCGGGCGCGCCGAAGCCCATCTGCCGTGCCACCTCGAAACGCGTGGTCAGTTGTCCCGGGCTGTCCCAGGCACCGCTGTTCAGCGGATAGCCGTCGGGCGTTTGCCGGCCGTAGAGCGGCTCGCCCAGCCTGTCAAGCATGCCGATGAGCGGTTGTGGGTCGGTGATGACGCGGCCGTTCAGGCTCGCGCGCACCGCCGACACCACGTAGCGCATCGGGTCCTTGAACTGCGGCGCGCTCAGGCTGGCGGCGAACTGCGGGCTGGTGAACATGGTGCGCAGCACGGCGGCGATGTCACCGTCGGTCTGCGTCCAGGTGCGCACCATCGCGTTCAGCATCGCCGGGTCGGGATGGTCGGCGACGAAATATTGCGCCAACTCGAAGCTCACATGCCGCGCCGTCGCCGGCGCGCCGGCCAACAGCGTGATGACCTCGTCGATCTCGCTCAAGCCGCGTCCTTGCAGCACATGGCCGAGAACCACCTTGGGATCGGGGTCGTGGCGCGCCGGGTTGAACACCACCAGGCCGCGCTGCCAGAGTTCGTCGCGCAGCGCGGGGCGCACACGCACCGGTTGGTCCGTCAGATCGACGCCCAGGCCGGTGAGGGCCCGCGCCAGGTCGGTCACATCCGCCTGGGTGTAGCCGGAACCCACGCCCAGGGTGTGCAGTTCCATCACCTCGCGGGCGTAGTTCTCGTTCACATGGCCGCGCGCGTTCTGCGCGTTGTTCAGGTACAGCAGCATCTGCGGCGAGAACAGGGTGGCTCGCAGCAGATCGCGGAAATGTCCGAGCGCGTGCGGAGCGATGACGCGCTGGGTGTAGTCGGCCATCATCGGTCCGATGTTGCCGCCGCGGAAGACGTTGAAGTGGTTCTGCCAGAACCAGATGAGGCGCTGCTGCAACTGGTTCGGGGCATACACCGCCAGCCACAGTTGCTGCGCCATGGCCTGCTGGGTGAGCCGGTTTTTGTCGGCCTGGATCGCCTGGAGCCGCGCCTGCGCTTGCGTCGCGTCCTCGCTGCCCGCGCGCTTGCGCAGGAACAGCGCACGCTGCGCGCGCGCCAGCGGCGGGACGAGTTCGGTGAGCGGCCGGTTCACCGGCAAGGCGGCCAGTTGGGCCTGCAGCGCGGGCGGCAGCGCCGGGTCGGGATCGGGGCGCAACTGCGCCTCGAGATAGCGCGCAGCGCCCAGGCGCTGCAGGATCTGGAGTTGTCCGGCCGCAGCACCCCAGCCGGTGCGGTCGAGGAAAGCCACCGGATGGGCCCGGGCCGCGGCATCGAGCGTGTCCGAAGCCGCGCCTTGCAGGGGTTCTGGCCTCGCCGCGAGCTGTGCGGTCGCTTGCGTCTGGGCCTGCGCCGCGCAGCCAGCGAGCAAGGCGAAGGCAAGGAGCGCGGCGGCGGGGTGCAAGGAACGGCACGAACTTGAGGGCTTCATGGCGGATGCTGGCTTCGTCGCAGTTGCGACCTGGGTCGAGAGATACGGCGCGCGGCTCGTGCAGCGCACCGAGCCCTTGCGTGTGGTGGGCATAACGGCAGCAGCCGAACGCTGCCGACACCCGGCACAGGCCCGGCGGCGAAGGTTGTAAGCGTGTGTTGCAAGTCTGCAGCGGGGCACTGGGGGCGACTGCACGCTCACAGGCATCGGCAGTTGACGCGAGATTCCGGAGGAAAGTCGTTGACGCCAGCCGCGGTGCGCATTCATCATTCGGCCCATGCCCTCATCCACCGCATCCACGCGTTCCGATCTGCCGGCCGCCTACGGCCCCGAGGCCGACGCCTGGTTGCAGTCCGTGGCCCCGGCACTGCTCGAGCAGGTCGAGCCTTGGGTGGATGCCTTTTATGCCCAATTGCGGCTGCTCGAAGGTCCGGCGAATCTGCTGGCGCTGTTCGGGGAGGACGATTTCGCCGCGCTGGCGCGCCACCAGGCCAAGCATCTGCACCTGCTGCTTGAGCCGGGCAGCCGTGCCGATGCGGTGCGCGCGGCCTCCATGCACGCCGGGCGCCTGCATGCGATGACCGGGGTGCCGGTCGCCTGGCTGGTGCGCGGGACCGCGTTGCTGCAGGATCTGATGCTGCGCGGCCTGCAACGCACCGCGCAAGCCCTGGACGTCTCGGCGCGCGAAGCTGCCCGCTTGGTGCTGGGCCAGCGACTGATGCAGGACCTGCACGATCAGGTGGTGGCGCATCAGGCGGTCGAGGCGCAGCAGGTCGACACCATGGCGCGGCTTGACGACTTGCTGGCGCACGGACTGGCGCCGCCGGATCTGGCCGCCGGTGCGCTGGATGCCCTGCACGAACTCGACGGCATGGTGGCCACCACGCTGGGGCGGCCCGATGCTGACGGCCTTCTGCAGTTCGAGGTGGTGCGCGGTGACGGCTTCGAGTCCTATGTGCGACGCGTGGCGCAGGGCCAGGCGCAGCCGGTGGGTGTGCAGGCCGACCAGGCCATCGGCGCCAGCGCGTCCGGCCTGGCCTGGCGCAGCGGGCAGCCGCAGCATGTCGTCTCCTACGCCACCGACCCGCGCATCGCCCCCTGGCGCGAGGAGGCGCGAGCGCTGGGTATCTGCAGCAACGTCGCCATCCCTTTGCTCGACGCCGACGGCCAACCCTTTGCCGTGGTCGATCTGTATGCGGCCTGGCCGGGCTACTTCAGCGCGCCGATGCGCCGTCCGCTGCTCGGGCATGTGCAGCGCAGCCTCAGCCTGGCGCTGTCGCGCGGGCTGGCCGGCAGCCGCGTCATTCCTTACCAAAGCCGCCGACTCTACCGCACGGGTCTGGAGAGCGGCACGCTGCTGATGCTGATGCAGCCGGTGGTCGATCTGCGCAACGGCCTGCCGGTGAAATGCGAAGCACTGGCGCGACTGCGCGAGGCCGGCAACGGCCGGCTCATCGGTCCGGCGGAATTCCTGCCGGCTTTCGATGCGCGCCAGCTCCTGCTGCTGTTCGAACTCGGCTTGCAGCAGGCGCTTGCCGCGCAGCGCGCCTGGGCCGCACAGGGGCTGGATCTGGGCGTTTCCATCAATCTGCCGCCGCAGGGCCTGAGCGATCCCGCCTTCGCGCGCGCCGTGCGCACCCAACTGCACAGCAGCGGCGTGCCTCCGGCGCGCCTGACCCTGGAGCTGCTCGAAAGCGGTGAATTGGGCGAAGCCACCGTGCGTGAGCCATTGATGGCGCAACTGCAGCAGCTTGGCGTGCAGTTCGCCGAGGATGACCTCGGCTCCGGTTACAGCTCGCTGCTGCGCCTGGACAGCCTGGCGTTCGACGAGGTCAAGATCGACCAGGGCCTGGTGCGCCGTGCCGCGCTGGCGCCGCAAAAGGCGCTGGATTTCATCCGTCACCTCGCGCGGCTGAGTCAGGACCTGAACATTCCGGTGACCGTCGAAGGGCTGGAGACCCCGGGGCTGATCGAGGCTGCTGCCCTGCTCGGCGCCGATTGTGGCCAGGGCTGGGGTGTCGCCAGGCCCATGCCCGCCGCCGACATACCGGCCTGGGCGGCCGACTGGCGACTCGACCTCGACCCGCAGCAACCGCGCACTGCCCTGGGCGCCTATGCCGCCTACCTGTTGTGGGAGGCCCAGCTCGGCGCTCTCGCACCCTGGCCTGACTTGCTGCACCGTTTCGTCAACGTGCCCTGTGCCCTGGGCCACTACCTCGCGGTGCAGAATCTGCAGGGCGACGCTCTGGAGCGGGCCCGCCAGGCTGTGCTTGCTGCCGCGCCGCAAGGCCCCGCGAGTCCAACCTACAGCCAGGCCCGCAACACCCTGCGTGCGCTGCTGGCCGCCCACGTGCGCCAGGCCAACGGCCTGCCGCCGAGCTGAGCGGTCGCCGTCTGCAGCGCCGCGGCCCACGCCTTGCCCGGCCCCCAAGGCGCGGGTGCAGAACGCGCGTGAACAGGGCTTGACCGGGTCGCCGGCCGGCCGCGTGCACAACACCGATGTGTGCTGCAGCGCAACCAGAGTTGCGGCACAATCGAATCACGCATTGCGCCCGCCAAGCACGGGCCGAGCAGCCGGTGCGGGGTTGCCGCACGACCCATCCCTGGAGGAACGCGTCATGTCCTGGTCCAACCGTCTCTTGCTGCAGCCGGCAGAACAGCGCCTGGCCGGCCTGCCGCTGCCATGCTCCGTGCAGCTTCCCGGGGGACAACGCATCGGTGCGGTGCAGCCACGACTGCGCCTGGTGGTGCGCGACATGCGGGCGCTGATGCACCTGGCGCAAGGTGCCATCGGCCGCCTGGCCGAAGACTATGTCGAAGGCCGTCTCGAGATCGAAGGACGGCTGCGCGACCTGATGGCCGCCGCCCCTGCGCTGCTCGGCACCGACCCCACCCAAGAGTCCGACAGCGTTCTGCCCCGCCTGCTCGGCCGCTTGCGGCGCAGCTTGTGGGAGCACAGCCACCACAGTCGGTCCAAGGACGCCGCCCAGATCCAGCACCACTACGACGTCAACGACGACTTCTATGCCCTGTGGCTCGACCCCCGGCGCGTCTACTCCTGCGCCTACTTCGCCCAGCCCGGCATGAGCCTGGCAGCCGCCCAGGAGGCCAAGCTCGACCACATCTGCAAGAAGCTCCTGCTCAAGCCCGGCGAGCGCTTCATCGACATCGGCGCCGGCTGGGGCGGTCTGCTGCTTTGGGCTGCCGAGCACTACGGCGTGCAGGCCACCGGCATCACCCTGTCGAAGAACCAGTACGCCTACGTCAACCGCCTGATCGAGGAGAAAGGGCTGCAAGGCCGCGTCAGGATGCTGTTGCAGGATTACCGCGACGTCGAAGAATCCCAGCCCTACGACAAGGTGGCCTCGGTGGGCATGTGCGAACACGTCGGCCGGCCCAATCTGCCCACGTACTTCGCCAAGATCCGCCGCCTGCTCAAGCCCGGTGGCCTGGTGATGAACCACGGCATCACCGCCGGCGGCACCGACAACCCCCAGCTTGCCGGCGGCATGGGAGATTTCATCGAGAAATACATCTTTCCCGGCGGCCAGCTCGTGCATGTCAGCGTCATGCTCGACACCCTGGCGCGCGGCGGCCTGGAACCGCTGGACGTCGAGTGTCTGCGCCCCCATTACGCCCAGACCCTGTGGCACTGGCTCGATGCCCTGGAGGCTCGCGAGGCCGAGGCCCGCCAGACGCTGGGCACGCATGCCGAGAAGATTCTGCGTGCCTACCGGCTGTACCTGGCCGGCTCGGCCATGGGCTTCGAGCAGGGCTGGATCTCGCTGTTCCAGGTGCTGGGCTCGCATCCCGATGGCGTGGTGCAGGCCCGCCAGGAGACCACTCCCACCCTGCGCGCGGCACAAAGCGACTATCCGTTCAATCGCGCCTACATGTACACGCAGGCTGCCAACCCGCCCAAGCCCGCGCCACAGACACCCAGCCCCCAGCGCATGCGCAGTCCCGAGAGGGTTTGAGCGTTGGCTGCGCCTGCTGGCGCCGCACTGCCCCTGCAACAGAGTTCCCGTCGACCACCCATTCCAGCCATCATGCTCTACAAATTCAAGTCTCAAGCGGATGCCGATCTGTTCATGAACCAGGGCCCAGCCGAGCGCATCCTGGCCATCATCGGCAAGCCAGCAGGGCCTCAGGGCATCATCAGCCCTGGTGAGATGGCGCAGGCCATCGCCAAGCTGGAAGCCGCGGTGGCTGCGCAGGCCGAAGCCGCCCCGAGCCCGGCGGCCGCGGCCGCTCCGGTGGGCGCCCAGCCCATCACGTTGCAGCAGCGCGCGTGGCCCTTCATCCAGCTGCTCAAGCGCAGCCTCGAGGCCGACAAGCCCATCGTCTGGGGTGTTTGACGGCAGTCCGAGGCCGGCAAGCGGAGTCGAATCTTGCTGCATGCAACGGCGGCTTGCCGGGCCTGGCCGCCGCATCCCGGGGTGGCGGCGGGCTGGGCGCTGCGGCGTGCCGAATGCAGGGTCGACTCCGGGAATCCCCGGATAGTTTTGACGCATCGCTGTCAGCAAGCGGTCAGATGGCCCCTCAACAATTCACACACTTCGTAACATTCACGCATTTCGTGTTACGAATGGAGGCTGGCTGCGAGCCGCCCCAAACCCCTGCGATTCGTGCAAGCTTGCGCGAACGCCAACAGCATGAGGAGACAGTTTGATGGCTGCAATCACCCTGGATGCCGCCCCGCGTCCAATGTCCGGCGAGGAGCGCAAGGTCATCTTTGCCTCGTCGCTCGGCACCGTGTTCGAGTGGTACGACTTTTATCTTTACGGCTCGCTGGCTGCCATCATCGCGAAGAAGTTCTTCGCCGGCCTCGATCCTGGATCGGCTTTCATCTTCGCCCTGCTGGCCTTCGCTGCCGGCTTCATCGTGCGGCCGTTCGGCGCACTCCTGTTCGGCCGTCTCGGCGACATGATCGGGCGCAAATACACCTTCCTGATCACCATCCTGATCATGGGCATGTCCACGTTCATCGTGGGTTTGCTGCCCAGCTACGCCGCGATCGGCGTGGCGGCTCCCGTCATCCTCATCGCCTTGCGCTTGCTGCAGGGCCTGGCTCTGGGCGGCGAGTACGGTGGTGCCGCCACCTATGTGGCCGAGCACGCGCCGCGCGGCAAGCGCGGTGCCTACACCTCGTGGATCCAGACCACGGCCACGCTCGGGCTGTTCCTCTCGCTGGTGGTCATTCTCGGCGTGCGCACAACGCTGGGCGAGGATGCATTCAACGACTGGGGCTGGCGCATTCCGTTCCTCGTATCCATCTTCCTGCTGGGCATCTCGGTGTGGATCCGCCTCAAGCTCAATGAGTCGCCCGCCTTCGTGCGCATGAAGCAAGAAGGCAAAACATCCAAGGCGCCGCTGACCGAATCGTTCGGCAAATGGGGCAATCTCAAGATCGTCATCCTCGCCCTGCTGGGCCTGGTGGCCGGGCAGGCGGTGGTGTGGTACGCGGGGCAGTTCTATGCGCTGTTCTTCCTGACGCAGACTCTCAAGGTGGATGGCATCACCGCCAATCTGCTGATCGGGCTGTCCCTGCTCATCGGCACACCGTTCTTCCTGTTCTTCGGTGCGCTGTCGGACAAGATCGGACGCAAGCCCATCATCCTTGCCGGCTGCCTGCTGGCCGCACTGACCTATTTCCCGCTGTTTCACGCGCTGACCGACGCCGCCAATCCCGACCTGGCCAAGGCTCTCGCCAAGACGCCGGTAACCCTGGTGGCCGATCCGGCGGAGTGCTCGTTCCAGTTCAACCCCACGGGCACAGCCAAGTTCACCAGTTCGTGCGACATTGCCAAGCAGATGCTCGCGGCCTCGTCGGTGAATTACACCAATGTGGCCGGCACAGGTGTGGCGCAAATCCAGGTCGGAAGTCAGATCATCCCGACCTTCAGTGGCAAGGGCATGACGGGGCCTGAGTTCAAGGAGAAGGAGACGGCGCTGAAGAAGGACATCGGTGCGGCCATCAAGGCAGCGGGCTACCCGACCAAGGCCGACCCGGCGAAGATCAACAAGCCCATGGTCACCGCCATCCTGGTCCTGCTGGTGATCTACGTCACCATGGTCTACGGCCCCATCGCTGCGGCGCTGGTGGAATTGTTCCCCACCCGCATCCGCTACACCTCGATGAGCTTGCCCTATCACATCGGCAACGGCTGGTTCGGCGGTCTATTGCCCACCATTGCCTTCGCCCTGGTGGCACAGAACGGCAACATTTACTACGGTCTGTGGTATCCCATCATCATCGCCAGCGCCACCTTCGTGATCGGCCTGTTCTTCCTGCCGGAGACCAAGGATCGCGACATTTACGCGCACGATTGAGCGTGGTTGAAACGGCGTCTTGCGGGGTGAGTTTCGATTCACTCGGCAAGACGCCGCAAGATCTGCAGGAGCCTCGCAGCACGGCCCGCCATGCGCGGGCCATTGGGGCGCGATTTCCTGCTTTGAATCAGGTTGTTCAGAACCAATCTTGGGCTTGAAAGCCCTTCACTGGGCGGGTACATTGATTTCCAGTTGAATGCAGCATCCGGATTGCGTGACGTTCATTTCAGGAGACTCACGATGCAGCCAGACAGCGAGTTCGAGTTGCCCCAGGACAAGGCCATCGGGCGGCGTTCCATTTTGCGTGGCATCGGTGCGGTGACGGTTGCCGCAGGTGGTGCTGCCTTGGCCTATGGCACGACCGTGAGCACGGCCGAAGCGGCTCGCCTCGAGCCAGGCAAGAGCCAGGGAGAAAGCTCCACGCACCCCAGCGCAGATGGCTATCGCCTCACCGACAACGTGCGCACCTATTACCGAACAGCTCGGTATTGAACCGGTGCGACGGCGTTGCCTTGGTGCTGCCCAACCCATGCCGTCCGGTAGCTGTGGTCGAGTTTTTCCTTGAGAAGTTTCGCCCCTGCAGTGGGCTGCCATGACCAGGAGTCGCCTCATGTTGCTCAAGCGTTCTTCATCCGATGTGCAGTCCAAGGAGCCCTCTCAGGCCCAGTCCAGCCCCTGGATCGTGCAACTCAAGCGTGGCTTGACCCATGCCTTGCCGACGGTCGATCGCCGTGCATTCCTGCGTCGCACCGGCCTCGGCCTCGGCCTCGGAGTCGGCGCAGGCTTGATCGGTTCGCAGTTGCGTCTGGTGCAGAAAGCCGACGCCGCCGACACCCTCGCCCCGGGCGCCTCCGGCAGCAAGGGCGTGGTCACGCGGCGCACGATCTGCACCCATTGCTCGGTCGGCTGCGCCTGCGACGCGATGGTGGAGAACGGCGTCTGGGTGCGACAGAATCCGGTGTTCGAGTCGCCCATCAATCTGGGTGCGCACTGCGCCAAGGGTGCCGCACTGCGCGATCATGGCCGAGGTGACCACCGCCTGCGTTACCCGATGAAGCTGGTGGACGGCAAGTATCAACGGCTTTCATGGGACCAGGCGCTGCAGGAGATCACCGATCGCCTTGCGGACATTCGCAAGGAAAGCGGGCCGGACGCGCTGTTCGTGGTCGGATCGAGCAAGCACAACAACGAGCAGGCCTATCTGCTGCGCAAGTGGGTGTCGTTCTGGGGCAGCAACAACTGCGACCACCAGGCGCGCATCTGCCACTCCACGACGGTGGCCGGTGTGGCCAACACCTGGGGTTACGGCGCCATGACCAACTCGTACAACGACATGGCCAACGCCAAGGTCGCGCTGTACATCGGCTCCAACGCGGCTGAAGCGCATCCGGTGTCCATGCTGCACCTGCTGCATGCCAAGGAAAACGGCTGCAAGGTCATCGTCGTCGATCCGCGATTCACCCGCACCGCGGCCAAGGCCGACAAGCACATCCGCATCCGCTCGGGCACCGACATTGCCTTCCTGTTCGGGGTGCTCCATCACATCTTCCAGAACGGCTGGGAAGATCAGGCTTACCTCGATGCCAGGGTCTGGGGCATGGACCAGGTGAAGCAGGACGTGATGGCGAAATGGACGCCAGACAAGGTGGAGGAGGTTTGCGGTGTGGATGGCGACACCACCTTGATGGTGGCGCGCTGGCTGCACGAAAACAAGCCCGGCACCGTCGTCTGGTGCATGGGCCAGACGCAGCACACCATCGGCCATGCCATCGTGCGTGCGTCCTGCATCTTGCAACTGGCGCTGGGCAATGTCGGCAAGTCGGGCGGCGGCACCAATATTTTCCGCGGCCACGACAACGTCCAGGGCGCCACCGACGTCGGCCCCAACCCGGACTCCCTCCCTGGCTATTACGGGGTGATCGAGGGCGCCTGGAAGCACTATGCCGGAGTCTGGGGCGTCGATTACTAGTGGATCAAGGGCCGCTTCGCGCCAGGCATGATGACCAAGCCGGGCATGACCGTGTCGCGCTGGATCGACGGCGTGCTCACGCCCAATGACCTGGTGGATCAAGGCCCTAACCTGCGCGCGCAGATTTTCTGGGGCCATGCGCCGAACTCGCAGACCCGTGGCCTGGACATGAAGAAGGCGATGGACAAGCTCGATCTGCTGGTGGTGATCGATCCTTATCCGTCGGCCACCGCCGCCATGGCGGCCATGCCCGGAGACGCCAAGGATCTCAACCCCCAACGCGCGGTCTACCTGCTGCCGGCCACCACCCAGTTCGAGACCTCGGGCTCGGTCACCGCATCCAACCGTTCGCTGCAATGGCGCGAGAAAGTGGTCGAGCCGATGTTCGAGTCGCGCACCGATCACATGATCATGACCCAGCTTGCCGACAAGCTCGGTTTCGGGAAAGAGTTCGTGAAGAACTACACGATGGTGCCGGGCAAGGGCGGCATGCAGGAGCCCGAAACCGAATCCATCTTGCGCGAAATCAATCGCGGTGTCTGGACCATCGGCTACACCGGACAAAGCCCGGAGCGCCTCAAGGCGCACATGCGCAACATGCATGTGTTCGACGTGAAAACCCTGCGTGCCCGCGGCGGCATCGATGCCGAAACCGGTTACAAGCTCGATGGCGAATACTTCGGCCTGCCCTGGCCCTGCTACGGCACGCCCGAACTGCGCCATCCCGGCACGGCGAATCTGTACGACACCTCGCTCAACGTCATGCAGGGCGGCGGCAACTTCCGCGCCAATTTTGGCGTGGAGCGTGATGGCCAGTCGCTGCTCGCGGCCGATGGCTCCGCCTCGAAAGGAGCCGACATTCAAACCGGTTACCCCGAATTCGACTCCACCTTGCTGAAGAAACTCGGCTGGTGGGACGAGCTTACCGATGCCGAAAAAAAGGCCGCCGACGGCAAGAACTGGAAGACCGATTCCTCTGGCGGCATCATCCGCGTGGCGATGAAAAACCACGGCTGCCACCCTTTCGGCAATGCGCGCGCCCGCGCCGTGGTGTGGAACTTCCCGGACCCCATTCCCCAACACCGCGAGCCGCTGTATTCCACCCGGCCCGATCTGGTCGTGAAATACCCAACTTACGACGACAAAAAAGTATTCTGGCGCCTGCCCACGCTGTACAAGACGGTGCAGCAGCAAAACATCGACATCGTCCGAAAATTTCCGCTCATCCTCACCTCCGGCCGACTGGTCGAGTACGAAGGCGGCGGTGACGAAACCCGCTCCAACCCCTGGCTGGCGGAATTGCAGCAATTTGCCTTCGTGCAAGTCCATCCGGCGGTGGCCAATGACCGCAATATCCGCGAGGGCGACGACGTCTGGGTCAGTACCCCGACCGGCGCCCGTATCCGGGTGCGGGCGCGCGTCACCGAGGCGGTGGATCGCGCCACGGTGTTTATTCCCTTCCACTTTGCCGGACACTGGCAAGGCAAGGATCTGCGCCAGTTCTACCCCGAGGGCGCGGCCCCCATCGTGCTGGGCGAGGCGGTCAACACAGCGACCACCTATGGCTATGACGCGGTGACGATGATGCAGGAAAGCAAGACCACCGTGTGCCAGCTCGAACGCGCTTGAGGCAACACGCCCATCCCGGCAAGTCCAACGGAGACGACCATCATGGCCCGCATGAAATTCATTTGCGACACCGAGCGCTGCATCAATTGCAACGGTTGCGTCACCGCCTGCAAGAACGAGAACGAGGTTCCCTGGGGTGTCAATCGCCGCCGCGTGGTCACCATGAACGAAGGCGTCCCGGGTGAGAAATCCATCTCGGTGGCTTGCATGCATTGCTCCGACGCACCCTGCATGGCGGTGTGCCCGGTGAGTTGTTTTTACCGCACGCCCGAGGGCGTGGTGCTGCACGACAAGGACGTGTGCATCGGCTGCGGCTACTGCTCGTACGCCTGCCCATTCGGCGCACCGCAGTTCCCTGCCAACGGCGAATTTGGCTTGCGCGGCAAGATGGACAAATGCACGTTCTGCGCCGGCGGGCCCGCGCCCAACGGCTCGGAAGAACAGTTCAAGGAATACGGCCGCGATCGCCTGGCTGAAGGCAAGCTGCCGATCTGCGCCGAGATGTGCTCGACCAAAGCCTTGCTGGCAGGGGACGGCGACGTTGTCGCCGACATCCTTCGCGATCGTGTGCTGCACCGCGGCGGCGGTGCCGAACTCTGGGGCTGGGGCACCGCCTACGGCAAGGGCGAAGCCCCCACGCCGCAGCCGGCTGCGACCGGCAAGGGAGCCCAATCATGAATCTGAGAAGACACCGCCGCGCGCTGGTCATGCTGCTGGCCATGGTTGCACTCGGCGCATGCAGCCAGAAACCGCAAACCCTGACGCAGACCGGCGCCCCGGCAGCCGAGGCGCCGTGGATGGGGGGCAAGCCGGCCTTCACCGCTGCCGGCTGGACGGTGGGTGATCAGGCAAGCTGGCAGCGCGAAATCGACCGTCGCGCCCAGGCCCAGAACGAATACGTGCGCATGCGCTGAGCCAGCGGAGGGCATGATGTCCAGACCATTCCGATCCCGACGTCCAGTCACGGCCTCGACGCTGTGCAGCGCAAGACTCGGGCACGCCTTTGCTGCGGGTGTGTCCTTCGTCGCGCTTTTTGCCGTGTTGTGGAGCGTGTTGCTCCTGTCACCCACCCGTGCATGGGCGCAAGCCGTGGCCAATCCGGTGCCAATGCCGCCGACGCCGGGTGTGCTCCAGTCCAGTACGCAGCCAGCAATCCAGGTGGTGACCCAGGCCGCGACGGGCCAGCTTGCCGGGCAGCCTGCAGCGCCTTCCGGGGCCGATACCCTGGCCGGTTATGCCCAGCAAAACAACGGCCAGCGCGAACAGGTGCAGCCGGGGAACAACGCGCCGATGTGGCGTGCCCTCAAGCAGCAATCCGGCTTCAGCAGCCTGCCTGCACCCGAGGCTGGCGTGTTGATTCAGCCCCAAGCCCGCTATCCCGGCTCCGACTTCACGACTGCTGGCGAGGCCTGGCGCCAGGCGCGCAATCTGCTGCTCATTCCCGTGGGTGGCTGGATTCTCATCCTGGTCTTGGCCGGCATCGGTGTGTTCTACGCCGTCAAAGGCCAGATACGCCTGCACCAGCGGCCCACGGGGCGCAAGATCGAGCGTTTCACCCCGTTCGAGCGATTCATGCACTGGACGCTTGCTTACAGCTTCATCGCCCTGGCGGTGTCGGGCGTCGTCATGATGTTCGGCAAATTCGTTCTGCTCCCGGTACTCGGCCTCAGCCTGTTCGGCTGGCTCAGCTACGCGCTCAAGACCCTGCACAACTTTGTCGGTCCCCTGTTCGGGATCGCCTTGGTCATCGTGCTGCTCACGTTCGTGCGCGACAACCTGCCAAACCGGCGAGACCTCGCTTGGCTGGCCCAGGGCGGCGGCATGTTCGGCGGCGCCGAGGTGCCGGCGGCGCGCTTCAACGCGGGTGAAAAAATCTGGTTCTGGCTTGGTGTCCTGACCCTTGGCTTGATCGCGGTCGGCTCCGGGCTGGTGTTGGACAGGCTGGTGCCCGGCTTTGCGTACACCCGCGGCGCAATGCAGGTGGCTGAAATCATGCATGCCAGCGCCACCGTTGTGCTGCTCGCCATGGCCTTTGGCCACATCTACATCGGTACCGTCGGCACCGAAGGCGCGATCGATGGCATGCGCACCGGCTATGTCGACGAAGCCTGGGCCAGGCAACACCATGCGCTGTGGTTGGACGATATCAAGTCCGGCAAGATTCCCGCGCAGCGCAGTGGAGCCAAGGCCCAGGCACCGATTGCCGTGGCCAAGCCGAAAATCTGAGGAGCCTCCATGAAACTCGCGCACCGCATCATCGCCTGTGCCGCCTTGAGCCTGGGAACCGCAGCCTGGGCCAAGCTGCCTCCGCCCAGTCCCGAAGCCAAGGCCAAGACGGAAGAGGCTGCAGCGAAAGGCAAATGGGGTGACAAAGTGGCCGCCTACCAGTTGTGCCAGGCTCAGAACAAGGTTGCTGCCTACTATGAGGCGCATGCCAAGCAGCGAGGCGAATCGACCCCGCCGCCGGTGCCGACTCCGCCCTGCGTCGACCCCGGTCCTTTTGCCTACAGCCAGCCCGAGGCGACGCCTGCGCCATCCCCCGACAAGAAATAGCCAGCGCGCTTGTCAGCGTCAACACCGAGTCCTCCCCGTGCGAGCATGGTCGGACGGGGGTAGGCTGAAGGCTGGAGCAAGCACAGCCCGTGCTGCACGCAAAAGTCCTCCCCGGCCCGATGCTGATCCGGCCCAACCGCAACAGCCATGCACACACCCTCCGCCCGACCTGATCCGGCCCTGGTGTCACCGACGCCGGGGCGCGCAGCGCGTGCGCCTCTGCTCAGCGATGCCAGCGTGGACTTGACCCGCGCGGTCGACGTCCGCAACGAATACGGTGAGCCGCTGCAGGTCCACATTCCGGCCGAGCGCCCGCTCACGCTCTACCTCGACAAGCACGAGCTGGTCACCCTCATGACCGTCGGCGCGGCGCCGGAGCTGCTGGCGCTGGGCTATTTGCGCAACCAGCGCCTGGTGCTCGCGATCGACGCCATCGCCGCGGTGCAGGTGGACTGGGAGGTCGCAGCCTGCTCCATCACCAGCCGTGGCGGCATCGCCGACCTGGCGCGGCGCAGTTCGGCCAAGCGCATCGTCACCACCGGCTGTGGCCAGGGCACGGTGTACGCCGACCTGATGAACGAGGTCGACACCGTCGAACTCGACACGCACACCCGCATCCGCCAGAGCGAGCTCGATGGCCTGCTCGATGCCATGCGTCTGCACGACAGCATCTACAAGACCGCCGGTTCGGTGCACGGCTGCGCCTTGTTCGCCGGCAACCAACTGCTGATGTTCACCGAGGACGTGGGGCGCCACAACGCCGTGGACGCGATTTCCGGCTGGATGTGGCTGCACGGCGTCGAAGGCGCCGACAAGGTATTCTACACCACCGGGCGGCTCACGTCGGAGATGGTCATCAAATGTGCGCTGATGGGGGTGACCATCCTGGTGTCGCGCTCGGGTGTGACGCAGATGGGCTACGACATTGCGAAGCAACGCGGCATTGCCCTGTTTGCACGCTGCACCAACCGCCATTTCCTGCAATACACCGGATTCGAGCGCTTCATTGCCGAACCCCTGTTGCGCCCGGCCAATGCGGCGGTGTGAGCCCGAGCGAGCGTTCCATGGTCGATAGCCTTGCCAACTCCGTCGCCAGGCCCGCTGCTGATGCAGAGGCCGTTCTGAGCGTCACGACGATGCCAACGGCCACGCCGCAGGTGCCGCCATTGCCGCTCGGCGTGTTGCTCCAGCGCCAGCGCCAGCACAACCGCTGGCAGCGCTGGAGCTGGAGTCTGCTGGATGTGTTGCCGGACGAGGCAAATCCCGGCATGGAGAGCGCAGCTGGAGCCCAGGCGCCGTCGGGCGGCCCGCGCTGCCTGGCGTGGAGTGAGGATGCATCGCAATGGCTCTACCCTGGCCACAGCGTGAAACTGCACCGCGACGAGGTCGAGGGGTATCACCTCAACCTCACCTCGCCCAGCCCCTCGTGGTTCGTCTGGTGGAGTGCTCCGGCCGAGCCCGATTGCGACGATCCGCGCCAGCAGGCCGCCGGGCTGCCGCAGGTGCGGGCGGTGACGCTCTCCTACAACGAAGCCGCACGCTGGATGGACGCCGGCGAGACGGTCGAAATCGCCGCCTTGCCGGGCGAAGTCGCCAAATGGTTGGCCGATTTCAACACCGCGCACTACAAGCCCGAGCCGCGCAAGCGCCGCCGCCCGCCAAGTTTTCTTGCCCCGCAGGAACGTGATGCCACCCGCGCCATCACCCTCGCTGCGACCGGCCCTGGCGAGGCGGACCAAGCCACAGCCGCGCAGGACAGCCCCGCTGCATCTTGTCCTTGAACCCGGGGCCACGACCATGCCTGCCTCAAACGACGACACCCCGGCCGGCGGTTTTCTCACGCGCTGGTCGCGCCGCAAGCTGCAATCGAAAGACGCCGCCGCGCCGCCGCCCGTCGGGGCAACGGCCACAGCGTCGCCGTTGCCATCGGCCGTCGATTCTGCCGCGCCGGTCTCCAATGCGCACGCTTCTGCGGCTGCCAGGGCAGAGGAGCCAGCACGGCCGCCTCAAATCCGGCCTGGCGAGCCCGCACCCATCCAACCCACCGCGCCTGCCCCCACGCTGGACGAGTTGCAAGCCCTCGATCACAGCGCTGATCTGCGGCGTTTCGTTGCCAGCGGAGTGGACGAAGGCGTGCGCCGCGCGGCGTTGCACAAAATCTTCCAGGCGCCCCAATTCAAGGTGATGGACGGGCTTGACACCTACATCGACGACTACAACGTCGCCAGCCCCATGCCCGCGTCGATGCTCGAGCGCCTGCGCCAGAGCGCCGCGACCGGCCTGTTCGCCCAGCCCGACGCGCCGATGGCCGACGCTGCCGATGCCCAGATGCTGCCGCCACCCACGGTCCGCGTGGTCAGCGAGACGGCTGCGTCTTGCGCCCCCCAAGCGGGTGCCGTTGCCCTGGCCTCCCAAGAGCCGCAGCGCAGCCCGTGCGCAACGGTGATGACGCCTGCTGCACCGATGTCCACCCATCCCGGGCAGCCCGACGCGCCCTCCGAGACTTCCGAACCATGAAAACCCTGGTCTGCGATTGCAACCACAGCATGCCGCTGGACTTTGCCGAGCTGTCGGCCGCGCTGGGCGAGAAGCTGACGCCGCACAGCCAGCTCTGCCGACGCGAGATCGCCCAGTTCCAGCATGCCGCGCAGGACGAAGCGCCGCTGCTGGTGGCCTGCACCCAGGAGTCGCGCCTGTTCACCGAAGTTGCCGCCCAGACCGAAGGCGCACCGCCGCTGGATGTGCGCCCGATCCGCTTCGTCAACATTCGCGAGACCGCCGGCTGGAGCCGTCAAGCCGCCGAGGCCGGTCCCAAAATCGCTGCGCTGCTGGCCGCCGCCGCACGGCCCGAGCCCGAGCCGGTGCCCACAGCCTCCTACACCAGCCAGGGCCGCTGCCTGGTGCTGGGCGATGTCGCCTCGCTGCAACTGGCTCGCGGGCTGCTGGCCGACAGCCTCACCCTCACGCTGCTCGACACCGGCGTCGCCGCAGGCAAGGCCGCCGCGGCAGCCTTGCCGTTGCAGCGCGACCAGCTGGTGCACGCCGGTCGCCTCATCACCCTGCGCGGCTGGCTCGGGGCGTTCGAGGCGATCTGGGAGAGCACCAATCCCATCGACCTCGACCTCTGCACCCGCTGCAACGCTTGCCTGCGCGCCTGCCCGGAAGACGCCATCGGGCTGGACTACCAGATCGACCTGTCGCGCTGCACCTCGCACCGCGACTGTGTGCGCGCCTGCGGCGGCATCGGCGCGATCGACTTCGATCGCGCGCCGCAGCGCCACGTCGAAACCTTCGACCTCGTCCTCGATCTGCAACCCCTTGCGGCCATTCGCCTGCACCAGCCGCCGCAGGGCTACTACGCCCCGGGCACCGACCCGCTGGCGCTGGTGCGCGCCGTGGCCGAGCTGCGCGAGCACCAGGGCCAGTTCGAGAAGCCGCGTTTCTTTCACTACGACCCCAAGCTCTGCGCCCACAGCCGCAACAGCCTGCTTGGCTGCAACGCCTGCGTCGAGGTGTGCTCGGCCCAGGCCATCAGCAGCCGCGCGCGCCTGCGTGCCGACCAGTCACGACCGTCGCTTCCAGCGGCAGGGCCGGTGCAAGGTTTGGAGCCGTCAAGCGCCAGCGGCCAGCGCAGCCCCGGCGCCAAATCCTTCCTGAACCAGATCGAGGTCGAGCCCCATCTGTGCGTCGGCTGCGGCGCCTGCACCACGGTTTGCCCATCCGGCGCGCTCACCTATGCCTGGCCCCGCGCCACCGATCTGGGCGCCCGCCTGCGCACCCTGCTGGGCACGGCGCAGCGCGCCGGGCTGAAGCGTCCGACGCTGCTGCTGCACAGCCAGGAGCAGGGCGCGCAACTGCTGGGCGAACTCGGGCGCCTGGCGGCGAGCCGGCGCGAGCTGCAAGGCATGCCCGCCCATGTCCTGCCGGTGGCGTTGTGGCATGTCGCTTCGGTCGGACTTGAACTGTGGCTGGCGGCGGCGGCCTGGGGCGCGGCCGAAATCCTGGTGCTGTCGACCGGCGACGAGGCGCCGGCCTACGTCGATGCCCTGCGCGCCCAACTCGCCCTGGGCCAGACCCTGCTGCATGGCATGGGCTACACCGGCGCCCGCTTGGCACTGCTGCAAACGGCCGATGCGACCGAACTCGACGCCCTGCTGGCCAGACCGCGCCCGGCCGGCATGGTGCCCACGGCCATGGCCGGTTTTGCCGCTCTCGCGCACAAGCGCGCCACGCTCGACCTCGCGCTCGATCACCTGCTGCGCCATGCCCCGCTGCAAGCCGTGGCACAGGGCGAGACGGCCATCGCCCTGCCGCATGGCGCAGGCGCGCCGCTTGGCAGCATTCACGTCGACACGGCGCGTTGCACCCTGTGCCTGAGTTGTGTCGGTGCCTGCCCTGCGGGGGCGCTGCTCGACAACCCGCAAACCCCGCAACTGCGCTTCGTCGAGAAAAACTGCGTGCAGTGCGGCCTGTGCCTCAAGACCTGCCCGGAAGACGCCATACGCCTCGAACCGCGGCTGCAGTGGGGGCCGCAGCGCAGCGAACCGCGCACCCTGCACCAGGCCCAGCCGTGGCGCTGCGTGCGCTGCGGCAAGCCATTCGGCACGGTGCAGGCGATCGAGCAAGTGCTGGCCAGGCTCTCCGGGCATCCGGCCTTTGCCGGCGCTGCCGCCGAGCGCCTGAAAATGTGCGGCGATTGCCGCGTCATCGACATGCACGGCGGCGCCGGCACCGTGCCGCCCGCGGTGACCGCACCCCGCAACCCGCGCTGAACGGCGCCGGCCCTCCGATGACCGCATTGCCGACCCTTGTGCTGACTGCCTCGCTGCCCGCCGCCATGCCCTCTCCCCCGACCGTCAGCCCGCAACCCCTGGACGGTGCCCCGAGCGCCGAAGACGCCGACCGTGCCGATGTCTGGGGCTTGCTCGCACTGCTCTACATCGCTCCGGCCGATGCCGAACTGCTGCAGCATCTGGGCGAGCAGCCCGTCGCGTTCGCGGGTGCGGTGGCCGACGCACCACCCAGCCCGCTGCGCACCGCGTGGGCGGCGCTGACCGAGGCTGCGGGCAACACCGGCGTCGAGGCCGCGCGCGAGGCTTTCGAAACCCTGTTTGGCGGCATCGGCCAGCCGGCGGTGTACGTCTACGGTTCGTATTACCTCGCCGGCGCGCTGCACGAAAAACCGCTCGCGCGCCTGCGCAGCGACCTGCAGGAACTCGGCCTGGTACGGCGCCAGGAGGTGGGCGAGAGCGAAGACCATTTCGCCGTCCTGGCCGAAATCATGCGGTACCTCATCGCCGGGGACGACCCCGATCGGTGTCTGCTGACACGCCAGCGCGCGCTGTTCCAGGCGCATATCCAACCCTGGGGCACGCGCATGTGCGAAGCCATCGCGGCGCATCCGGCGGCTGATTTCTACAGCGCCGTGGCCGATTTCACACGCGAATTCCTTGCGGTCGAACAACTTGGTTTCGACCTGCTGGACTAGGAGCTCTGCATGCCACGGAGGCCGACGACTTGCGGCCTGCCGCGCCTGGCAGACCGGGCGCGTCGGGTGCACCAGCCATGCTGACCGCAGCCACGGCCGGACCTCCCCCAAGCCCTGACGGGTGCGGATCGCAGACGCTGCCGAACGCCCCCGCAGCATGAACAGACCCTGCCTCGCCTAACGGTTTCCGAGCCACCCAGATCCCAACAGGCCGTACAGATGCTTTCCCGCAAATACCGCTACCTCATCGCCCTGGCACAGGAGCGCCATTTTGGCCGTGCCGCTGCCAGCTGCCACGTTTCGCCATCCACCTTGTCGGCAGCCATTCGCGATCTCGAGGCCGAGCTGGGCGTGGCCGTGGTCGAGCGCGGCCAGGCGTTCTCGGGCTTCACCAGCGAAGGTTTGGCGGTGCTCGACTACGCCCGCCGCATGGCGGCCGTGGAGTCCGATTTCCGCCTGCACCTGACCCAGCTTGGCGCGGGCTTGAGCGGCCGGTTGCGGCTCGGGGTGATTCCCACCGCGCTCACCGTGGTGGCGGCGCTGTCGGCCGAGCTGGCGCGGCAGCATCCGCAACTCACCCTCGAAATTCTCTCGCTCAACACGGAAGCCATCCTGCGCCGGGTGCAATCGTTCGAAGTCGACGGCGGCATCGTCTACACCGAGTCCAGCCACGCGGCCGATCTCGAGTTTGTGCCCATCTGGCATGAGCGGCATGTGCTCATTGCCGGCGCCCGAACCCCAGCATGGGGTCTCAAGACCATCACCTGGGCCGAGGCGGGGCAACTGCCGTTGTGCCTGCTGACGCCGGACATGCAGAACCGCAAGACCATCAACCGCGTGTTCGATGGCCTGGGCCTGTGCCCGCAGCCGGGGGTGGAAACCAACTCCATCGTCAGCATGCTGGCGCACGTGGCCAGCGGCAGCTGGTGCAGCATCCTGCCGCGCAGCGTGCTCGACAACATCGGCACACCGCAGGGGGTGGATGTCGTGCCTCTGGAGCAACCCATGGTGTCGTGGCAGACCGGCCTGGTGACCCTCGCGCGCAGGCCCAGGCCGGTGGCGGTGGAGGCGCTGATCGCCGCAGCCAAGCAGCTGGGCGCGAGCTGAGGCTCCGGCAAGGCCCTGCGCCACAGCGCCGCACCCTGATCTCCCACCGGCGATGCAGGCCGGGCTGGCCGGGGGCGCATGCTGGAAAAACGAACGCCTGTTCAGGAAATATCGATGGGCAAATTTCCCCTCGGCAAGTAACTTGCGGTCACAGGCTTACGTGATCAACCTATTCCGCTACCCCAGCAGTCGCGGTAATGTTGCTCATGCCAACAACCCATAAGAGGAGACACTATGTCTGAATCGATGACGACGACCTTGCCGGCAGCAGGCCTGCTGGACCGCGAACGCACCGTGGCGGGCACGCAGTTCAACCGCTGGCTGGTGCCGCCAGCAGCGCTTGCCATCCATCTTTGCATCGGAATGGCCTATGGCTTTTCCGTGTTCTGGCTGCCCATGAGCAAGCTGCTCGCCGGCACCGACCCGACCCTGTGCAGCAGCATGGGTTTCTGGAGCCAGCTCACCACCACGAGTTGCAACTGGACCGTGCCGTCGGTCACGCACATCTTCGAAGTCTTCATCGCCTTTCTCGGCATTTCCGCGGCCATCTGGGGCGCCTGGCTGGAACACGCAGGCCCGCGCAAGGCCGGCTTCATCGCCGCGCTGTGCTGGGGCGGCGGCCTCGTGCTGGGCGGCATCGGCGTCTCGACCCATCAACTCTGGCTGGTGATCCTGGGCAGCGGAGTGCTCGGTGGCATCGGCCTGGGCCTGGGCTACATCACACCGGTTTCGACACTCATCAAGTGGTTCCCGGACCGTCGCGGCCTGGCCACCGGCTTCGCCATCATGGGCTTCGGTGGGGGCGCCATGATCGGCGCGCCGCTGGCTGTCGCCCTGATGAAGCATTTCAGCGCCACCAGTTCGCAAGGCGTGGCGCCCACGCTCATCCTCATGGGCATTCTGTACTTTCTGGTGATGTCGGCCGGTGCCTTCGGCTTCCGTGTGCCCCCCACGGGCTGGAAACCGCTGGGCTGGACGCCCAAGGCGCAAGGCGGCAATGCCATGATCACCGACCACGAGGTGCATCTCAACAAGGCCTGGAAGACGCCGCAGTTCTGGCTGGTCTGGGGTGTGCTCTGCCTGAACGTCACAGCCGGTATCGGCGTGCTGTCCATGGCCAGCCCGATGCTGCAGGACGTGTTCGGCGGCCGTCTCATCGGGCTCGCCGGCGGCACCGTGCTCGACGCCGCGCAGAAAGCCAGTGTGGTCGCGGCCGCTGCCGGCCTGCTCGGGCTGATCAGCCTGTTCAACAGCGGCGGGCGCCTGTTCTGGGCCGCGCTGTCGGACTACATCGGCCGCAAGACCACCTATGCCATCTTTTTCGCCCTCGGCATCGTGCTCTACGCCAGCCTGCCCAGCCTGGGCAACAGTGGCTCGGCCGGCCTGTTCATCATCGTGGTCTGCATCATCATGACCATGTACGGCGGCGGTTTTGCCACCGTGCCCGCCTATCTGGCCGATCTGTTCGGCACGCAGATGGTCGGCGCCATTCACGGCCGCCTGCTCACGGCCTGGTCGGTGGCCGGTGTGGCGGGTCCGTTCCTCATCGCCGCCATTCGCCAGACCCAGATCAACGCCGGTGTGGCGCACAACCTGGTCTACAACCGCACCCTGTACATCCTTGCTGGCCTGCTGCTGCTGGGCTTCATCCTCAACATGCTGGTGCGCCCGGTCAATCCCAAGTACTGCATGACCGCGGACGAACTGGCTCGCGAGCGCGCCCTCAAGCATGAAGACCGCATTGCCGGTGACGCGGAGCTTGCCGCACGCGGCAGCCTGGGGCTGGCCGGCGTGCTGGCCTGGGCCGCCGTGGGCATTCCCTTTCTCATCGGTGTGACCATCGCCCTGCAAAAGGCAGCAGTCCTGTTCTGAGCAAAAATGGACGGACGGCGGCTGGCTCCAGCCGCCGCCGAGTCGGTAGAGCGTCCGAGGCCGGCTGCATGCCGGCCTCGCCGCTTCACGAGCACCCAAGGCCCACCACATCCATCGAGTTCCGCCGTCATGTCCACCACTGCGCCCACAAGGGTTCCCACCGCCGTCGAGCCCCAGCAAAGCGCCGCTCGTCCCCAGCCGTTGCGCTTCATGCGCAACACCCCGCGCGGCGGCCTGGTCAGCCCGCAGGCGCGGCAGGCCGTGCAAGCCGCTTGCGCCGATCTGGCCGATCGGCCCGACCTGCTGATGGAGCACCTGCACCGCATCAACGACGCCGAAGGCGGCCTGCGCCCCTCGCGCCTTGCTGCGCTGGCTGAATGGCTGCGCCTGAGCACCAGCGAGGTGTTCGAAGTCGCCAGCTTCTACCACCACTTTCGCCTGCTGGGCGAAGAGGAGCCCGCGCCCACGCTCACCGTGCGCGTGTGCACGAACCTGAGCTGTGCCCTGGCCGGGGCCGATGCGCTGCTCACCGAACTGCAGCATGGCTGCGGCGATGGCGTTGCGGTCGAGGGCGCATCCTGCATGGGACTGTGCACCCAGGCTCCCGGTGTGCTGGTCGGCCGCCGGGCGCTGGGCCATGCCACGGCCGAAACGGTGCGCGCAGCCTTGCCGCAAGCCATTCCCTCCCCAGCCGCTCGACCGGGCGGCGAAGCCGGCAGCGCCGCGCGCCGGGCCGATCCGGGAGCTCTCGACCCGCAGGCGCCGCAGGACGCCGAAGACCTTGCCGCCTACCGCGCCGGTGGCGGCTACGCCCTGCTGGCCGACTGCCGTGCCGGGCGCATCACCCCCGAGGTGGCGATGCAGCGCATCGAGGACGCCGAGTTGCGCGGACTGGGTGGCGCCGGCTTCCCCAGTGTGCGCAAATGGCGCACCGTGGCGCAGCAGCCGGGCCCACGCCTGGTGGTGGTCAACGCCGATGAAGGCGAGGTCGGCACCTGCAAGGACGGCCACCTGCTGCGCACCACGCCGCACCGCATGCTGGAGGGCATTCTGATCGCCGCCTGGGCGGTGGCCGCAGGCCGGGTCTGGATTTATCTGCGCGACGAATACGCCGCCGAGAGCGCGCTGCTGCACCGTGAGTTGCAGGCCCTGCACGCCGCCGGGCTGTTGCGCTACGGCGGCGTGGACATCGGCGGCGCGGCGGAGGATGAACCGGGCAGCGACGCCGAGGTGCGCCAACGCCTGCCCCAGGTGGCGCTGCGCCGCGGAGCCGGAGCCTACATCTGCGGCGAAGAATCGGCGCTGATCGAATCGCTCGAAGGCCGGCGCGGCATGCCCCGGCTCAAACCCCCCATCGTCGCCATCAGCGGCCTGTTCGGCAAGCCCACGCTGGAGCACAACGTCGAAACCCTCTGGTGGGTGCGCGACATCGTGAACGACCCGCTTGCCTGGGCCAACCAGGGCCGGCGCGGCCGCAAGGGCCTGCGCCGCTTCACCGTCTCGGGCCGCGTCGCCAAACCCGGCGTGGTCCTGGCGCCGGCGGGCATCACCTCGCGCGAACTCATCGACGAGTACTGCGGCGGCATGGCCAGCGGCTGGACCCTCTACGGGGTCTTGCCCGGCGGCGCCTCGGGCGGCATTCTCAACGCGGGCCAGGCCGATCTGCCGCTGGACTTCGGCACCCTGGACGCGCAAGGCTGCTTCATCGGCTCGATGGCCGTGATCGTCCTCGGCAGGAGCCCGCATCGCACCGACACCGCCACGCACGCTGCGCGCAACCTCATGCAGTTCTTCGCCCACGAGAGCTGCGGCCAGTGCACGCCTTGCCGCGAAGGCACGCACCAGATGCTCGCCGCAATGGCAGCCGCCCAATGGGATGGCGCACACATCGGTGCCTTGAGCCAGATCATGCGCGACGCCTCGATCTGCGGCCTCGGCCAGGCCGCCCCCAACCCCACCGACAGCGTGCTGCGCCACTTCCCGCAGGAAGTCGCAGGCGGCCGCGCGGCAGCCGAGATCTGAACCATGGACATGACCCCACCCACCGTCAGCTTCAGCCTGGACGGCCAACCCCTCACGGCGCACGCAGGAGAAACCATCTGGGCCGCGGCGCAGCGCCACGGCGTGGAGATTCCGCATCTCTGCCACAGCGACCCCCTGCGCCCCGTGGGCAACTGCCGCGCCTGCATGGTGGAAGTGGCGGGCGAGCGCGTGCTCGCGGCGTCGTGCTGCCGCGCGGTGGCGCCCGACATGCAGGTGAAGGCGCTCAGCCCCCGCGCCCTGGCGGCGCAACGCGGCGTGCTCGAGTTGCTGGCTGCGCGCAAACCGCAACGGGTCGATCGCGTCAACGACGAACTCGACCACTGGGCGCAGCGCCTGGGTGCCGACCGCAGCCGCTACGCCGCGGCGTTCCGCGGCACGCAGGCCGAAGCCGCCCATTGGCCGCAAGCGCCGGCCGTGGACGACTCCCATCCCGCCATCACCTTCCATGCCGACGCCTGCATCCAGTGCACCCGCTGCCTGCGCGCCTGCCGCGAGGAGCAGGGCAACGACGTCATCGGCCTGGCCGGGCGCGGCGCTGGGGCGCGCATCGTGTTCGACCAGGGCGCGCCCATGGGCGCGAGCACCTGCGTGGCCTGCGGCGAATGCGTGCAGGCCTGCCCCACCGGCGCGCT
The DNA here is from genome assembly GCA_021846025.1 of Pseudomonadota bacterium. GTDB lineage: Bacteria > Pseudomonadota > Gammaproteobacteria > Burkholderiales > Burkholderiaceae_C > Thiomonas_A. The sequence continues at coordinate 30,274 of JAJZDV010000015.1, forward strand.
GGCCCCGGGTAACGGGTCCTGGGCCAAGCTGTCCGAGCGCACGGTCGATTCGGTCTGCCCGTATTGCGGCGTGGGCTGCGCGCTCACTTACCACGTGCAGCAAAACGAACAAGGGCAGGAGCACATCGCCCGCGTGGAGGGCCGCGACGGCATCGCCAACCAAGGGCGCCTGTGCGTCAAAGGCCGTTTCGGGTTCGATTACGTCGCCAACCCGGCACGCCTGACCAAGCCGCTGATTCGCCGCGACGATGCGCCGAAGGACCCCGAGCAGGTCCGGCTTGCCGACTGGCGCACGGTGTTCCGTGAAGCCAGCTGGGACGAAGCGCTGGAGCGTGCCGCTGGCGGCCTGTTGCGCATCCGCGCGCAGCATGGCGGCAAGGCCCTGGCCGGATTCGGCAGCGCCAAGGGCACGAACGAGGAGGCCTACCTGTTCCAGAAGCTGGTGCGCGCGGGTTTCGGCACGCACAACGTCGACCACTGCACGCGGCTGTGCCATGCCTCCAGCGTCGCCGCCTTGCTCGAAGGCCTGGGCTCGGGCGCGGTGAGCAATCCGGTGATGGATGTGCTGCAGGCCGACGTGGTGATGATCATCGGCGCCAACCCCACGGTGAACCATCCCGTGGGAGCCACCTGGATGAAGAACGCCCTCAAGCGCGGCACCCGCCTCATCCTGGCCGACCCGCGCCGCACCGAGCTGTCGCGCAAGGCCTGGATGACCCTGCAGTTCAAGCCCGGCGCCGACCTCGCCCTGCTCAACGCCATGCTGCATGTGGTGTTTGCCGAGAACCTGCTCGACCAGGCCAGCGTGGCCGCCCGCTGCCACCCGGAGGAGGTCGAGGCCATCCGCCAGCATGTCGCCGCGCTCACCCCGCAGGCCATGGAGCCGATCTGCGGCGTGCCGGCCGCCGACATCCGCGCCGCCGCCCGCGCGCTGGCCACCAGCAAGGGTTCGATGATCTTCTGGGGCATGGGCATTTCCCAGCATGTGCACGGCACCGACAACGTGCGCGCCCTCATCGCCCTGTGCCAGCTCACCGGCCAGATCGGCCGCCCCGGAACGGGGCTGCATCCGCTGCGCGGGCAGAACAATGTGCAGGGCGCCAGCGACGCCGGGCTCATCCCGATGATGTTCCCCGACTACGTGCGCACGCAGGACGCCGGGGTGCTGGAGCACGTGGAGCGCTACTGGGCGCTGCCGCAAGGGCACCTGAGCCGCACGCCCGGCCTCACGGTGGTCGAGATCGTCCACGCGGCGCTGGCCGGCACCATCCGCGGCATGTACATCGAAGGCGAAAACCCGGCGATGAGCGATCCCGACGTGTACCATGCGCGGCAAGCGCTCGCGGGCCTGGATCATCTGGTGGTGCAGGATATTTTCCTCACCGAAACCGCAGCCCTGGCCGACGTGGTGCTGCCCGCTTCCGCCTGGCCGGAGAAGACCGGCAGCGTCACCAACACCGACCGCCTGGTGCAACTGGGCCGCAAGGCGCTGGCCTCTCCGGGCGAAGCGCGGGCGGATTTGTGGATCATCCAGGAAATGGGCCGGCGCCTGGGCGTGGTGCCCATCGCCGAGGTGGACATGCACGGCTCTGAAGCCGGCGTGGGCGCGGTGTTCGAGGAAATGCGCGGCATGATGGCGTCGATCGCCGGCATCAGCTGGGCCAGGCTGCAGCGCGAAGGCTCCGTCACGTACCCCTGCCCGGCGGAAGACGAACCGGGGCAGCGCGTGGTGTTCATCGACCGTTTCCCCACCGCCGATGGCCGCGCCAGACTGCGCCCCGCGCCGCTGGGCTTTGCCGACGAGCAGCCCGACAACGCCTACCCCTACGTGCTCATCACCGGGCGCGAACTGGAGCACTGGCACACCGGCGCCATGACCCGCCACGCCAGCGTGCTCGACGCCCTGGAACCCCTGCCCACGGTGAGCATCCACCCCACGCTGCTGGTCAAGCTGGGCCTGCTTGCGGGGCAGGCGCTGCAAGTGGAGTCGCGCCGCGGAGTCATCACCCTGGCCACGCGCGCTGACGAGGCCATGCCCGAAGATGCCGTGTTCATCCCCTTCGCCTACGCCGAGGCCGCAGCCAACCTGCTGACCAACGCCGCCCTCGACCCCTGGGGCAAGATTGCCGAGGTGAAGTACTGCGCGGTGAAACTCGCGCCCGCCGTGACAGCGGACGCAGGACTCGCGTGAACCGATCCAGCCGGTGGTCTTGACGTCAACGCGAGCACACCGTCGGGCCGGCCGCTGCGCCCGGCTTGCGCGAGGCGGGATGAGGCCGTCACGACGGCGCGGTGTGCGTCCCGGGCGGCATGTCCCCCAACCCCCGACCGGCGCGGTCAGGCCGCCCTCAGCCCTCGCGCACCGAAAACGGCAGTTGCGGACAACCCTCCGCCCTGGACGCCTCGATGCACAGGGCCCGCTGGGATGCGATCACCTCCTGGGTGGCCGTGGACAAGTCGGCCGTGCCCTGGTCGTGCGCCTGGAGCGCAAGCGCGCGAATCTCCAGAATCGGACGCCCGAAAACCCGGCCCAGCACGGCCCAGACCTGCTGAAAGCTCACGTCCTGCGCGTTGTGCAGGACCAGCGTGTGCATGGGCTGCCGCGCCAGCTCTGCGCGGATTTCAGAGGGTTGAGTCGTGTTCATGCTGCTCTCCTGGTTGGATCATGGGGCCGGTCAGGGTTGCGCGTGCATCCCGCCGGCGAGAACTGAACGCCCGATGTCAGGGCATTCGAAACACCATGCGGCATCGCGTGCCGCGCGGCGAACTGGCAGTGACCGAGGGCCGGCATGCCTGAAAGCGCCCGCTACGGCCCGCCGGCCGGGCGCGATGCGGCGGCCGCAGCGTGCGTCCTCCCTGCAGCCGCACCCGTTTCGGCTGAAGCCGCCGGCGCACTGGCCGCAGCTTGCGCCACCGCCTGCACCGACCCTGCCGCCTGGGCCGTCGACAGGACCGGGAACCGCACGCGCACGTCCTGCCCGTCCAGGCGGACCAGAATCGTCCAGCGCTCCGGGTCGAACCGAGCGGCGCTGACCTCGAACACATCGCCGTCGGTCAGCGTGATGCCGGGGTTGACGCTGCTGATGGCCTTGGCCGTGGCCTTGATCTGTTCGGCATACAGCGCCGAGGCATCGAGGTCGGCGTCGTAGCGATGGCCCTGCGGGTCGAGCAGATGCACACTCGGCACGCTGAAGGCCGACACCGGCGCCTGCGACCGGTTGGTGGTGCGCCAGGTCAGGGCCACATACTCGGCCCCTGCGGGCGCCGTGCTGGTGAGGAAGTCGCCCACGCGGTGCACCACCGCCGCCGAGGTGACCTCGACGCGGAACGTCGCCGACTCGAACGCCTCACCCACCACGAACGCCTGTGGGGCCGAGGCTTTTGCCGCCGGCAGCGAAGCCTGTTGCAGCGCGGGCTGCGACCCCGGCGCTGAGGCCGCCTGCCGTGCCGGCGTGACCTGCGCGGCGCGATCGGCTGAGCCGTGCCCCGAGGTGGTCGCCAGGCCGATGGCCACCATGACGAAGACGCCCGCCACCGCAATGCCTCCCAGCACCCGGCCCCACTTGCCGCGCGGCGGCGTCGCCACGCCAGGCCGGTCCAGCGTGGCGCCAGCCCGGGGCGCGGGCTTCGCCCCCAGCGAGATGAGGATGCCGCCCACCAAAGCCAGCACCATGCAGACCGCCACCAGGGTGCCGCCGAGCACCGCGCCGCCCAGCGCGCTGAGCGTCAGCAGCACACCTGCGGTGCGCGAGCGCGCGCCCAGGCTCACCGCGCCGAAGAGGATGGCGAGCAACGCAAACGCCAATCCACCCCAGCCCAGGCCGATGACCGTACCCGCCCCGCTCGCCTGGAACGCCCCGCCCACCCCGCCGATGAACAAGGTGACCAACGCGGCAAACACACCGAACACGCCCCCGATGATGCCCAAGATACCCCCTGCTTTTTTCATGCGGAACTCCGGTTGCACTGCGTTGTCGGGCGAGAGCGCAAGGCTGGTGCGGCATGCGCGGCCAGGCTCGTCAGAACCCTTCGGCCCCGTGCTCTCGATCCGAATGAACGCATCCATTGTTGGCGCATGGTGCGACGGAATAAGTCGCACACAACGGCGCGATCGGCGCAGCGGCCGCCACGCCGCATCCCTGCGGCTTCAGGCTGCGGCAGCAGGAGGGGGACGAAGACGGGAGAACGGGGGGAGGAGGGCGCTGGCGCCGGCAGAGGAACCGGGCTGCGGCCCGGCGCGCTTCAAACGCCGTAGAGATCGGCGGCGCTGGCGATGCGTTCTGCCACGGCGCGCCGCAGCGCCGCGGGTGCGAGGACCACGGCCTCGTCGGCATGGCTCAGCAGCCACCAGTGGAACTGCCAGGTGTCGTGCACCGTGGCGCTCAGGGTGCACACGCCGCGGCGCACGGCCCCCAGGGTCTGGTCGGCCGCCAGCGGCGTTTCCCGCAGCAGCGCGGCCAGCGGTTCGGTGAGGCGCAGGCGCACGCGCAGCGGCTTGCCAGCGCCGAACTGCAGCGCGCCCGAGGCGATGTAGGCGTCCAGCTCGAAGCCCTGCGGGCGGCGCACCGGCTGCTCCAGCACCGTGACGCTGCGCAGGCGGTGCACGGCATACAGGCGCACGTCGGGATAGTCGAACGCGGAGGCCACCAGATAGCTCACCGGCCCGCGCTGCACCAGCGCCAGCGGGTGCAGGGTGGCCGCCTGCGGCGCGCGCTCGCCGGCGCGAGCGTACTGCACCTCCATCTGCACCTCGCGCAACACGGCATCCTGCACCGCGTCCAGCACGCCGCTGGCCAGTTGCGGCGGCAGCAGCGGCAGCGCCGCCGGCACGGTGCGCACCTTGTCGGCCCAGCGGGCCTGGGCGTTGCCGGGGGCCAGCTCCGCCAGCTTGGCGCGAGCCTGCTGCAGCCGCGGCTCGATGGCTTGCAGCACGGCGGCGGGCAGCAGCGGGCGCAAAGCCTCTTCCACGATGCGCAACGACAGCGCATCGCTCAGGCTCAGACCCGGCACGTCGAGCGACGCCCCGGGCATCCAGTGCCAGCCGTAGGGGTTGCCCTTGTCGTTGCAGGTGAAGCCGAACAGGCGGGCCAGGTCGTTGAGATCGCGCTCCACCGTGCGCTTGGTCACGGGGTAGCCAAGCCCGGAGAGCCGCGACGTCAACTCCGCCGCGGTGATGCCGGGCTGGCGCGAGGGAAGCAGCTTGAGCAACTCCCACTGGCGCGCGAGGGTCTGTCTGGAATCGGCCTTGGGCATACGCTCACGGGCTGCTGGATGCGCGCCCCTCAAGGCGCTGCAGGGCGTCGGGACAACGGCAGCGCTTCCACGCGTAGCCGCCCTCATGCCCATCCGGTCCCTCAAGCTCTTGGGCCACTTCGCGCCCGCAGCATTCGCAGGTGCGCAGCGCCAGGTCGGTTGCCTGCGCAATCAGCGCGACGATGGCTGCTTCATGCGCTGCGCTGAAGGTCGGGCGTCCATCCACATTCCTGCATCGTGCTCGTGGCTGATCGGTCGGGTTCGCAATCGAGGTGGCTGCGGCGCATGGTGCTCTCCTGGGGTTGAGAGCATTGTGTGCGGCAAGCGCGACAGAATAGGTCGCAAACCGACAGGCTTGCCGCCTTGCCCCTGTGGTGTGCTGCCTGCCAAAGCCGGACCGGCGCACAACGCCGGACGGACCACGGCTGGTGAGCATCCGGTGGGCGTTGCGGCCGCCATGCGCGCCGAATCACGTCGCCGGCGACGTGTCAGTCCCGCCGCAGGCTGGTCGCCTGGTCAGGCCAGCCCGTATGGTGTGTCCGGCGCTCATGCGGAAGCCGAGAGCACTGGAGTTGGCCGGGCATGTGCTTGAGAGCGGGGGTGGAAGGCGTTATGATTTTTCGGGTATAACGCGGGTCTGACGAAATCCCGGTTGGACTCCCTTCTATTTCCAAGTCCGAGTCGTTGCCATGTCTCCATCCGATTCTTCAGTACCCCTTCCCAAGGTTCGCCTGGAAATCAAGCAGGGCACGGCCATCGGGCCGGGCAAGGCG
>JAJZDV010000154.1 GCA_021846025.1 Pseudomonadota bacterium
GGCGGCGAAGCATTGGCGCATCGCGTCCTGCCCGGTCATCTGTGCCACGTGCAGGCCCATGTGGGCCACTTCGAGCATGTCGCCGCTGCCCAGGCTGTACCACGGGTCCATCACGCAGTCCTGGCCAAACGCCACCGGCACGCCGGCGGCCAGCAGTTCGGGCACGCGGGTCATGCCGCGGCGCTTGGGGTAGGTGTCGCGCCGGCCCTGCAGGGTGATGTTGATCAGCGGGTTGGCGATGACGGCCACGCCCGCCTCGCGCAGCAACGGCAGCAGCTTGGACACGTAATCGTTGTCCATGCTGTGCATGGAGGTGAGGTGCGAGCCGGTGACGCGCCCCTGCAGCCCGAGACGCTGGGTGTGGAAGGCCAGGGTTTCGATGTGGCGGGACAGCGGATCGTCGGATTCGTCGCAATGCATGTCCACCATCAGCCCGCGCTCCGCGGCCAGTTCGCACAGGACGCGCACCGACTCGGTGCCGTCGGCAAACGTGCGTTCGAAGTGCGGAATGCCGCCGACCACGTCCACGCCCAGGTCGAGCGCGCGCCCGAGATTGGCCAGGGCGCTGGTCGAGCGCAGCGCGCCGTCCTGCGGGAAGGCGACGAGTTGCAAGTCGAGATAGGGCTTGACCCGCTCGCGCACGTGCAGCAGCGCTTCCACCGCCAGCAGGCGGTCGTCGCACACGTCCACGTGGGAGCGGATCGCCAGCAGTCCCTTGGCCACCGCCCAGTCGCAATACGCCAGCGCGCGCTCGACCAGGTCCTCCTGCGTCAGCAGGGGTTTGAGTTCTCCCCACAGCGCGATGCCCTCCAGCAGCGTGCCGCTCCGGTTGACGCGCGGCAGGCCGTAGCTGAGCGTGGAGTCCATGTGGAAATGCGCGTCGACGAAGGGCGGGGTGACGAGCTGACCGGCGCAGTCGATTTCGCGCCCGGCCTGCGCCGGCAGATGCGGCTGCAGCGCGGCGATGCGGCCCTGCTCGATGCCGATGTCGATCCCGACCCGACCGTCGGGCAAGGTGGCGTTGCGAAGCATGAGGTCCAGCATCGTGCGTTCCTTTCGGGTTGTTGCCGTCGCCTGGTCGGGGCGTGTTCTCAGCCCTGCCTGGAGGTTTTGTTGCCTTCCCGCAAGCGGGGAGGGCTGGGGTGGGGAGCGGCTGGCGTGCGCCAGCCGCCAGCCGCACGGCGCGGCGCGGCGGCTGCGGCCGATGCCGCTTCGACCCGATCGCCCAGCCCGCAGCCGCGCAGCACCAGGCTGACCACGTGGTCGGTGGCGCGCTGCCAGGCCGCGCCGCGCAGGCTGCGCGCGCCCAGCACGGCGCGCACCTGGGGAGCGAAGTCGGCATAGGTCTGGGTCGCAGCCCAGATGGTGAAGAACAGATGCGGCGGATCGACCGGCGCCATGCGCCCCTGCGCGATCCAGCCTGCGATCACGGCCGACTTGCGCGCCACCAGCTCGCGCAGTTCGCCGCGCAGCATGTCGCGCATCTCGGGGGCGCCGCGCAGCATCTCGCCGGCGAACACGCGCGAGGCCTCGGGCCGGATTTGCGCCAACGCCATCTTGGCGCGCACATACGCGCCCAGCGCCTGCGCCGGGTCGGCATCGGCGCGAATGCCGTCGGTCTCGGCCAGCCAGTCGTGCAGCATGCCCTCCAGCACCGCGCGGTAGAGCTGCTGCTTGGTGCGGAAGTAGTAGTGGATGTTCGCTTTGGCCACCCCGGCCTGCGCGGCAATCTCGGCCATGCTGGCGCCGCGAAAACCGTCGCGCGCGAACACGGTCTCGGCCGCGCGCACGATGGCGGCTTCGTTCGCCAGGCGGATGCGGCCCGCGGGTGGCACGGCCTGCGGCGCAGCGCCTCGCCCGGACGCCGCCCCCGCGATCGGTGCCGGCGCGGTGGCCATCACTTGGTCCCGAAAATCCGGTCGCCGGCATCCCCAAGGCCGGGGACGATGTAACCGTGGTCGTTGAGCCGCGCGTCGATGGCGGCCAGCGTCATGGGCACGTCCGGATGGGCCGTGCGCACCGTGCGCAGACCCTCGGGCGCGGCCAGCAGATTGACGAGCTTGAGCGTGGTGGCGCCAGCGTCCTTCAGGCGCGAGAGCGCAGCGGCAGCGGAATTGCCGGTGGCGAGCATGGGGTCGACGACGATGACCAGGCGCTCGGCCATGTCGTCGGGCACCTTGAAGTAGTACTCCACCGGCTCCAGCGTGTCGGGGTCGCGGTACAGGCCGATGTGGCCGACGCGGGCGTTGGGCAGCAGATCGATCATGCCGTCGAGCATGCCGTTGCCGGCGCGCAGGATGGACACCAGGCACAGCTTCTTGCCGCTGAGCAGTGGCATGCGGCAGGCGGCGACCGGGGTGACGATCTCCACCTCCTCGGTGGGCAGGTCGCGCGTGGCCTCGTAGGCCAGCATCGCGGCGATCTCGCGCACCAGGCGGCGAAAGTTGTCGGTGGTGGTGTCCTTGCTGCGCGCGAGCGTCAGCTTGTGCTGCACCAGCGGGTGCTTGACGACATGGACCATGGGATCGTTCATCGGGGTTCTCCGTTGCTGCTGGGTTGTGATGGGGCGAGCCGGGCGTGGCCTGGGGCGTCAGAACACCGTGCCGTCGCTGACGATGCGCAGCGGCGGTCCGCCGTCGGCGCGGCGCTCGGCGGCGATGCGGCGGCCGGCGAACCAGGCGCCGCCCTCGATCACCTGGGTCAGCGGAAATTGCGCCGCGCTCACGCCCAGTTGCGCGCGCACGGCGTCGGCCAGGTCGTCGAGCAGCGCGACCGTGAGGGCGCGCCATTCCACCACCGGCTCGCTGTCCACGGTGAGGGGCTGGCTCGCCAGCGCGGCGTCGCGCGGCTGCAGCAGGCCGGAATCGAGCAGCAGGCCGCCGTTGCGGTACTCGGGCAGGCCGGTGAGGGCGTCGAGTTCGCGCACCTGCAGGCCGCCCCACTGCAGCGGCTCGATCAGCGAATAGCTCATCCACTGCGTCAGTTTGTGGAAGGGCATGTAGCCGTCGCTCGTGGCGGGGTGGTGCCAGCAGTCGCCCAGGTTCACGCCGGCCAGCGTCAACCGTCCCGGCCACACCGGGCCGAGCAGGCGCAGCAGGGAGGACAGCAGGGTGTCGGCGCACACGCTCATGCCTTCCGCCTCGCCCTGTGCCGCGGCATGGGCGAGCCAGTGGTCGAACAAGCGCCCCAGGCGCAGACTTCCGGGGCGCTCGGGGTCGGCGAACACGGCGGGCGCGGCGCGCATGGCTTCGCCCAGATTGCGCAGCAGTTGGGCGCGGCCTTCCAGCCCGACCAACGGGTTGCCGGGGCCGGCCTGGAAAACCTGGGCCAGCGCGGCGGTGTCGATGCGGCGCAACGCGGCGGCGTCGCAGCGCAAGGGCTGGGCCGGGTCGTCCGACAGCCGGCCGCTGGCGAACAGCGCCAGGCTGGCCACGCCCAGCCCTTCGGAGCGCGCCAGGGTCTGGCCGCTGCCGGCGTCGGCGTAGCGCCACTGCGGGCCGGCACCGGCGTCGAGCAGCACGCTGGGGACCACGAGGTCGATGGCGATGCGTGCACGCTCCTGCGGCGTGGTGCGCAGCGGGTCGAGCAGGTTTGCGAAGCGGTCGACGCCGCCGCTCTCGAAGTGGCGCCAGCGGCTGTGCATGGGCACGCGCAAATCGGGATGGCGGCTGCGGATGGTGTCGACCACATAGTCGGCCGTGGCGTCCATGCGCTCGGGATGCCAGGTGAAATGCGCCAGCTCGCCGCGCCGCGCATGGGCCATGATTTGCGCCGCATGGCTGCGCACGGCGCCGGCGCTCAGCAGGCTTTCGGCGTGCGCGGCGCGGGATCGTCCGGGAGCGGATTCGACGGCCTGGGCGGGGTCGCTCATGCTTCCAGTCCCCGGCCTTTCGGCAGCGCGAGTTCCTCGTCGCTCGGCGTGTAGCGCGAGAAGTAGCCGGCGGCTTTTTTCGCGTCCATCTCCACGCGCGCATCGGACGGAATCAGATCCTCGGGAATGGCCACCTGCTCGACCACCTGGATGCCGGCCTGGGTCAGCGCGTCATGCTTCATGTTGCTCATCGACGCCCAACGGTCGATGCGGGCGATGCCCAGCCAGTGGAACACGTCGGGCATGAGTTCCTGAAAGCGCATGTCCTGCACGCCGGCCACACATTCGGTGCGCTCGAAATAGGTCGCGGCGCGGTCGCCGCCGATCTGGCGTTTGCGCGCGTTGTAGACCAGAAATTTGGTGACTTCGCCCAGCGCGCGGCCTTCCTTGCGGTTGTACACGACCAGGCCCACGTCGCCTTGTTGCGCCATCTCGACGCAGACCTCGATGCCGTGCGCCAGATAGGGCCGGCAGGTGCAGATGTCGGAACCGAACACGTCGGAGCCATTGCATTCGTCGTGCACGCGGCAGGCCACGCGGGTTTCGGGCTTGCCGAGCTGGGCGACGTCGCCGAAGAAGTACAGGGTCATGCCGCCGATGGGTGGCAGGAACACCTTCAGGTCGGGCCGCGTCACCAGCTCGGGGAACATGCCGCCGGTCTGCTCGAACAGCGCGCGGCGCAATGCCGGCTCGCGCACCTTGAAGCGCGCCGCCATGCCGGGCAGCCACCACACCGGGTCGATGGCGGCCTTGGTCACGCGCACGTCGCCATTGGCCTGCAGGATGGCGCCATCGGGCTTGAGCCGACCGTCGGCGATGGCGGCCTTGAGCTCGGGCATGTTGATGTGGGCGCGTGTCACGGCAATGGTGGGGCGGATGTCCAGGCCGGCGGCGAGCTGCGCGGCGAAGACGCTGGACACCAGATGACCCCAGGGGTCGAGCGAGACGATCTTGTACGGATCGGTCCATTGCGGATGCGGGCCGATGCCGGCGGCCGGCGCGGTGTCGGTGAAGTCGGGCCGGTGGTCGCGGTCCAGCGCCCCCGAGGCCACCGCCAGCGCGCGGTACAGCGCATAGGCCCCCGCATGCGTGCCGATGGCGTTGCGCCGGCGCGGCTCGGTCAGCGTGGCCACCACCGGGCCGCGCCCGGCCGCCGTGGCGGCGCCCCAATGGATTTCAGGCGCTTGCACCGCGCTGCCCTGGCCGGGGTGTGACGACAGCACGACGTGACTGGACATGACAGACTCCAAAATCTTGACCGATTGGTCAAAATATACGGCGAAGGTTGCAAGCAACGTGCCGGGTTTTCCCGTGCACCTGGCCCATGTCCGTCGAACGGCCTGGACGCTTGAGGATCACGCGCGGGACGCCATGCATGCCTGCCATCGGTGCATGGCGACAGCCATCCGCCCATCGTGGTGCGCATCAGCGCAGCTTTGGTGCAAACGGACGCCGTGACGCCCTGGGCG
>JAJZDV010000155.1 GCA_021846025.1 Pseudomonadota bacterium
GGGTGCTGATGCAGCTGGCCACGGCGAAGGTGGGCGTCATCCTGGTGAACATCAACCCCGCGTACCGCGCATCGGAAGTGGAGTACGCGCTGAACAAGGTGGGCTGCCGCGCGCTGGTGACGATGACACGCTTCAAGACCAGCGACTATCTCGCCATGCTGCGCGAACTCGCGCCGGAGCTTGCGGCTTGCGCGCCGGGTGAACTGCGCGCCGCGCGCCTGCCGGATTTGCGCCTCGTGGTGCATCTGGACGGCACCGGAGCACCTCCGTCGGAAACCGCCCTCCAGGGCGGCAAGCAAACCGCGGGGAGGTCGGGTGGCCGGCTGGGCGGCGCCCAGCCTGAGCCGGGCATGCTGCGCTTCACCGACTGGCTGGCGCAAGGCAGCAGTGCCGACCCGATGGTGGCACAGGCGGCAGCACAACTGACGGCGTTCGATCCCATCAACATCCAGTTCACCAGCGGCACCACGGGCTTCCCCAAAGGCGCCACACTGACCCACAGCAACATCCTGAACAACGGCTATTTCATCGGCGAGGCCATGCGCCTGACCGCTGCCGACCGGCTGTGCATTCCCGTGCCGCTGTACCACTGCTTCGGCATGGTGCTGGGCAACCTGGCCTGCCTCACGCATGGCGCCACCATCGTCTATCCGAACGATGGATTCGATCCCTTGTTCACCCTGCAGACCGTGCAGGACGAAGCCTGCACCGGGCTGCATGGCGTGCCCACCATGTTCATCGCCATGCTCGACCATCCGCGCTTCGCGGAGTTCGACATGGGCACGCTGCGCACCGGCATCATGGCCGGCAGCCCCTGCCCGACCGAGGTGATGAAGCGGGTGGTGCGGGACATGCACCTGAGCGAGATCACCATCGCCTACGGCATGACCGAAACCGCGCCGGTGAGTTGCCAGAGCTCCACCGACACGCCGCTGGACAAGCGCGTCAGCACCGTCGGCCAGGTGCAGCCGCATCTGGAGGTGAAGATCATCGACCCACAAACCGCGGCCACCGTGCCGCCGGGCACGCCGGGCGAACTCTGCACCCGCGGCTATTCGGTCATGCACGGCTATTGGGGTGATGCGCAGAAGACGCAAGAGGCCATCGACGCCGAAGGCTGGATGCACACCGGCGACCTGGCGACGATGGACGCCGAGGGCTACGTCAACATCGTCGGGCGCATCAAGGACATGGTGATTCGCGGCGGCGAGAACATCTATCCACGCGAGGTGGAGGAATTTCTTTACCGTCACCCCATGGTGCAGGACGTGCAGGTGGTGGGTGTTCCCGATGCGAAGTACGGCGAGGAGTTGTGCGCCTGGATCATCGCCAAACCTGGCCTGTCTCCCACGGACGACGACATCCGGGCGTTCTGCCAGGGCCAGATCGCGCACTACAAGATTCCGCGCCACATCCGTTTCGTGCAGAGCTTTCCGCTGACCATCACCGGCAAGGTGCAGAAATTCAAGATTCGCGAGGCCATGCAGCGCGAGCTGGGCGTGCAGGCGGAGCACACGGCCTGAGCCCGGCGCGGCTGCTTCTGGCCAGCCCGCCAAACACCTTCCGCACAGCAGCCCCCCCGATTCCTTGCCTCCCCCGGACCGAAGCCCCCATGCCCCGTCTTGAATCCAGCATCGACCTGAGAAGCGCCGCCTTCGCTGCGCAGGCACAAACCATGCGCGCGCTGCTCGACGACTTGCGCGCCAGGCTGGCCCTGGCGGCCCTGGGCGGCGGCGAGGCCGCACGGGCCAAGCACACCGCGCGCGGCAAGCTGCTGCCGCGCGAACGCGTGGCGCAATTGCTCGACCCCGGCACCCCCTTCCTGGAGTTCTCGGCCCTGGCCGGCCTGGGCCTGTACGGCGAGGCCGCGCCGGGAGCCGGCATCATCACCGGCATCGGCCGCGTGGCCGGGCGCGAATGCGTCATCGTCTGCAACGACGCCACGGTCAAGGGCGGCACCTACTACCCCCTCACGGTGAAAAAGCACCTGCGGGCGCAGGACATCGCCGCCGAGAACCGGCTGCCCTGCATCTACCTGGTGGACTCGGGCGGCGCCAACCTGCCCAACCAGGACGAGGTGTTCCCCGACCGCGACCACTTCGGGCGCATCTTCTACAACCAGGCCACCCTGTCCGCGGCCGGCGTGCCGCAGATCGCGGTGGTGATGGGCTCGTGCACCGCCGGCGGCGCCTACGTGCCGGCGATGAGCGACGAGTCGGTCATCGTCAAGGGCCAGGGCACCATCTTCCTCGCCGGACCGCCGCTGGTGAAGGCCGCCATCGGCGAAGTGGTGAGCGCCGAAGACCTGGGCGGCGCCGACGTGCACACGCGCCTGTCCGGCGTGGCCGACCACTACGCCCACGACGATGCCGAGGCGCTGGCGATCACCCGCCGCATCGTCGGCCACCTGCCCACCGCGGCCGACAAGCGCCAGCGGCTGGACCTGCGCGAACCGCGCGAACCCGCCTATGCGCCCGAGGAACTGCATGGCCTGGCACCCCAGGATTTGCGCAAGCCGATGGACGTGCGCGAGATCATCGCCCGCATCGTCGACGGCTCGGACCTGGACGAATTCAAGGCCCGCTACGGCACCACCCTGGTCTGCGGCTTCGCCCACATCCACGGCATGCCGGTGGGCATCGTGGCCAACAACGGCATTTTATTCTCCGAGTCGGCGCTCAAGGGCGCGCACTTCATCGAGCTGTGCTGCCAGCGCCGCATTCCGCTGGTGTTCCTGCAGAACATCACCGGCTTCATGATCGGGCGCAAGGCCGAGAACGAAGGCATCGCGCGCAACGGCGCGAAGATGGTGACCGCCGTGGCCTGCGCCCAGGTGCCCAAGTTCACCGTCATCATCGGTGGCAGTTTCGGTGCCGGCAACTACGGCATGTGCGGCCGCGCCTACGGTCCGCGCCAGCTCTGGATGTGGCCCAACGCGCGCATCAGCGTGATGGGCGGCGAGCAGGCCGCCAGCGTGCTGGCCACGGTGCGGCGCGACGGCATCGAGATGCAGGGCGGCTCCTGGAGTGCGGCTGAAGAAGAGGCCTTCAAAGCCCCCATCCGCAACCAATACGAAACGCAAGGCCACCCCTACCACGCCACCGCCAGGCTGTGGGACGACGGCATCATCGACCCCCTTGAGACCCGCCGGGTGCTGGCGCTGGGGCTATCGGCGGCGTTGAACGCGCCGATTCCCGCAACGCGGTTCGGCGTGTTCCGGATGTGACAGGCCTATAATGTGCGCCATTGCAAAACCTTATACACATCATGCGCACGAACATCGACATCGACGACGCCTTGATGGAAGCCGCCATGCGCGCCGGCCCGTTCAAGACCAAGAAGGACGCGGTGGAAGCCGGCCTGCAGCTCTTGCGCAGGCAGGCGGCCTACCGCGACTTGCTCGCCCTGCGCGGCAAGCTGCACTGGGAAGACCCCCTGGCCGCCGACGCCGCGCCGCCCATGGTGCAGGAGTCGCGCAAGGCCTACGGCTCCGCGACGGACCCGGACAAGGCGGCGAAATGATCCTGGTGGACAGCTCGGTGTGGATCGATTTTTTCAACGGCCGCACCACCCGCCAGACCGACCAGCTCGCCTGGCTGCTCGAGGACATGGCACCGCTGGCCGTGGCCGATCTGGTGCTGTTCGAAGTGCTGCGCGGCTTCCGCCACGAGCGCGACCATCTCGCCGCACGCAAGACCCTGGCCGAATTGACCACGGTGGACATCGGCGGCGAGCACAACGCCCTGCAAGCGGTGCAGCACGACCGCCTGCTGCGCGCCATGGGCTACACCATCCGCAGTGCGGTGGACGTGCTGCAAGCCAGCTACTGCATCGAGCACGACCACGCCCTGCTGCACAACGACGCCGACTTCGACGTCATGGAAGACCTGCGCGGCCTCAAGGTCTGGCGGCACTGACCCACGCACATCCGCAACCCCGCAAACACCCGCTTAGGCCATGTTCCTCATCCTGCTGAAGTACATCCGCCCCCTCGATCAAGTCGAACAGCACCTCGAGGCGCACCGCGAATACCTGCGCCGGCGCTATGCAGACGGCAGTTTTCTGATGTCCGGCCGCATGGAGCCGCGCAACGGCGGCGTCATCCTGGCGCAGGCCAGCAGCCGCGAGGCCGCGGAGGCCATCATGCGCGAAGACCCCTTTCACACGGCCGGCGTGGCCGAATACACCCTGGTGGAATTCCACCCCACCATGACCGCGCCCGCGTTGGCGCAGTTCAAGGTGCAATGAGCCCGTCCCGCCACCAGCGCCACACCATGGCGTCCCGACCATGACCAGCCTGCGTCCCCATCTGCTCACCATGGCCCGCTATCACATCTGGGCCACGCGCAAGCTGCTCGACGAACACGTCGCGCGGCTGCCCGAGGCCGACTACCGGCGGGATTGCGGCCTGTTTTTCAGGAGCATCCACGGCACGCTCAACCATCTGCTGGTGGGCGATGCGCTGCTGTGGTTTCCGCGCCTGGCCGAGGGCGTGTCGCCCAAGATCCAGCTGGACATGGAAGCCGAGCCCGACCGCGACCGCCTGCACCAGCGTCTGCTGGACGCGGTCGCGGCCTGGGAGCCTTTCGTCGCGCACTTGAGCGAGGAGCGTCTTGCCGGCGAGCTGCACTACACCACCACCCAGGGCCTGCCGACCAGCCTGCCCTACGCCGCCACGCTGGCGCATGCCTTGAACCACGGCACCCACCACCGCGGCCAGATCACCGCCGCGCTCACCATGATGGGCCACCCCAGCCCGGAAATCGATCTGGTGTGGATGCTGCAGGCCGAACGCCGGCAACAGGAGCAGCAGCAACAATGAATCCGCCATCCATCACCCTGTCCCGTGCCGGCGCCGTGGCCACCGTCACGCTGGCGCGCCCCGGGGTGCGCAACGCCTTCGACGCCGCCACCATCGCCGCGCTGCATGCCACCTTCCTCGAACTCGGCGCCGAGGCGCGGGTCCGCGTCATCGTGCTGGCGGCGGAGGGCCCGGCCTTTTGCGCCGGCGCCGACCTGAACTGGATGCGCGCCATGGCCGGCTACAGCGACGCCGAGAACCGCGACGACGCCCTGCAACTGGCGCGCATGCTGCGCGCCGTGGCCGAGTGTCCCAAGCCGGTGATCGCCCGCGTGCAGGGCGACGCCTTCGGTGGCGGCGTGGGGTTGGTGGCGGCATGCGACCTGGCGGTGGCCGCCGCGTCCGCGCGCTTTTGCCTGAGCGAAGTCAAGCTCGGGCTGATTCC
>JAJZDV010000016.1 GCA_021846025.1 Pseudomonadota bacterium
ATGATGTGTACGTGGTGCCAGCTCGGCGCGGGCACGGCTTGGCAGCGCGCATGCTGGAGTGTCTGGAAGCGCTGGCCATGGCGCGCGGCTGCGGCAAACTCACGCTCGAAGTGCTGGAGCACAACCTGCCGGCCATCGTCACGTATCGCCAATTCGGCTTCAAGCCCTACGCCCTCAACCCGGCCCAGGGCCATGCCACGTTCTGGGAAAAGCGATTAGCGCTGCGCACCGGCGAGGCGGTCGTCTGAAGCGCAACGCGTCTCGTGGCCGCTCGCAAGGCCGTGGTGGTGGCGCCGTCGCGGCGCACACCGTGGTGACTCAGGGCTCATTGGCCGCTGGCGCACCGTGGCACAGCTTGTACTTCTTGCCCGAGCCGCAGGGGCAAGGATCGTTGCGCCCGACCTTGGCGGCATGGCGGATGGGAGGCGCTTTGGCCTGGCGCCAGTAGTCGTAGATTGCGATGGCGCAGTCGGCCAGCGCGTCGGCAGCAGCACGGTGGTAGTCGTCGTCGAGTTGTTGATCACCGAGTTGCGCCCAGCCTTCCTCGGTGCCGTAAAGCATGATGAGGCTGAGTTCGTCGGACGGCTCCTGCAGCATCGGCCCCCAGCCTTGCGGGTCTTGCGCCAGACCCAGCACGTAGCCGCTGCACCATTCTTCGATGATGCTTTCCTGCTCGTCGCCTTCGCCATTCAAGTAGATGAGCGGGGCGTAGTCGTCCGGATGTTCGCTCAGGGTGGCGGCCAGCATGTTCCAGTAGCGCATCAGCAGGCCCAGTAACTCCTCGGTCTGCTCCCGGTCCTTGAATCGGGGCTGGGCTTTGCCGTCCTCGCTGTCCCAGATCCACGGCAGTGCCTGGGTCGGGGGCAGGAGCTTGGGGCCCGAGAGCAGGGCGGTGAAAAATCCGTCCAGCATGGAAATATCCATCGCTGTTTCAGGCATGTCGTCGCTGTCGAGCAGTTGCTCCAGGCGGTCGAGTTCAGTGTCGGAGAGCGGCGTGTCGGATTCAGGGGTCGATGTTTGGGGCATATTCTGGCGGCCGAGGCAAGTCGATGGCTGAGTGTAGAGCCTCCTTGGCCCCTGACCAGCGCCACTCCTCATCAGGCTTGAGCGCCCTGAATGACCATGAAATGGTCCTTGCCGGCGAACCTCAGGGAAATGCAGGGATGGCGGGTTCGACACCCTCGGGACGGGCATCGGGGTGGTGCAGACGGATCAGGGCCTGTATTGCATCCACGCGGGCTGCCGGCACATCCAGCATCATCAGAAATTGGCCAGACTGGATGGCTTGCTCATACTGTTTCAGGCGTGGACTTTCGATGCTGATGCCGATCATGCTGCTCACCCAGGCGCCGAGCACGGTGCCGGCTACGGCAAGCGCCACCACCAAGGCGCCCGCAGAAATCACCGCCACCCCGGGTATGGAAATGGCGATCAACCCGGCGATGGTTCCGGTGACGCCTCCGTACCCGAGGCCGCGCTCGATGGCGGGAATCAGGTCGGTTTTCTGCGCCAGACCGGCTTCAGGCAGATTGCCCAGAGGTGTGTCGTCGCGAGCGACGATATGAATGTGCTTCTCGGCAAGACGCGCCACCAGCAACTCGTCAACGATGGTGTGGGCCGTGGCGGCATCAGGGACCATGAAATACAGGCGTCGCATGGCAGGCTCCTCGCTCAAGGGGTGCGGAGCCGGTTCGGCTGGCCTCCAGCTTCGCTGATGCTTCGATCTTAGGCGCTGAATCGCAAAAAAACATCTTGGAAGCCGCGATCTCAGGGTATTTCAGCGCGGCTTCAGTTGGCATCGATCGGCCCTTCAGGTCAGTGTGCGCAGGGCTCGGCGCAAGGTGTCGACGAGTTGATCGATCTGCCCCACGTCAATGATGAGTGGCGGCGATAGGGCGATGGTCTCGCCGGTGTAGCGCACCAGCACGCCGAGTTCGAAGCATGTGAGAAAGGTTTGAAAGGCGCGTTTGCCCACGCCATCGGCATGGGAGTGCAACTCAATTCCGGCCACCAGGCCGAGGTTGCGGATGTCCTTGACATGGGGCGCGTCACGCAGTCCATGCACGGCGTTTTCCCAGTACGTGTCCAGCCCCTCGCGCTGCACGCGGGTGAGCAGGCCTTCGCTGGCATACAGCTTTTGCGCGGCTGCCGCCGCGGCGACCGCCAGCGGATGCCCGGAGTAGGTGTAGCCGTGGAAAAACTCCACCATCCCCTCGGCGGCGCCGTTGACCACGGCGTCATAAATGCCCTCGCGCACGAACACGGCGCCCAGCGGGACCGCGGCGTTGTTCACCGCCTTGGCGCTGGTGATGATGTCGGGCGTGACGTTGAAATATTGCGCCGCGAAAGGAGTGCCGAGGCGGCCGTAGCCGGTGATGACCTCGTCGAAAATGAGCAGGATGCCGTGCTTGCTGCACATGGCGCGCAGCTTTTCCAGATAGCCTTTGGGAGGCGCCAGGACCCCGGTGGAGCCGGCCAGGGGTTCGACGATGACGGCAGCAATATTGCTTGCATCGTGCAATTGCACGATGCGCTCCAGATCGTCGGCCAGATGCGCACCCCAGGCCGGCTGGCCGCGCGAAAAAGCCTGATGTTCGGGCGCGTAGGTGTGGGGAAGGTGATCCACATTCGGCAGCAGGCCACCCCGAAACACCTTGCGGTTGGCCACCATGCCGCCCACCGAAATGCCGCCGAAGCCGACGCCGTGGTAACCCCGCTCGCGGCCGATGAACAGCGTGCGTGTGCCCTCGCCCCGAGCGCGGTGATAGGCCAGGGCCATTTTCAGCGCCGTATCCACCGCCTCCGATCCCGAGTTGGTGAAAAACACCTTGGTGAGATCGGCCGGGGCAATCTTGGCCAGCAGGTCGGCAGCCTCGAATTGCATCGGGTGGCCCATCTGGAACGGCGGCGCGTAGTCCATTTCACCCGCCTGCCGAACGATGGCTGTGGTGATTTCCTCGCGCCCGTGGCCTGCATTCACGCACCACAGCCCGGCCACACCGTCGAGAATTTCGCGCCCGTCATGGCTGCGGTAATGCATCCCCTTGGCACCAACCAACATGCGCGGCGCCGTCTTGAACTGGCGGTTGGCGGTGAAGGGCATCCACAGCGCGTCCAGATTGGGCAGTTTCATCCCAAGTTGCTGCCCGCTGCGCATCAGTTCGGTCTGGTCCATCATGCATCTCCATGGCATTCGGCTCGATCCGTGCCATTGTGCTTGTGCGCGTGTCGCTGTCCAAGTACCACAAACTCGGCGCGCCATGGAGCCATGCCGGGGCGAGTCCTCTGGTCGCGCAGGACCGTCAGGCCCCGTTGCTGCAGCCGCGGCTGAGGCCGTCGCGTCTGCGGTCGCGGTGGATCACGCCGGCGGGTTTGACGGCATGACTGTCGAGTCTGCCGTTGAGGTTCATTCCGCTTGCCGGCTGGCGCGTCGCGCCGCTGATCTGGGGCTGGATGGCCGTGCCGATGCACGCCTTCGACGCCGTCGCCCGATTCGCCAGCGTGCCCGTTCGGCGAGAATTCCTGCGCGACCATTGCGGATTTCCAGGCCCGTGGGCGGAATCTGCGGATACTTGAGCGATCCGCCGAACTTGTTGTTCGGCCTGGAGGGGCCGTTACCGGCTTTGTGGCCAGCGCTCACGCGGCCGGCGCCGTGGCTGTATGTTCTCGGCTTCGTCTTCACCGCTTTGTGGTTCGTGCACGACGTGCCGGCGGCCTTGGCCGCCGGGTGCGAGCAAGGCCCAGTTGCGGCTTGATCCCGGACGCTGGCCGCAGAGCCGCGACCTTGGCCGACATGCCAGGCTGCCTCGGCAAGATCCCTGCTCCAGTCCCTTTCTTCCACCCTCCCTCTCCCGTTCCATCATGGCGATCGGTCTTTGCATCATCGGTGACGAAATCCTGTCTGGCAAAAGGCGCGACAAGCATTTCGCGCAAGTCCAGGAACTGCTTGCAGCCCGGGGTATGCAACTGCACTGGGCGCAGTACCTGAGCGACGACCCGTCCTTGCTGCAAATGGCCTTGCGAGCAAGCTTCGCCCGGGGCGATGTGGTGCTGAGCTGCGGGGGGATCGGCGCGACGCCCGATGATCACACGCGCCAGAGCGCGTCGGCGGCGCTGAACGTGCCGCTTGAACTTCACCCCGAGGCCAAGCGCCTGATTCAGCAGCGCATTGCGACGGCAGCGCTGGGGCCGCCCGATTCGCCAGCCAATGTCCAACGTTTGCAGATGGGCATGTTCCCGCGAGGCAGCGCCATCATCCCCAACCCTTACAACCAGATTCCCGGTTTTTCGATCCTTCAGCATTTCTTCGTGCCGGGTTTCCCGGTCATGGCCTGGCCCATGTTGGCCTGGGTGCTCGATGGACCGCTGAAGCACCTGCAGCGCATTGGCGGCTACCTCGAGCGTGCCGTCATCATCCAAGGGGCGATGGAGTCGGACCTGACGCCGCTGATGGAGCGCATCGAGCACGATCATGCAGGCGTCAAGGTTTTCAGCCTGCCGAGTGTGGACCACCCGGAATGGGGCCGGCATATCGAACTGGGCGTCAAAGGCGAGCCTCGGCATGTGGACGGCGCGTTTGATGCACTCAAACAGGGACTCGAGGGCCTGAAAGCTCACATATGCACAGAAGTTGTGCGAAAACTCTAGCGAGCACGTTCTTGGTGCGATCAGGCTTTGGGCAATCATCCATGGTCATCGACTTTCACGACGGTTCCCCGGGGCTGGTTGTTTGTCATGGCGTGGCATGGTTTCTGCTAGATTTTCGGCATCGTGAATGACACGACCGATGTGCTCATGAGCAGCCTCCTGCAGGTTCATGCCCCAGCGCCAGGCCCCTTTTCCAACCCACTCCCATGACTGGAGAATTTGCATGACCAAACACGTTGCTGATGTGATGAACATGGTGAAGGAGCACGACGTCAAGTTCGTGGACTTCCGCTTCACCGACACCCGCGGCAAGGAACAGCACGTGACCGTGCCGATTTCCGCCTTCAACGATGAGAAGTTCACCCAGGGCCATGCCTTTGACGGCTCGTCGATCGCGGGCTGGAAAGGCATCGAGGCGTCCGACATGCTGCTCATGCCCGACCCAAACACCGCCAACGTCGACCCCTTCATGGAAGAGACCACGCTGCTGCTGAGTTGCGACGTGCTCGAACCGGGCGACGGCAAACCCTATGACCGCGATCCCCGTTCCATCGCCAAGAAAGCCGAGGCCTACCTCAAGGCGTCCGGTCTGGGCGACACCGCCTTCTTCGGCCCGGAGCCCGAGTTTTTCATCTTCGATCAGGTGCGCTGGAATGTCGACATGTCCGGCTGCTTCGTCAAGATCGACTCCGACGAGGCCTCCTGGAAGTCGGGTGAGAAGATCGAAGGCGGCAACATGGCCCACCGCCCGTCGGTCAAGGGCGGCTATTTCCCCGTGCCCCCGGTGGACAGCCTGCAGGACATCCGTTCGGAAATGTGCCTGCTGCTGGAACAGATGGGCGTGCCCGTCGAAGTGCACCACCACGAAGTGGCCGGTGCTGGCCAGTGCGAAATCGGCACCAAGTTCTCCACTCTGGTGCAGCGCGCCGACTGGACCCAGATTCTGAAGTACGTGGTGCAGAACGTGGCCCACAGCTACGGCAAGACCGCCACCTTCATGCCCAAGCCTGTCGTCGGTGACAACGGCTCCGGCATGCACGTGCACCAGTCCGTCTGGAAGGACGGCAAGAATCTGTTCGCCGGCAACGGCTATGCCGGACTGTCCGAGTTCGCGCTGCACTACATCGGCGGCATCATCAAGCATGCCCGCGCCCTCAACGCCATCACCAACCCCGGCACCAACTCGTACAAGCGGCTGGTTCCGGGCTTTGAGGCCCCTGTGAAACTGGCCTACTCGGCGCGTAACCGCTCCGCCTCCATTCGCGTGCCCTACGTGCCCAGTGACAAGGCACGCCGCATCGAGGTGCGTTTCCCCGATCCAACCTGCAACCCTTACCTCGCGTTCTCGGCGATGTTGATGGCCGGGCTCGATGGCGTGGAAAACAAGATTCACCCGGGCGAGGCTGCCAGCAAGAACCTGTACGACCTGCCGCCGGAAGAAGACGCAAAAATCCCGACGGTGTGCTCCAGCCTCGATCAGGCGCTGGAGTATCTGCACAAGGATCGTGCCTTCCTCACCAAGGGCGGCGTGTTCAGCGAAGATTTCATCGACGCCTACATCGACCTGAAGATGGAGGAAGTCACCCGCTTCCGCATGACCACCCACCCGGTGGAATTCGATATGTATTACTCGCTGTAATCCGGGCCAGTCGGCGTGCGTTGAACCTGTCGACGCGCCGTTGGCCAAACGACAAGGGGACGGTCCGCCGTCCCCTTGTCGTTTTTTCGTCGGTGGACGACTTTCGCCAGCGGCGTGGCACTGCACCGCAGGTTCTGGGTCTTACACTGGCACGATACCCGGTTGCTTGCGTCTTGCAGCCTCGTTTGCATCAAGCCGGCTCAACTTTTACTGACAGGTCATCGATGTTCCGACTCCCGACCCCCCGTTGCAATCTTGCTCTTGGACTGGTGTGGGCGGGGCTGGCCCTGGTGCCGCTCGCGCCTTTGCCGGCCCATGCCCAGGAAACCGATCCGAACCGGGTCTACCGCTGCCCGGACAACTCGTACACCAATATGTTGAGCGTGGTGAAGTCGAAGAACTGCAAGCCGGTGGATAACGCCAATGTCAGCGTGATGTCCCCGGCCATGCCGTCGAAAAGGCCGGTGGCCACGCCACGAAGTGCTTCCAGCGCTGACCGCGTCAGCCCAACCACACAATCGGAACGCGACGCCGAGGCGCGGCGCATTCTCGATGCCGAATTGCAGAGCCAGCAGCTCAAGCTGCAAGAGCTGCTCAAGTCCTACAACAATGGTCAGCCCAGCTACCTGGGCAACGAGCACAACGTCGGCGGCGGCATCAACCAGCAAAAATATCTTGACCGGGTCGCGGCGATGAAGAACCAGATCACCCTGACCGAGGCCAACATTCAGGCCTTGCAGCGTGAACTGCAACGCTATGGGCAGTGAGTCCCAGGATCCGGATGCATTCCTGTCTCCCGAGGAGGCAACGCACCTCTTCCAGGAGGGCCTGACACCCTTTGCCGCGGCTCTGCCGTCACGCGCAGCTCCCGCCGGCGCCCAGGCCGCCCTCGATTGGTTGGCCACGATGGCCGCCCTGGTCGACCCACAGGGACGCATGCTCCACGCCAATCCGGCGATGGAGGCCGGGCTCGGCCTCTCGCGCAGGCATCTGCAGGGGCGTGATCTGGCGCACTGGCTGACGCGGCAAAGCCTGTGGCACGAAGCCTTGCAGCAGGTGCAGGCCAACGAATTCAGCAGCAAGCGTTTTGACTGCACCGTGATGGCACGCACCGCAGCCGATCCGCTGCAGGTGCAACTCATCGTGGCGCGCACTGACCTGAGCGACACGCTGCTGGTGGAACTTGTGGAGCTTGGGCAGCAGACACGGCAGGAGCGCGAGGAGCAGTGGCTCAACCAGGCGCAAGCCAACAAGGATTTGATTCGCAATCTGGCCCATGAGATCAAGAACCCGCTGGGCGGCATTCGCGGCGCGGCTCAACTGCTCCAGATGGATTTGGAGAGCCGCGAGTTGCAGGAGTACACCCGCATCATCATTCATGAAGTGGACCGGCTGCAGACCTTGGTGGACAGATTGCTGGCGCCGCACCGCCGCCCGCATGTGGTGGGCGAGTTGAACATCCACGAGGTGCTCGAGCGCGTACGCTCGGTGATTCTGGCCGAGTTTCCCCAGGGCCTGAGCGTGGAGCGCGACTACGACGCCAGCATCCCGGAATTCCGTGGCGACCGCGAGCAGCTCATCCAGGCCATTCTGAACATCATGCACAACGCCGCCCTGGTTCTGAGCGAGCGCATGCGCGCGGGCGATGCGCGCATCGTGCTCAAGACCCGCATCGCGCGCCAGGTGACGTTGGCCAAGCAGCGCCATCGCCTGGCATTGCTCTTGCATATCACCGACAACGGCCCAGGCGTGCCGGCGGATATCAAGGACCGTATGTTCTTTCCGCTGGTGTCGGGGCGGGAGGGCGGCAGTGGCCTGGGGCTCACCCTGGCCCAGGCCTTCATCCAACAACATCAGGGAACCATCGAGTGCGACAGCCAGCCGGGCCTGACAGATTTCCGCATCCTCATGCCGCTGCCGTGAGGTTGGCAGGTCGCATCGCCCGCTCGCGCTGCACTCGTGCTGAGAGATGCCAACCATGAAACCCATCTGGATCGTCGACGACGATCAATCCATTCGTTTCGTCCTGGAAAAGGCGCTGGAGAAAGCGGGTCTACCGGTTCGCAGCTTCTCCAATATCCGCGAGGTGCAAGCTGCGCTGAGCGACGAGTCCCCGCAGGTCCTGGTCTCTGACATTCGCATGCCCGGAGGCAGCGGCATCGAGTTGCTGCAGGAGCTCAAGCGTACCCAGCCGCAACTGCCGGTCATCATCATGACGGCCTACTCCGACCTCGACAGCGCGGTTTCCGCCTTTCAGAGTGGAGCTTTCGAATATCTCAGCAAGCCCTTCGACTTGGAAAAGGCGGTCGACCTGATCCGACGCGCTGTCGACGAGAGCCTGCGCGAACAGGACATCGAGGAGGCGCGCATCGACGCCCCCGAACTGCTTGGCCAGGCCCCGGCGATGCAGGATGTGTTCCGCGCCATCGGGCGCTTGTCGCCGTCGCAGGTCACCGTGCTCATCACTGGCGAGTCCGGCAGCGGCAAGGAGTTGGTGGCGCAGGCGCTGCATCGTCACAGTCCGCGCTCCAACGGACCGTTCGTCGCCATCAACACCGCAGCGATCCCGCGCGACCTGCTGGAGAGTGAACTGTTCGGCCATGAGCGCGGCGCCTTCACCGGGGCGCAAACCTCACGGCGCGGACGCTTCGAGCAGGCCGAGGGCGGCACCTTGTTTCTGGACGAAATTGGCGACATGCCCTACGAGTTACAGACCCGCTTGTTGCGCGTGCTGTCCGACGGCCATTTCTACCGCGTGGGCGGGCACAGCCCCATCAAGGCGCATGTGCGGGTGATTGCCGCCACGCACCAGAACCTCGAAAATCGGGTGCGCGACGGGCTGTTCCGCGAAGACTTGTTCCACCGGCTCAACGTCATCCGACTGCGCCTGCCGGCGCTGCGTGAGCGCCGCGAAGATATCGTCTTGCTGGTGCGGCATTTTCTTCTGAAAAGCGCGAAGGATCTGGGGGTCGATGCCAAGCGCCTGTCGGACGAGGCTCTGGCCGCGCTGCAGCACTACCCATTTCCCGGCAACGTGCGCGAACTGGAAAACGTGTGCCATTGGCTCACCGTCATGGCGCCGGGCCTCACGGTCGACGTGAAGGATCTTCCCCCCGAGTTGCAGCTCTCGAACCGCGTAGTGCAGGCCGCTTCCTCGACGCCAGTCCTCCAGAGCATGGCATCGGGCGCGCGTGAACCGGCCGGCGAGCCTCGCCGGGACGACGGCACGCCGACCATCGTGCCGGGCATGCCGGCAAGCGCGAGTTTCGGCGTCAGTCACGCGACCTCTGCGCCGCCAGCGCTTGAGGCGGTTGCGCCGATGGCCGAGTCCGCTGCGCCGACCGTGGCAACCGAGGGCTGGGAGGCGATCGTGGCGCGTGCCACGCGTGAACTGCTGCACAACGGTCAGCCCGAGGTCATGGACTGGCTCAACCAACGCTTCGAGCGCGCGGTGATCCAGGCGGCTCTGGAGTTCACGCATGGGCGCCGTATCGAGGCGGCGGTCAAGCTCGGGATCGGTCGCAACACCATCACGCGCAAGATCCAGGATCTCGGCCTGGACGGTTGAAATCGCCCGCCGATGCTGCCGCTGCACCTGCCGGCGTGGCGTCGCAGTTCAGTGAACGGGTGCGCTCAACTCCACCATCACCGGCGCGTGGTCGCTGGGGCGCTCGTTCTTGCGCGGGGCTTTGTCGATGGTGCAACTCGTCACGCTTGACCTCAGCGCCGCACTCACGAGGATGTGGTCGATGCGCAGGCCCTGGTTGCGGCGAAACGCCAGGTTGCGGTAGTCCCACCAGCTCCAGCTTTTCGGCGGTTGCTCGAACAGGCGAAAAGCGTCGGCCAGACCCAGGTCCAGCAGTTCGCGGAAATGCCCGCGTTCCTCGTCGGTGCAGTGAATCTTGCCTCGCCAGGCATCGGGGTCGTGCACGTCGCGATCTTCCGGTGCAATGTTGTAGTCCCCCATCAGCACCAGTTTCGGGTGACGCGCCAGCTCCTCGCGCAGCCAGGCCTCGAGCGCTTCCAGCCAAGCCATTTTGTAGGCGAATTTTTCGCTGCCCGGCTCCTGGCCGTTGGGGACGTAGGCGCCGACCACGCGCACGCCCTGCACGGTGCCGGCAATCACTCGCGCCTGGGCATCCAGCAGCCCGGGAATATTGCGCACCACGTCGACGGCAGCCACGCGTGATAGCAGTGCGACGCCGTTGTAGGTACGCTGGCCAAAGCTCTGAGCCTGCCAGCCGGCGGCCAGCAGTTCGGCGTGCGGAAATGTGTCGTCGGTCTGCTTGGTCTCCTGCAGGACCAGCACATCGGGGCGATGCGCCTGCAGCCAGTCCAGCACCTGCGGCAGGCGCACCGACAGCGAGTTCACGTTCCAGGTGGCGAGTTTCATGGTCGGCCGCGATGGGCCTGGAGGGGCGGCGCAGCGAAGCGGGGCCGTGTGGACGAAAGGTGATGAGTGGCGACGGCTCCCAGGCCACAAGCCTGCGCAATGCCGAGCAGCGTTGCCGGTTCGCCATTCGTCCAGAAGTCGATCTGGCCTGGCGTCGCGTCGAGCCGCTCTGCAGCCGGCAGGTTGGCGGCCAGACGTGCGGTCTGGGCCGCGACGGCATCGGCCGGGTCGAGCAGCGTGAGCTCGGCGGATGCTCGACCGAGCGCATCGCGCAGGGCCGCTGCGACCAGCGGGTAGTGGGTGCAGCCGAGCACCACGGTGGAGCAGTCCGCGGCGCGCAGCGGGGCGCAGAAACGCTCGACCAGCGCGAGGGTTTCGGCGGCTTCAGGGCCATGCTTTTCGATGGCTTCGGCAAGGCCGGGGCACGGTTGCAGGAGCACATCGGCGTCGCCGGCCTGCGCTTGCAGCAAGGCGCGAAACTTGGACGAGGCCAGGGTTCCGGGTGTGGCCAGCACGCCGACCGGTCTGCCCTGGGCGACTGCCAGTGCTGGCTTGACGGCCGGCTCGATGCCGACGAACGGGACGCGGGGCCAGTGCTGGCGCAGCTCTGCAATCGCCAGGGCGGTGGCGGTGTTGCAGGCCACGACAATGAGCTCGCAGCCTTGCGACAGCAGGAAGGCGCTGAGCCATGTGCTGCGCCCGAGCACATAGCGGTCGCCGCGTTCGCCGTAGGGGGCGAAGGCCGAGTCGGCGGCGTAGGTGAAATGCGCCCGGGGCAGGTGCCGCTGCAGTGCGGCCAGTACGGTGAGACCGCCCACGCCCGAATCGAACACGCCGATGCGCCTGGCTGCCGTGGCTTGTTCTCGCGTCGTGTGTGTCCGTTCGTCGGCGCCTGCGCCAGCCAGGCCGGCGCAGGACGAGCAGATGCAGGCCAGACCGCGCATTGCGGCCGGGATGCGCGCCACGGCATCGTCGCTGAAGGCCGCGTCCCTGCACCAGCAGGCGGTCTCGAAGCTTGCGCGGGCTGCAGGCTGGCAGCCATTGGCCTGACCGCACACCGGGCAATGCGATGCCGTGCGCGGTGTTGCGGCAGACTCCATGCTCAGGCCACGACCACCGGGATCTTGCCGATGCGTGCGCGCCATTCCGCCGGCCCCGTATTGTGGACCGAGGTTCCCAGGGCATCCACGGCCACGGTCACCGGCATATCCTGCACCGTGAACTCGTAGATGGCCTCCATGCCCAGGTCCTCGAAGGCCAGGAGGCGCGAGGCCTTGATGGCCTTCGACACGAGGTAGGCGGCGCCGCCCACGGCCATGAGATAGGCGCTCTTGTGCTTGCGAATCGCCTCGATGGCCACCGGGCCGCGCTCGGCCTTGCCGATCATGGCGATGAGCCCGGTCTGCGCCAACATCGTTTCCGTGAACTTGTCCATGCGCGTGGACGTGGTGGGGCCGGCCGGGCCGACCGCTTCGCCTTGCACCGGGTCCACCGGGCCGACGTAATAGATGACGCGGTTGGTGAAGTCCACCGGCAGCTTTTCGCCCTGGGCCAGCATCGTGGCGATGCGTTTGTGCGCAGCGTCGCGCCCGGTCAGCATCTTGCCCGTCAGCAGCAGGGTTTCGCCCGGCTTGAAACTGGCCACCTCGGCCGGGGTCAAGGTGTCGAGGTTGATGCGGCGGCTGCGCTCGTAATCCGGCGCCCAATGCACGTCGGGCCACAAGTCCAGGCTGGGCGGCTCAAGATAGACCGGGCCCTGGCCGTCCATGACGAAGTGCGCGTGGCGCGTGGCGGCGCAGTTGGGAATCATCGCCACCGGCAGGTTGGCGGCGTGGCACGGCCAATGCTTGATTTTGACGTCCAGCACCGTGGTCAGTCCGCCCAGGCCCTGCGCGCCGATGCCCAGGGCATTGGCCTTTTCATACAGCTCGACGCGCAAGGCCTCGTACTTGTCGCGCGGCCCGCGCGTGAGCAGTTCGTTCATGTCGATGTCGTCCATCAGGGCCTGCTTGGCCAGGAGCATGGCATGCTCCGCAGTGCCGCCGATGCCGATGCCCAACATGCCCGGCGGACACCAACCGGCGCCCATGGTGGGCAGGGTTTGCAGCACCCAGTCGACCAAGCTATCGCTGGGGTTGAGCATGGCAAATTTGGACTTGGCCTCCGAACCGCCTCCCTTGGCCGCCACGGTCACGTCGAGCTTGTTGCCGGGAACGAGCTCGACATGCAGCACGGCGGGCGTGTTGTCGCCCGTATTCTTGCGCTCGAACAGCGGGTCGGCCAGGACCGAAGCACGCAGCTTGTTGTCGGCATTCAGATAGCCACGTCGCACGCCGGCGTCCACCGCGTCCTGCAGAGTGCCGCTGAGACCTTCGAAGCGCACGTCCATGCCGACCCTGAGGAAGACATTGACGATGCCGGTGTCCTGGCAGATGGGTCGGCGTCCTTCTGCGCACATGCGGCTGTTGGTCAGGATTTGCGCGATGGCGTCCTTGGCAGCCGGGCTTTGCTCGCGGGTGTAGGCACGTGCCAGATGCGCAATGTAGTCAGCCGGGTGAAAGTAGCTGATGAATTGCAACGCTGCAGCGATGCTCTCGACCAGGTCGTCCTGGCGAATGTTGATGGTGGACAAGGTGATCTCCGTGAGTAGCCGAGACAGTGGTCAGGTTGTCCACGCATGTTAAGACCGCCCCCGGTGCTTGTCGCTCAGTGGCCGGCCCCTGGATTGCTGGCGGGGGCGTAATCGTGAATCGTGCGGGTCATCATGCGATCGGTGTAGGCAATGGCCATGGCCGAGAGCAGAAAGGTGAGATGGATGGCAGTCTGGGCGATCAGTGCCTTGGCGCTGTAGGCGTCGGCGTTGATGAAGGTGCGCAACAGGTGGATCGACGAAATGCCGATGATGGCCAGTGCCAGCTTCACCTTGAGTACCGAGGCGTTGACGTGCGACAACCATTCGGGGTGATCGGGGTGATCCTCGAGGTACATGCGCGACACGAAGGTCTCGTACCCGCCGACGATGACCATGATCAGCAGATTGGCAATCATCACCACGTCGATGAGGCTGAGCACCACCAGCATGATGGTGGTTTCCGTCAGCTTCGGCAGGCTGGCGTGCGCGGCGGCAGCGATCCCGCCCTCTGGCGGGATGGGGTTGCGCACGGCCACGGCCTCGAGCAGGTGCTGCAGAGCAGTCTGGCTGCCCATGGCGGCACCCACCAGGTCGACCAGTTCGACCCAGAAGTGAAAGACGTAAACGCCCAGCGCGAGGATCAGCCCGACATAGAGCGGCAGTTGCAGCCAGCGGCTGAAAAACAGCAGGCGGGGCACGAGTGGCAACTGAGCCGTGGGTAGGGGTTTGGCCATAGGGAGATGTGGTGGGTACGGGTCAATTGCGCGGAACCCGATTTTAGGGATGCAATGTGTTGCGATTGCAGCGACCGGGTTCCCAACACGTCAGGGGGGTGTAAGAGCGGGTGGTTCACAATAAAAAGCAAACACCATACAGTCGAAGCGGCGCGCGGGCAGCCTGCACCATGCTGCCTTGATTCGTGTGATCCGTGTGATTCGCGTGCTTCGACGAAATCGCCACCCATCCGGAGACAACCATGGCCGAACAACAAGCCCCCGAGCACCACGCCCTCAAGACCTACTACCCCTCGTCCGATGCTGTCAGGCGCGCCCGCATCTCCGGCATGGAGGCGTACCGCAAGCTGGTGGCTGAAGCCGATGCCGATTTCGAGGGCTTCTGGGCGCGGCTGGCGCGCGAGAACCTGCACTGGCACAAGCCATTCACGCAAACCCTCGACGCCAGCGGCGCGCCGTTCTACAAGTGGTTCGCGGATGGTCGCATCAACGTTTCCTACAACTGCCTCGACCGGCATGTGCTTGCCGGCCAGGGCGGCAAGACCGCCATCGTGTTCGAGGCCGACGACGGCGCCGTCAGCCGTGTCAGTTACGCCGAACTGCTGGAGCGCACGGCCAAATTTGCCAATGCGCTGAAGCGGCTTGGTGTGAACAAAGGCGACCGCGTCGTCATCTACATGCCCATGTCGGTGGAGGGTGTGGTGGCGATGCAGGCTTGCGCGCGCATCGGCGCGACGCATTCGGTGGTCTTCGGCGGTTTCTCCGCGCAGTCGCTGCGCGACCGCATCCAGGATGCCGGTGCCGTGCTGGTGATCACGGCCGACGAGCAGCGCCGCGGCGGCAAGTCGCTGCCGCTCAAGGCCATCGTCGATGAGGCGTTGACGCTCGGGGGCTGCGACACGGTGCGCAACGTGGTGGTTTACCGCCGCACCGGTGGCGAGGTGGCCTTCAAGCCGCCGCGCGACCTCTGGATGCACGAACTCGCCGCCGCGCAAAGCGCCGATTGCCCACCGGAGTGGGTGGAGTCCGAGCACCCGCTGTTCCTGCTTTACACCTCGGGTTCCACCGGCAAGCCCAAGGGTGTGCAACATTCCACCGCCGGCTATCTGCTCTGGGCCCAGCTCACCATGCTGTGGACTTTCGACATCCAGCCCGACGATTTGTTCTGGTGTACGGCCGACATCGGCTGGGTGACGGGCCACAGCTACATTGCTTACGGTCCGCTGGCTTGCGGTGCGACCGAGGTTGTGTTCGAGGGGGTGCCGGTCTATCCAGATGCCGGGCGCTTCTGGCGCATGATCCAGGATCACAAGGTGACGGTGTTCTACACCGCGCCCACGGCCATCCGCTCGCTCATCAAGGCGGCCGAGACCAATGCCGCGGTGCACCCGCGCAACTACAAGCTCGACTCGCTGCGCATTCTCGGGACCGTGGGCGAGCCCATCAATCCCGCTGCCTGGGAGTGGTATCACCAGCATATCGGCGGTGGCCGCTGCCCAGTGGTCGACACCTGGTGGCAGACCGAAACCGGTGGTCACATGATGAGTCCGCTGCCCGGCGCCACGCCGATGGTGCCCGGCTCGTGCACGCTGCCGCTTCCCGGCATCTCGGCCGAGGTCGTGGACGAAGCCGGCCATGACCTGCCTTGGGGAACGGGCGGCATCCTGGTCATCAAAAAGCCTTGGCCGGCGATGATCCGCACGATCTACGGCGATCCCGAGCGCTTCAAGAAAAGCTACTACCCGGAGGAGTTGCATGGCCATTACCTGGCCGGAGATGGCGCCATCCGTGATCCGAACAGCGGCTACTTCACCATCACCGGCCGCATCGACGATGTGCTCAATGTCTCCGGCCACCGCATGGGAACGATGGAAATCGAGTCGGCGCTGGTGTCGCATCCGCTCGTGGCCGAAGCCGCCGTGGTGAGTCGGCCGGACGAGCTGACAGGGGAGGCCATCTGTGCCTTCGTCGTGCTCAAGCGCCCGGTTCCCACCGGGGACGAGGGCAAACAGATTGCCGCCGAGTTGCGCAACCATGTGGGCAAGGAGATCGGGCCCATCGCCAAGCCGAAAGACATCCGTTTCGGCGACAACTTGCCCAAGACCCGCTCAGGCAAGATCATGCGCCGCTTGTTGCGCACCCTGGCCAAGGGCGAAGTCATCACCCAGGACACATCGACGCTGGAGAACCCGGCGATTCTGGAGCAACTGGGCCGCAACCACTGAGCGCGCTCAGGGGCGGCTCACCGACCCGCCCTGCTTGGAGGGGCAAGAAAACTGGGGGAGGCCGGTGCGTCCGTGTGTGTCCGGGAATGCTCTCATGCCGCCCTGGCTCTTGACCACCCGCTTCCCCGCGGTGCCTGGGCTGCTTCGGGTGTTTGCGCGTTCATGTTGCGGGCCGGACGCAGCCCCGGCCGCGCGCGCCCGGATTGTTGCGATTCAGGCCGGCTCAGCCGGCACTGCAAGCGTCCCGCTGCGCCCCGGCACGGTGCCCTGCCCAACGCCACGCAAGGGCAGCGCGTCAAGGGCCAGGGTGGCGGCGTAGTTCGACAAACTGCCGATGTGCAGGCCGGCAGCCTGCCAGCCGCCCAGCAGAGTGTCGAATACCGCCGACAGTTTGCCGCCCTCGAGTTCGGCATGCAGGGTGAAGACATGGTCGCGCCCATTGAGCGAGCGTTGCAGGATGTGCTCGGCAACGGTATCGGGCGTGATGCCGTCGAGGCCGATGCACTCGTCCAGTGTTGGCAACGTGGTGGGCAATTGCGGCACGGCAAGAGCCAAGCCTTGCACCACAGGGCGGAAAGGGCCATCGCCGCGGCCGTCGGAGGCGAGGGTGAAGCCCAGTTCGGCTTCCAGCGCGTAGGCCGCCTCGTTCATCTGCCAGCCGGCGGCACCGTGCACGCGGGGCGCTCGACCAAAGATCTGGGTGTAGCGCGCCACCGCCAGTTGCATCTGCTGCCACGTCCAGGTGGCGTCTTTGACGGCGACGTGATCCTGCCACAGGATGTGGTTCCAGGTGTGCACCCCCGTCTCATGCCCGCTGTGATCGGCGCTGCGCATGGCGTCAGCCGCCTGCCTGCCGATGTCCGGTCCTGGCAGCAGGGTGCCGTAGAGCAAGGTCTTGATGCCGTAGTGCTCCACCACCGAAGTCCGTCCAACCTTGGCCAGGAAGCCGGGCCGGAACACGCGCTTGAGCGCCCGGCCGGTGTGGTCGGGCCCGAGACTGAAGAGGAATGTGGCCGATACCCGGTGACGATCCAGCAGCCGCAGCAAAGTGGGTATGCCTTCACGCGTGCCGCGCAGGGTATCGACATCGATCTTCAAGGCGAGGAACGGCATGGTGCGGGCGTCGTGCGGTCGGAAGCTGTGCTCAGTTGCCGGTCTCGTCCATCAGCGCTCGAGCCTGGGCGATGTGGCCGCGGTAGGCGTCGAAAATCTTGCGCAGCGCGGTATCCATCGTGGCCTTGGGCGCCCAGTGCAGGTCGTGCATGGTGTTGGTGATCTTGGGCACACGATTTTGCACATCCTGGTAGCCCTTGCCGTAATACGCTCCCGAACTGGTTTCCACCAGCCTGACCTGCCGTGCGACTTCGGCGTACTCCGAGGTTTCGGCGGCGATGCGCAGCATGTGCTCGGCCAACTCGCGGATGGAATGATTGTTGGACGGATTGCCGATGTTGTAGATCTGCCCGCTGGCGACGCCGTCCTTGTTGTCGATGATTTTCATCAACGCGTCGATGCCGTCGTCGATGTCGGTGAAGGCGCGTTTTTGCTGGCCGCCATCGACCAGGCTGATGGTCTCGCCACGCACGATATGGCCGAGGAACTGGGTCACCACGCGTGAGCTGCCTTCCTTGGCGGAAAAAATGGTGTCCAGCCCGGCGCCAATCCAGTTGAACGGGCGGAACAGGGTGTAGTTCAGCCCTTCCTGCTGACCGTAGCCGGCAATCACCCGATCCATCAGTTGCTTGGAGCAGGCGTAGATCCAGCGGGGCTTGTTGATCGGACCGTAGGTGAGGGGTGAGTTCTCGGGGTCGAACTCGGGGTCGGCACTCATGCCGTAGACCTCGGATGTGGAGGGGAACACCAGATGCTTTTTGTGCTTCACCGCGGCGCGCACGATGGGCAGATTGGCTTCGAAGTCGAGTTCGAACACACGCAGCGGGGCTTTCACATAGGTGGCCGGCGTGGCGATGGCCACCAGCGGCAGGATGACGTCGCACTTGCGCACGTGGTACTCGATCCACTCTTTGTTGATGGTGATGTCGCCCTCAAAGAACTTGAATCGCGGATTTCCCAGCAGGTCGTCGATGCGGTCCGTGTTCATGTCCATGCCGTACACCCCCCAGTCGGTGGTCGACAGGATGCGCTTGGACAGGTGGTGACCGATGAAGCCATTGACGCCGAGAATGAGAATTTTTTTCATGGTTGATGTCCTGCGAGTTCCGAAAAATGTTGTGCGCTCAGGGGCTGGCCGGGGTGATCTGCCTCCCACAATTCGAGCAGATGGATCACGCCGCCGTCGCTGCCTTTGGCGAGGATCAACTCACCCGCCACATGCAAGCCGATGCCGGCCGATGCGGGGAACAGCCCAGCCACCTCAGGCCGTGCCAGACGTGCACGGGCGACAACGAAGCGCCGGCCGTTGCGATTGAAAAAAGCACCGGGGTAAGGTGGCGCGACAGCGCGCATGAGGTTGTAAATGGCCCGCGCGGGCTGCTGCCAGTCGATGCAGCCGTCTTCCGGCTTGCGGCCGCCAAAATAGCTGCCTTGGGCCAGGTCATTGCTGCGGCACGGCACGATGCCCTGCAGCAACTGCGGCAGCACGTCCCATAAAGCGATTTCGGCGGCCACCGTGACTTTGTCGAACACGTCTTTGGCCGTGTCGTCCGGCAGGATGGGCACGGCCTGCTGCGCGACGATGTCACCCGCATCGGGCCTCGTTTCCATGACATGCAGGCTTGCACCTGTTTGCTCTTCGCCGTGAAGCACGGCCCAGTTCACCGGCACGCGACCCCGGTACTTGGGCAGCAGCGAACCGTGCATGTTCAGCGCAGCGATGCGCGCGGCAGCCAGCACGGGAGCAGGCAGCATGCGGCGGAAGTAAAAGGAGAAGATGTAGTCCGGCGCCAGTCGCTTGATGCGATCCTGCAGGGCATCGCCCAAGGCCTGATCGACCAGCGCCGTCGGCAGGCCATGCTCGGCCGCAACCGCGGCCACGCTGTCGAACCAGATGGTCTCGCCGGGGTCATCCGGGTGCGTGACCACGAGTTCCACCTGCATGCCGGCGGCCAACAGTGTGCGCAGGCCGCGCGCGCCAACGTTGTGATAGGCGAAAACAACGACGCGCATGCGGTCTGTCAGCGGCTGGAAGCGGCCAGGCTCGGAGCATCGTTGTCGGTGCTCGCGGCACGCAGGCCCTGCGCCGAATGGGTCTGTGCGGTGTCATCCAGCATCGCCTGCACCACATAGCGCGGCCGGCCGCGCACTTGCTCGTAGATGCGGCCGATGTACTCGCCCAGCAGGCCCATGCTGAACAGCAGCACGCCGAGCAGGCAGAAGGTGATGGCGAACAGGGTGAACACGCCCTGCACTTGCGAGCCGAACAGCAGGCGCTGCAGCATGAGGTAGACGAATAGCGCACCCGAGGCCAGCGCCAAAGCGATGCCGAGAAACGACATGATCTGCAGCGGCATGAGCGAGAAGCCGGTGACCAGATCGAAATTGAGCCGAATGAGTTTGAACAGCGAGTACTTCGACTCGCCTGCCGCGCGCTCTTCGTGCGCCACTTCGA
This sequence comes from Pseudomonadota bacterium, assembly GCA_021846025.1. GTDB lineage: Bacteria > Pseudomonadota > Gammaproteobacteria > Burkholderiales > Burkholderiaceae_C > Thiomonas_A. The sequence continues at coordinate 19,839 of JAJZDV010000016.1, forward strand.
TTTCGGTCGGGCGCAACGAGAAGGTGTAGGCCAGCGCAGGCACAAAGGTGTTGACCTCGCTGCAACGGTTGATGGTGTCGACGACATCACGGCCATAGGCACGCAGCATGCAGCCCTGGTCGGTCATGCGGACATGGGTGATTTTTTCCCGCAGATTGTTCATCGCCACACTGGCGTTGCGGCGGAACCAGCTGTCCTGGCGCTGGCGGCGTATCGTGCCGACGTAATCGAAGCCCTCGCGCATCTTGGCCACCAGCTTGCCGATTTCCTCGGGTGGGTTCTGCAGATCAGCGTCCAGTGTCACGACGATGTCGCCGCGGCTGTGCTCGAAGCCGGCGAGGATGGCCATGTGCTGGCCGTAATTGCCGTTGAACAGAATGGCGCGGGTGACGTCGGGACGTAAGCGCTGCTGCGCTGCCAACTGGGCCGCCGAACGGTCTTTGCTGCCATCGTTGATGAAGATGATTTCATAGCGCTCGCCGAGCGCATCAAGCGCTGGATAGAGCCGGGCGAACAGCGCGGCCAGACCGTCTTCCTCGTTGTAGACAGGAACGACGACCGAGAGGGCAGGGGGAAGAACGAAGGTGCTCATAGATCGAATTCTCGCAGCACCGCGTCGAGCGCGCCGCAGACGCGGCCGATGTCGGAGTCGCGCATGGCGGGGAACAGCGGCAGGGTGAGAATGCCCGCGCCCACGCGTTCGGCATGCGGAAAGTCGCCAGGCTTGAAGCCCAGTCTGCGGTAGAGCGTGAACAAGTGGATGGGTGGGTAATGCACGCCGGTGCCGATTCCACGGTCCTTCAACGCCAGCATCACGGCAGCGCGAGGAGCAGCCGATGGCAGCACGACCTGGAACATGTGCCAGTTGCAGTCGGTGAAGTCGCGCACCGGCAGTTGCACGCCACGCTCGGCCAGTTTCATGGCGTCGAGTATGGCGAAGTACGCCTTCGCCAGCTCGGTGCGACGACGGTTGAAGCTGTCCAGCCGCTGCATCTGCCCCCAGCCCACGCGCGCAGCCACGTCGGTGAGATTGGCCTTGCCGCCCACGACGTCGACGTCCATGCCATCCGGCCCGGTGCGGCGCACGCCCTGCAGGCGCAAGCGCTCGGCCAGTTGCGGGTCGGCATCGGCCGGAAGGACCAGGCAGCCGCCTTCCAGACTGGTGGCATTCTTGTTGGGGTGGAAACTGAACGAGGCGAAGTCGCCGAAGCTGCCGACACGCCGGCCTTGCCAGGTGCTGCCGATGGCTTGCGCCGCATCTTCCAGCACCCGCAACTTGTAGCGGGCGGCCAGCGCGCCGATCGCGTCGAGGTCGCAGGGCAGGCCGGCCAGATGCACCGGCAGGATGACCTTGGTGCGTGACGTGATGGCGGCCTCGATGCGGCTGGTGTCGATGTTGCGGGTGACCGGGTCGATGTCGACGAACACCGGACGCGCGCCCACCGCCAGCACCACATTGGCCGTGGCCACCCAGGACAGCGGCGTGGTGATGACTTCGTCGCCGGCACCGACGCCCAGCATGCGCAGGGCGACTTCCATGGTGACCGTGCCGGAGTTGAAGGCGCGCACCGTGCGGCCGCCGAAAAACGCTGACAGCAGCTGCTCGAATTTCGCATTCCACGGCCCGGTGGTGAGCCAGCCCGAGCGCAGCACCTCGACCACACCGGCGATGGTGGCCTCGTCCAGGTCGGGGCGGGTGAAGGGCAGCATTTCAGCTTCGGCCATGACGGTCACCTCAGGAACGTGCAACCACAATCACACCAGCGATGATGATGGCGATGCCGACGAGTTTCTGCGCCGTCAGCGCTTCGCCGAACAACCACCAGGCCACGAAGGCCGTGACCACGTAGCCCAGCGACAGCATGGGGTAGGCGATGGAGACCTGGACCCGGGTCAGCGCCAGAATCCACACCACCACCGAGACAGCGTAGAACGCCAGACCGAGCAGGATTTGCCATTGCAGGGCAAAGTGCAGTCCAGCTCGCCAGATGTTCAGCAGGCTGAAGGAAAAGCGGCCGACGGTCTCAGCTCCGGCCTTGATCAACAACTGCGCGGCCGCGTTCAGCAACACGCCGGTGAGAACCAGGGCGAAGGCGGCAGCGCTCATGGATGGGCTCCGGTGGCTGGGGTCGTGGTGCGGGTGTTCCAGGCGGCTGGCAGGTGTGGGACAGCAGATTGCGCAGCGGATCCGTAGTTCTGCCCGGGCTTGGCGATGACCACGTAGCGTGGCGTCTGCTCGATCACTTGCAGCGGCAGATGCATGGCCCGCAGCGCGCCGAGTTGTCCGGCTGGCAGGAAGGCCAGCGGCAGGTGGTCCTGTTGCCACAGGCGAGCGAAGTCGGCCAGCGTGGGTACCCACAACTGCGGTTGCTGCGTGATGCCGAAGTGCAACTCGCCCTGGTACTCCACCACCGTCACGGTCCGGCGCAAGTAGAACGGCAGGGTCTGGTCGTAGGTGCCCACGACGTAGAACGGCTGGCCGGGGTGAAGCCACGGCCGGATGGCGGCGACCACGTCCTTGGTCGATGCCGTGCGCCCAAGAATCTGAAACCCCTGCGACGCCACCGTGAAGCCGAGAACCATGCAGATGGCCAGGGCCAACACCGCAGCGCTGCGGCGCCCGGCCCTCTCCCAGCGCCAGGCCAGCGCACTGCCGATGACGCCCAGTCCGGCGGTGATTTCCAACCACCAGCCGTATTGTTGGTACAGCGTGCCTGGCGTCACCGCGTTGCCCGCGCGCCAAAGTTGCGTCAAGCCCACGACTGCGGCCAGCGAGATGACGCCATACAGCGCGAACGGCCGGCGCAGGGCCCCGGGCCGAGCATGGGCGAAATGGTTGCCGATCATCAGCCCCAGCGCCGGAAACACGGGCAGGATGTAGGACGGCAGCTTGGAGTGCGAAGCACTGAAAAAGACGAAGATGAACACGGCCCAGATCAGCAGTGCCCAGTTCGGCTTGAAGGCGGGGTTGCCGGCAACGGCTGCGCTCGCGCTGGAGGCTTCATTGCCGCTGGGGTGCTTCCACGCGTGCATCAGGCCGCCGAACAAGCCGCCGACCCAGGGCAGCACGGCGAGCAGCAGGATGGGGATGAAATACCACCACGGCCCAGGTCGCGCCAACTCCGGCGTGAGAAAGCGTGTGAACTGCTGGTAGATGAAGTAGTAGTCGAAAAACTCGGGGTTGTGCCATTGCACCAGCACATGCCAGGGCAGGCCGACGGCGAGAAAAATCAGCAGGCCGGTGACGATATGCAGCCGTCTCCACAAGCCCCAATCGCGCGTGAACAGGGTGTAGAGCACCAGGGTCATGCCTGGAAAGGCCGGGCCGATGAGCCCTTTGGAGAGCAGCGCCAAAGCCATGAACGCCCAGCAAGCCCACATCCAGTTGCGGTTCTGTGCAGGCGTTGCATCGTCACGCTGCGCCAGCAAAAAACTCAGCAGACTGCCGGCCAGCATTGCCGACACGCCCATGTCCAGGGTATTGATATGGCCCATCGCCACCCAGTACAGGCTGCTGGCCAGAATCGCCGCCGCGTACAGCCCGGTGCGCGCACCGAAGACGCGCCAACCGGCATAGCCGGTGAGCACGATGGTGAAGAAACCCGTGAACCCGGTCCACAGCCGTGCTTGCCACTGGCCGAGGCCGAACACCTCGTAGGCCACAGCCGTGGCCCAATATTGCAACGGAGGTTTCTCGAAATATTTCAGGCCATCGAGCCGCGGCGTGATCCAGTTGCCGCTGGCCACCATTTCACGAGGAATTTCAGCGTAGCGGCCTTCGTCCGTGGGTACCAGATCGCGGTAGCCCAACACCCCGAACCACAAGACAGCCAGCAAGATGGTCAGCAACCACAGCATGCGGCGCGAGGGCAGACGGTCTTGGGTCGAGGATGGGGTCACGGAACTGGAGCTAGAGATGCAAGGGCCCCCGGCAGCCCGCAAGCGGACGACTCACGGCAGGGCGCAGGGAAACTCGGGTGTGGCCCCCCGATTCCAGCAGCGCCGCTCTTGCTGCGGTGAAAGGAAACGGAAAATGACAACAAGACCTTGATGATAGATGGGCTCAGGAATCGCCGATCCATTCGGCCCATGTCCTGCGTCGCCGAGGTCTTCCACCCGAGCCTTGACTGGCGATACACCGACGCCGTTTCCGGCTCTGAACATGCCACGATCGCCCAGCCGACGTGTCCGGCACGGACGCAGCGCTGGGCGTCGACCGCAAGGCGCTGCACGTGAACAACGGGCAGCAGGTGCGCGAGATTGATGGCAGGCCCGAGAGCATGAACCCCGACCCGGCAGCCGGTTCACCATCCCGGAGTTGACCGGCACGCGGCACCCCCACGCCGCCAGGCGCGAGGACGGCCAGGGCTGGCGGCACGGCGAAGGATGCGCCGCAACCCGGCTGCCGCGACGGACCAGCCCGCACAGGGCACACGAGGCTGCAGCCCCTGCATCTCGGGATTCGCTGCGCCGCGCTCAAACGAAGCCGGCCAGCACGGAATGTTGTTCAACAACATGGCTGGACAGCCCGAGGCAGGGCAGGGTAGGGAGCGCTGCGGTCAAGGCGCAGATTCCTGCCAGCGGCCATCGCTGAAGATCTCGTTGGGCCGAAAGCGCGATTTGTAGGCCATTTTCTCGCTCGCGGCGATCCAGTAACCCAGGTAGGCATGCGGCAAATGCATGGCCCTGGCCTGCATGATTTGCCACAGCACGTTGTAAGTGCCGTAACTGGCCCTCGCATCGTCAGGCTCGTAGAAGGTGTAGACGGCCGAAAGCCCATCGGCCAGCAAGTCGACGATCGACACCATCTTGAGCGCACCGCGTTCGTCCCTCTGCGGCGCGGGTTCGCGGAACTCCACCAGGCGTGTGTTCACCCTGCTTTGCAGCAGGAACTGGGTGTACTGGTCGATGCTGTCCTGATCCATGCCGCCGCCAGCATGGCGTCGCGCCTGGTAGCGCAGATACAGCTGGTAGTGCTCCGGCACGAAGCCGAGCTTGAGCACCGTGGCTTCCAGATGGCTATGTCGCGTCCACACCCGACGCTGGGTGCGGTTAGGGGTGAAGCGCAGCGCCAGCACCCGCAGCGGAATGCAGGCCTTGCAGTTGTCGCATTGCGGCCGGTAGGTGAAGAGCCCGCTGCGGCGAAAGCCGGCTTGCACCAGATTGGTGTAGACGTCGGCGTGGATGAGGTGGCTGGGGGTGGCCACTTGCGAACGCGCCTGCAGCCCGGGCAGATAGCTGCATGGGTAACTGGCAGTCGAATAGAACTGCAGTGTGGTGAACGGAAGCTCTTTCGGATGGGTCACAGCCAGGGGGCGCAATCGCGCTGAAACTGCAATCCATCATACTGCCAAGAGGGCGGCCCGGGCCTGACCAGGGCTTGCTCGAGGATGTGCAGAAACGCCGGCCGCGGCCACGGTCGGGCCCCCATGCTCGCCAGGTGCGAGGTCTGCTGCTGGCAGTCGATGGGACCGAGGCGATGCCGCAGGCAAAAGCCGCACAAGGCCATGAGCGCGATCTTGGAGCCATCGTTCACGCGTGTGAACATGGATTCGCCGAACACCATCTGGCCTTGCACCACGCAATACAGCCCGGCGACGAGTTCGCCGGCGCACCAGAGCTCGAAACTGTGCGCCAGCCCACGCGCGTGCAGCGCGCTGTAGGCCTCGACGATGGCGGGTCCGATCCAGGTCTCGGCCGAATCGCGGCGCGGCGCGGCACACGCCTGCATCACACCCCGGAAGTCGCGGTCGACATGCAGGCTGAACGGCGCATGGCCCGTCACGCGCCGGGCCGATTGCCGCAGCGAACGCGACACCTTGAGATCCTGAGGCGCGAGCAGCATGCGTGGGTCAGGACTCCACCACATGGGGGGGTCGGATGCACCAAACCACGGGAAAATGCCCCGGCAGTAGGCGGCCTCCAGGCTGTCGGCGTCAACCCGCCCGCCAACCGCCAGAAGTCCCGGGAACGGGGCCTCTGCAGGGAGCGCCTGATCGGCCGGGGGAAATGGGTCCCCGGGGCGCAAGTGGACGAGCGGCCAATTCATGGAGCGACGTGATGGACCGGAATGCGAGGCCGCATGCAGCAGGAGGGTATCGGGCAGGCAGACAAGGCTTGCATGCACTATTCTCGCCTCAAGCCCAGATTCGCAATCCCATTCCTGCTCGATCCCCATTGCCCTGCAGCCATGTCGCTCTACCAACTTGAAAACATTCGCCCGGAGGTGGCCGCCGATGCCTTCGTTGCCGACACCGCACGAGTCATCGGCCGAGTCAAACTGGGCCTGGGCGTCAGCGTCTGGTACGGCGCCGTGCTGCGTGGCGACAACGAGCCCATCGTCGTGGGCGACAACAGCAATGTGCAGGAGGGTGCCGTGCTGCACACTGACCCCGGCTTCCCGTTGACGGTTGGCGCGGGCGTGACCATCGGTCATCAAGCCATGCTTCATGGTTGCACCGTGGGCGCGGGGAGTCTCATCGGCATCCAGGCCGTGGTGCTCAATGGCGCGCGCATCGGCCGTCACTGCCTGGTGGGCGCCGGAGCCCTGGTCACGGAGGGCAAAGTGTTCGCGGATGGCATGCTCATCCTCGGCTCTCCGGCGCGGGCCGTGCGCGAGTTGACGCCGGAGCAGATCGAGCAGATGCAGCGCAATGCCCGCACCTATGTGGACCGAGGCCAGCTCTACCGCACCAGCCTCGAGGACGTGTCGGCATGAACGATCCACAAGACCCCCAAAGTCATTGAGATGAGTGACACGCTGTTCAAATTCATGCTCGGCCCGGGTCATGTCCGCGGCGTGGTGGTGAGGCTGCAGTCGACTTGGCAGGAAATGCGCCGACGGCGTCGGCACGCCGCGCTGGTGCAAAGCCTTCTCGGAGAAATGACCGTGGCCTCGGCGCTGCTGGCCGGCAGCTTGAAGTTCGATGGCACCCTGATCTTGCAAATTCATGGCGATGGCCCGCTGCAACTGGCCGTGGCCGAGTGCCAGCCCGATTTCGGCCTGCGCGCAACCGTCAAGACCGAAGCGCTGTCGGCGCAGGTGGCCAGCTTGCCCGAACTCGCCAATGCCCACGGCCTGGGGCGTTGCGTCATCACCCTGGATCCGCGCAACAAAAGGCCCGGTCAGCAGCCATACCAGGGGATCGTCTCGTTGGCGGATGCCGATGGCGAGGCGTTGGGCAGCATGGCCACGGTCCTGCAGCAATACCTCGCCCAATCGGAACAAATTCCGTCCTGGCTCATCCTGGCCAGCAACGATGAGGTGGCCTGCGGCCTGCTGTTGCAGCGCATGCCGGACTCAGGCGGCAAGCTGGGCGCCGCGAGCAGCGAAGTGCAGGCCGACGAGGATTTTTCGCGAGCCGTGCATCTGGCTTCCACGCTGTCGCGCGATGAGTTGCTGCAGGATCTGCCAGAGGAACTGTTGCACAAGCTGTTCTGGCAGGAAGAGCCGCGTGTGTTCAACCCCCAGGCGCCGCATTTTCACTGCACCTGCTCCAAGTCGCGGGTGGCCGATATGCTGCGCATGCTGGGCCAGGGTGAAGTCGAGTCCGTGCTCAAGGAGCAGGGCGAGGTCGACGTGACTTGCGAGTTCTGCGGTGCGCAATATGCGTTCGACCTGGTGGATGCCGCCCAGTTGTTTCGCCCCGAAATCAACCAGCCGCCGGCACCGCCGCAGCGGCAGTGAACCCGGTGGGGCACCGAGCATCAGTGCCGCGGCTTGGGCTTGGTGGCGTAGGCGACGGGCTGCGAGGCAGCGGGTGAGGTCGGCGGCAGCGGACTGGAGGCGGGAAGCACCTGCACGAAGATTTCATCGGGCTTGACCATGCCCATCTCGCGCCGGGCGCGATCCTGCACCGCCTGCAGGCCATGGCGAAGATCATGCGCCTCGTCTTCGAGTCGCTGGTTTTGTCGGCGCGCCAGGTCATTGGCGTGGTGCTGAGCTTCCAGGTTGACGCGCAGTTGCCGCACCTGCGGCCAACTGCGCTCACCGAACCACAGCGGCCATTGCAGCAGCAGCAGCACACCCAGCAAGAGCATGGTGACCCAGCGCATGGTTGGCACGCCCGACGCCGTTGTGCTGGCTGCAGCCGTGCTCAGCGCAGGTTGTAAAACGTGGCGCGGCCGGAAAAGCGCGCCACGTCACCGAGGTTTTCCTCGATGCGCAACAGTTGGTTGTACTTGGCGATGCGGTCCGAACGCGACAGCGAGCCGGTCTTGATCTGCCCGGCGTTGGTGGCCACGGCGATGTCGGCAATCGTCGTGTCCTCGGTTTCGCCCGAGCGGTGCGAAATCACCGAGGTGTAGCCGGCGCGCTTGGCCATCTCGATGGCAGCAAAGGTCTCGCTCAGGGTGCCGATCTGGTTGACCTTGATCAGGATGGAATTGGCAATGCCTTGCTCGATGCCGCGCTTCAGAATTTCCGTGTTGGTGACGAAAATGTCGTCGCCAACCAACTGCACCTTCTTGCCCAGCGTGGTGGTCAACTGCTTCCAGCCATCCCAGTCTTGCTCGGCCAGGCCATCCTCGATCGAGACGATGGGGTATTTGCCGATCCAGCTCTCGTACAGGGCGACCATCTCGGCGCTTTCCAGCACCAAACCCTCGCCTTCGAGGTGGTATTTGCCGTCCTTGTAAAACTCGCTCGCCGCCGGGTCCAGTGCGATGGCCACCTGCTCGCCGGGTTTGAAGCCCGCTTTTTCGATGGCCTCGACGATGAGTTGCAGCGCTGCCTCGTGGCTGGCCACATTCGGTGCAAAACCGCCTTCATCGCCCACGGTGGTGGGCATGCCGCGATGGTGGAGGATGCCCTTGAGCGCATGGAACACCTCGGCGCCGTAGCGCAGCGCTTCGCGGAAGTTGGGTGCTCCCACCGGCATGATCATGAATTCCTGCATGTCCAGGGTGTTGTTGGCGTGGGCGCCTCCGTTGATCACGTTCATCATCGGCACCGGCAGCTCGCAGGCCGAAAAGCCGCCGAGGTACTGGTACAGCGGCACGCCCGCCTCTTCCGCTGCCGCCTTGGCCACGGCCATGCTCACGGCCAGCAGCGCGTTGGCGCCGAGGCGCGACTTGTTCGGACTGCCGTCAAGCTCGATCAGGGTGCGGTCGAGGAACGACTGCTCGGACGCGTCCAGGCCCATCACCGCCTCGGTGACTTCGGTGTTGATGTGTTCGACGGCGCGCAGCACGCCCTTGCCACCGTAGCGCTGTGCATTGCCGTCGCGCAGTTCGACCGCCTCGCGCGTGCCGGTGGATGCGCCGGAGGGCACGGCGGCGCGACCGAGGAAACCGGTTTCCAGCACCACATCGCATTCCACCGTGGGGTTGCCCCGGCTGTCGAGAATTTCGCGGGCATTCAGGTCGACGATTGCACTCATGGGATCTCCAGGGTTGTTCGGTTTTTGGGGGGTATCGAGGGTTTTGGTCACCGTGGCACGGCGACCCGGATCAGCGCAACTGATCTTCGAGATAGCCACGACGCTTGACCACGGCGTCGATCGCTTTCAGGCTCTCCAGCAGGGCACGCATGTGCTCGAGCGGCATGGCATTGGGGCCGTCCGACAGCGCACGCTCCGGGTCCGGATGGGTTTCGGCGAACAGGCCGGAGATTCCTGCCGCCACGGCGGCCCGTGCCAGCACCGGTACGAACTCGCGCTGACCGCCGGACTTGTCGCCCATGCCCCCGGGTTGCTGCACCGAGTGCGTGGCGTCGAACACCACCGGGCAGCCGGTGTCGCGCATGGTGGCCAAGGCCCGCATGTCCGACACCAGGGTGTTGTAGCCGAAGCTCACGCCGCGTTCGCAGGCCATGATGTGCCGGTTGCCCACCGCGTGCGCCTTGTCGACCACGTTCTTCATGTCCCAGGGGGCGAGGAACTGGCCCTTCTTGATGTTCACCGGCAGGCCCATGCGGGCGACGTTCTGGATGAAATTGGTCTGGCGGCAGAGGAACGCCGGCGTCTGCAGCACGTCGACCACGGCGGCCACCTCGGCCAGCGGCGTGTCCTCATGCACATCCGTCAGCACCGGCACACCGATCTGCTGCTTCACCTTCGCCAGGATGCGCAGACCCTCTTCGATTCCCAGGCCACGGAACGACTGGCTCGACGAACGGTTGGCCTTGTCGAACGAGGACTTGAAGATGAAGGGAATGCCGAGGTCGGCGCAGATCGCTTTGAGCGTGCCGGCCGTGTCGATGGCGAGCTGTTCGCTTTCGATGACGCAGGGTCCGGCGATGAGGAACAGCGGTTGCTCGGGGCCGACTTCAAATCCGCAGAGTTGCATGGTGCTTCAGGCGTGGGCCGCAGCGCTCGGTGCGGTGATGTTGGCTGCCGCGATCTTGGCTTGGCGGCGCGCCAGCGCGGCCTGGACAAAGGCGGTGAAGAGGGGATGGCCGTCGCGTGGGGTGGATTTGAACTCGGGGTGGAACTGCACACCCATGAACCAGGGATGCACGCTTTGCGGCAGCTCGACGATTTCGGTCAGGTGCTCGCGCGTGGTGGTGGCCGAAATGACCAGACCAGCTTGTTGCAACGCATCCAGGTAACGCACATTGGCCTCGTAGCGGTGGCGATGCCGCTCGTTCACCGTGTCGCCATAAATGGCGTGGGCGAGCGTGCCGGCCTGTACCCGCGACTCCTGCGCCCCCAGGCGCATGGTGCCGCCGAGGTCCGATTGCTCGCTGCGCTGGTGGACCGCCCCGTCCTTGCCCTGCCACTCGGTGATGAGGGCAATGACGGGGTGGGGCGTGTCGGGGTCGAACTCGGTGCTGTTGGCGTGGCTCAGGCCGGCTTGATGGCGGGCGTATTCGATGGTGGCCACCTGCATGCCCAGGCAGATGCCCAGATACGGAATGCGGTGTTCGCGGGCGTATTGCGCCGCCAGGATCTTGCCCTCCACGCCGCGCTTGCCGAAGCCGCCCGGCACCAGGACGGCGTCGAAGGCGTCGAGTTGGTCGATGTTGCCGGGCTCCAGGGTTTCCGAGTCGAGATAGGTGATGGCCACCTTGGCCGCGTTCTTGATGCCGGCGTGGCGCAGCGCTTCGTTGAGCGATTTGTACGAGTCGGACAGATCGGTGTACTTGCCCACCATGGCGATGCGCAGGTTGTGGCGCGGGTGGGACTCGGCAGCCACCAGCGCATCCCAGGCGGACAAGTCGGCAGGGCCGCCGACGAGCTTGAGCTTGTCGCAAATGAGCGTATCCAGCCCCTGCTCGTGCAGCATGCGCGGAATCTTGTAGATGCTGTCGGCATCCCACACCGAGATCACGGCTTCCTGCGGCAGGTTGGCGAAGAGTGAAATCTTCTCGCGCTCGTCGTCCGGAATCGGCCGGTCGGCGCGGCACAGCAGGGCGTCGGCGGTGATGCCGATCTCGCGCAGCTTCTGCACGCTGTGCTGCGTCGGCTTGGTCTTGAGTTCGCCGGCTGCGGGAATGAAGGGCACCAGCGTCAGGTGGATGAAGGCGCTGTGGTGGCGCGGCATGCGCAGACTCATCTGCCGTACCGCTTCCAGGAAGGGCAGGGATTCGATGTCCCCCACCGTGCCGCCGATTTCGACGATGGCCACTTCCGCCTCGTCGTCGGTGCCCACGCCCGCGCCGCGGCGAATGAAATCCTGGATCTCGTTGGTGATGTGCGGAATGACCTGCACCGTCTTGCCGAGGTATTCGCCGCGCCGCTCCTTGCGGATGACGCTGTCGTAGATCTGCCCGGTGGTGAAATTGTTGGTCCGGCGCATCGAGCGGCGGATGTAGCGCTCGTAGTGGCCGAGGTCGAGATCGGTCTCGGCGCCGTCGTCGGTGACGAACACCTCGCCATGCTGAAACGGCGACATGGTGCCGGGGTCGACGTTGATGTAGGGGTCGAGCTTGATGAGGGTGACGTTGATGCCGCGCGACTCGAGAATCGCGGCCAGTGAGGCGGCTGCGATGCCCTTGCCGAGGCTGGACACCACACCGCCGGTGACGAAAACGTATTGGGTCATGTCGCCGTAATGGGCCGGTAAACACGCATTATAGGAACGCGCTTGCGGGCCTTGTCGCACAGCAGCACAGGGCCGCGCCGTGCAGCGTCTCGGGACTCAAGGCGCCGTCAGTTGCCGCACCAACGCGACGATGGCCTCGGCCGTGGCCTGCGGTTGCTCGAAGGGAAACAAGTGGCTGCCGCCTTCGATCCAGCGCAGATGCGTGCCCACGAGCCGGCGCGTCGCGGCCATGCCGGCCATGCGCAATTCTTGCGACGCGGTCCCGCCGATGAAACACACCGGCACGTCGGGCGGGCGGCGCAGCAGGCGACCCAGACGATGCGGCAGCGTGGCATAGATGCGCGCCTCGATGTCGCGCTCGAAGGCCAGCACGCGTTGACCTGCGCGTTGCCGGGTACCGGTTTCGGCGTAATCGGCCAACATTTCGGAATCCCAGCGGGCAAAGCCGGGTTTGCTGGCGAAGTGCGCAATCACGGCCTGCACGTCCGGCCATTCCTGCCGCCGCCGCAGCGCGGGGGCGACGGGGCCGAAACGCCGGATCAGCCCGCTGCGCTTGCCGAGCCACAGCGCACTTGCACGCCAGCCGGCGATGACCGGGGAATCCAGCAGCACGACGCAGCGCGCCAGCTCAGGGTGAGCGCGGGCCAGCATCAGGCTGAGAAAACCACCGAGCGAATGCCCGACCAGCACCGCCGGGCGGCCCTGTGCGCTTGCCTGCACGAACGCGAGCAATTCGCGCTGCAACTGCGGCCAGCCATCGCTGACCGGATGCGCAGGGTCATGGCCGAGACGGCATGGAGCCCGGATCTCGAAGTGTTCGCCCAGCATGGCGAAGAGCTTGCGGTAGCTGCCCGCCGGAAAGCCGTTGGCGTGGGAGAAAACCAGCAGGGGACGGGCTTCAGGGCCGGAGCCGGAGCTTGCGGATCGGGGAGACATCGGTTGGGGCAAGGATCGGTGAACGCTCGCGGGTTGGCAGCCGGCTTCAGTCGGCCGGGTTTTCGCGTGCAACGGCTTGCAGCGCGTAGAGCAGGTCGAGCGCATCGCGCGGACTCAGGGAGTCGGGGTCGATGGCGGCGAGTTGTTCCCGCAGCCGGTCGGGTCGGCCGGCGCCTGCAGGGTCAGGCGCGTTGTCCACGGCGTCGTCCTGGGACGCTGCGGGTGCGAACAGATCGCGTTGCGCGAGCTGTGCGCTTTGCGCCTGCTGCAGGCTTTCGAGCCGCGCACGCGCGTCGCGAATCACGGTTTTGGGCATGCCGGCGAGTTGCGCCACCTGCACGCCGTAGCTGCGGCTGGCCGGACCGGGTTGCACCTCGTGCAGGAAGACGATGCCGTCGCCATGCTCGGCGGCGCTCACATGCAGATTGATGGCTTGCGGATGGCTGGTCGGGAAAGCGGTGAGCTCGAAGTAATGCGTGGCGAACAGCGTGTAGGCGCGGCAGCGCTCGTGCAGGTGCACGGCAATGGCGGCGGCCAGGGCCAGGCCGTCGAAGGTCGAGGTGCCGCGGCCGATTTCATCCATCAGCACCAGGCTCTGCGGCGTGGCGCAGCGCAGGATGGCGGCAGCCTCGGTCATCTCCACCATGAAGGTGGAACGGCCGCCGGCAAGGTCGTCACCGGCGCCGATGCGGGTGTGGATGGCGTCCAGCGGGCCGATGCGCGCGGATGTTGCCGGCACGAAACTGCCGCAATACGCCAGCAGCGCAATCAGTGCCGTTTGCCGCATGTAAGTGGACTTGCCTCCCATGTTCGGGCCGGTGATGATGTGCGTGCGGCTTTGCGGCAGCAGCACACAGTCGTTGGGCACGAAGCGCTCCACCTGCGCCTGCACCACCGGGTGACGCCCGCCGCGAATCTCGATGCCGGGCAAGGCTGTCAGTTCCGGGCAGGCCCAGTTCCAGGTCCGGGCTCGCTCTGCCCAGGCCGCCAGAACATCCAGTGTGGCCAGCGCCCGCGCGGCCTTCTGCCAGGGGCCGACGGCGGCTTGCAGCGCCATGAGCAACTCGGCGTACAGCACCCGTTCACGTGCCAGACCGCGGTCTTGTGCGGACAGGGCCTTGTCCTCGAAGGCCTTGAGTTCAGGCGTGATGTAGCGCTCGGCGCCCTTGAGGGTCTGGCGGCGGCGGTAGTCC